>NZ_JBNCNM010000005.1:122010-359271 GCF_049846985.1 Streptomyces sp. DT190 | reverse complement strand
GCGATGGGGTTGCGTACCGACTCGCTGTTCGTCGACGCGCCAACCGCTGCGGGCGGACACCCCCCGACACGGCCCCTCGCGTCGTCCGGCGGGTGCGAGCCCGGCCCGGCTTGAGCCGTCCGCCCTGGTCGCGGGTGCGGGGCCGCGCACGGGTTGGCTACAGGCGGCCCAGGACCTGGGCGAGCAGGGAGCCCATCCGGGCGGCCGAGTCGCGGCCGGCCTGGAGGACCTCTTCGTGGTTGAGGGGCTCGCCGGTCATGCCCGCCGCCAGGTTGGTCACCAGGGAGATGCCCAGGACCTCCGCGCCCGCCTCACGCGCGGCGATCGCCTCCAGGACCGTCGACATGCCCACCAGGTCCGCGCCGATGACACGGGCCATGCGGATCTCGGCCGGGGTCTCGTAGTGCGGGCCGGGGAACTGGGCGTAGACGCCCTCCTCCAGCGTGGGGTCGACCTCCTTGCACAGGGCGCGCAGCCGCGGGGAGTAGAGGTCGGTGAGGTCGACGAAGTTGGCGCCGACGATGGGGGAGGTGGCGGTGAGGTTGATGTGGTCGCTGATCAACACCGGCTGGCCGGGGCGCATGCCCTCGCGCAGGCCGCCGCAGCCGTTGGTGAGGACGATGGTCTTGGAGCCGGCCGACACGGCGGTGCGGACGCCGTGGGCGACGGCGGCGACCCCGCGGCCCTCGTAGTAGTGCGTGCGGCCCAGGAAGACCAGGGCGCGCTTGTTGCCGATCCGGTAGGAGCGGATCTTGCCGCCGTGCCCCTCGACCGCCGGCGGCGGGAAACCGGGCAGCTCGGTGACCTGGAACTCGGCCTCGGGGGCACCCAGCGCGTCCACGGCCGGGGCCCAGCCGGAGCCCATCACGAGGGCGACGTCGTGGGTCTCGGCGCCCGTGAGTTCGCGCAGGCGGGCCGCGGCGGCGTCGGCGGCCGCGTGCGGGTCGCCCTGGATGTCGTCCGGAAGAAGAGATGCGTTCACGCCGACGAGGGTAGCCGGTGATTGCCTACGCGCGTAGATGGTGGAGCTGACGGGGTGGCGATCGTTGTCTTGTCGTTTCCGACGAGGCCGTCCCTCAGCAGGGGCGCTTGCGGAGCTCCATGACGTAGTCGTGGGGGGCGCCGGCCGACTCCGCCGCGTCGGCGATCTCGCCGAGGTGGCGGGCGGAGGGCAGGCCGCCCTCGTACGCGTTCAGGGCGAAGGCCCAGGCGGGCTCCTCACCGTCGAGGGTGTGGACCCGTACGCGCGTGCGGCGGTAGATGTCGAGGCCCACGCCTTCCCAGCGGTCCAGCGACTCCTCGTCCATGGGGGCGATGTCGTAGAGGGAGACGAAGACCTGGCAGAGCGGGTCCTCCACGATCGTCGGCAGGGCGCCCTCCCAGCCCATGTGCTCGCCGCCGAAGGTCAGTCGCCATCCGTTCAGCCAGCCGGTGGCGCGCAGCGGCGAGTGCGGGGCGCGGCGGGACATCAGCCGCGCGTCGAGGTTGCCGGCGTACGCGGCGTAGAGCGACATGGGGAGAGCGTACGGCAGGCCGAACGGCGTCACTCGCGTAACAGAGCCGCCCCGGGGCGGTGCCGCACCGGGGGGTGCGGGACAATGGAGTACGTGACTCGGATCGTGATCATCGGTGGCGGACCCGGCGGATACGAAGCGGCGCTGGTGGCCGCACAACTCGGCGCGGAGGTGACCGTCGTCGACCGCGACGGTCTGGGCGGGGCGTCGGTGCTCACCGACTGCGTGCCCTCGAAGACCCTCATCGCCACGGCCGAGGTGATGACCACCTTCGACTCCTCCTACGAGGAGCTGGGCATCATCGTCGCCGACGACACTCCCCACGTGGAGCAGGCCGCCCGTGTGGTGGGGGTGGACCTGGGCAAGGTCAACCGGCGTGTGAAGCGGCTCGCGCTCGCCCAGTCGCACGACATCACCGCCTCCGTGACCCGGGCCGGAGCGCGCGTCCTGCGCGGGCGCGGGCGACTGGAGGGCATGCAGGCGCTCGACGGGTCGCGCAAGGTCGTGGTGCGCGCCGCCGACGGCACCGAGGAGACCCTCACGGCCGACGCGGTGCTCATCGCCACCGGCGGGCACCCGCGTGAGCTGCCCGACGCCCGGCCGGACGGCGAGCGGATCCTGAACTGGACCCAGGTCTACGACCTGAACGAGCTTCCCGAGGAGCTCATCGTGGTCGGCTCCGGTGTCACCGGTGCCGAGTTCGCCGGTGCCTACCAGGCGCTCGGGTCGAAGGTCACGCTCGTGTCCTCGCGCGACCGGGTGCTGCCCGGTGAGGACCCGGACGCGGCGGCGGTGCTGGAGGAGGTCTTCCGGCGGCGCGGCATGAACGTCATGGGACGCACCCGGGCGCAGTCCGCCAAGCGGGTCGGGGACCGGGTCGAGGTCACGCTCGCCGACGGGCGGGTCATCACCGGCTCGCACTGCCTGATGGCCGTCGGCGCCGTGCCCAACAGCGAGGGCATGGGGCTGGAGGAGGCCGGTGTCCGGCTGCGCGAGTCCGGTCACATCTGGACCGACAAGGTCTCGCGCACGACCGCTCCCGGTGTGTACGCGGCCGGTGACGTGACCGGGGTGTTCGCCCTCGCGTCCGTGGCCGCCATGCAGGGGCGTATCGCCATGTACCACTTCCTCGGCGACGCCGTGGCCCCGCTGAACCTGAAGACCGTCTCGTCGAACGTCTTCACCGACCCGGAGATCGCCACCGTCGGCTACACCCAGGCCGACGTCGACGCGGGCAAGATCGACGCCCGGGTCGTGAAGCTGCCGCTGCTGCGCAACCCGCGCGCCAAGATGCAGGGCATCCGCGACGGCTTCGTCAAGATCTTCTGCCGGCCGGGCACGGGCATCGTGGTCGGCGGCGTGGTCGTGGCGCCCCGCGCCTCGGAACTGATCCACCCCATCTCGATCGCGGTCGACAACAATCTGACGGTCGAACAGATCGCGAACGCCTTCACCGTCTACCCCTCCCTGTCGGGCTCGATCGCCGAGGTGGCACGGCAGTTGCACACCCGCAAGATGAACGGCGACGGCTGAGGCCGAAACCGGCTCCCCGCTGGTCACGGGGAGTGTTCGACCATGCGTACGGCATAGGCCGGGGGATCAGGCCCTATACCACTTCCCGCTGGTGCGTGCGAACATCTTCTGCTATTCAGCGCAAACTGCTGAAAGCAGACGGTCGCTGGCGTTACTGTCAGTTTCGTGTTCGCTGCAGAACGTCGCCAATTGATCCTCGAAATGGTGCGAGCGAACGGGGCCGTGTCGCTCCGTGAGCTCGCCCGCGTCGTCCAGACCTCCGAAGTGACCGTACGGCGGGACGTGCGCGCGCTGGAGGCAGAAGGACTCCTCGACCGCCGGCACGGCGGTGCGGTACTGCCGGGCGGTTTCACGCGGGAGTCCGGCTTTCCGCAGAAGTCCCATCTCGCGACCGCCGAGAAGACCGCCATCGCCGACCTCGCCGCGAATCTCGTGGAAGAGGGGGAGGCGATCGTGGTCGGGGCGGGTACGACGACCCAGGAGCTGGCCCGCCGGCTCGCCCGGGTGCCCGGCCTGACCGTCGTCACCAACTCGCTGCTCGTGGCGCAGGCCCTGGCCCACGCCAACCGGGTCGAGGTCGTGATGACCGGCGGTACGCTCCGCGGTTCGAACTACGCCCTGGTGGGCAGCGGGGCCGAGCAGTCCCTGCACGGGCTGCGCGTGTCCCGGGCCTTCCTGTCCGGGAGTGGTCTGACCGCCGAGCGGGGGCTGTCCACGTCCAACATGCTGTCGGCGTCCGTCGACCGGGCGCTGGTGCAGGCGGCCGCGGAGGTGGTGGTCCTCGCGGACCACACCAAGCTCGGGACGGACACGATGTTCCAGACCGTGCCGACGGACCTCATCACGCGCCTCGTGACGGACGAGCCGCCCGCCCACGACGACCGCGCGGCCACGGAGCTCCAGGCGCTGGCCGACCAGGGCGTGCAGATCGCCGTCGCCGGCGGGCAGGGAGGTTCCGCGGGGTCGGCAGGCCCCGGGGGTGATCCTGTCCCGGCGCGTCAGCAGCGCCGGGATGTGCCGTTGCCCGGGCCGCGCCGGCAGGTGCCGGGGGGCGGCACCGGCGGGTTGCGGTCCACCTCGATGCTCGGGGAGCAGGGGCCGGGGACCGAGCGGGCGCGGGTGGCGGATCTGCGGCGGCGCTGAGCGGGGCACCGGCTGCGCCCATCCGTGCCGCCCCGGCGGCAGGACCGCCCGCAGCGCAACGGCGCGGCCCCCGAGGGGCCGCGCCGTGGGCGTTCAGCCGGGCTGCGTCAGTCCTTGATCTCGCAGATCGCCGCGCCCGACGTCACCGACGCGCCGATCTCCGCCGACAGGCCCTTGACCGTGCCGGACCGGTGGGCGTTGAGGGGCTGCTCCATCTTCATGGCCTCCAGGACGACGATCAGGTCGCCCTCCTTGACCTCCTGGCCCTCCTCCACCGCGACCTTGACGATCGTGCCCTGCATCGGGGAGGCGAGCGTGTCGCCGGAGGCGACGGGGCCCGACTTCTTCGCCGCGCGGCGCTTGGGCTTGGCGCCCGCCGCGAGGCCGGTGCGGGCCAGGGACATGCCCAGCGAGGACGGGAGGGAGACCTCCAGGCGCTTGCCGCCGACCTCGACGACCACCGTCTCGCGGCCCGGCTCCTCGTCCGTCTCGGCGTCGGCCGGCGCCGTGAACGGCTTGATCTCGTTGACGAACTCCGTCTCGATCCAGCGGGTGTGGACCGTGAACGGGTCGGCGGAGCCGGTGAGCTCGGGCGCGAACGCCGGGTCCTTCACCACCGCGCGGTGGAACGGGATCGCCGTGGCCATGCCCTCGACCTGGAACTCCTCCAGGGCACGCGCGGCCCGCTCCAGGGCCTCCTTGCGCGTGCGGCCCGTGACGATCAGCTTCGCCAGCAGGGAGTCCCACGCCGGGCCGATGACCGAGCCGGACTCCACGCCCGCGTCCAGCCGGACGCCCGGGCCGGACGGCGGGGCGAAGGCCGTGACGGTGCCGGGCGCCGGCAGGAAGTTGCGGCCCGGGTCCTCGCCGTTGATGCGGAACTCGAAGGAGTGGCCGCGCAGCTCCGGGTCGCCGTAGCCGAGCTCCTCGCCGTCGGCGATGCGGAACATCTCGCGCACCAGGTCGATGCCGGCGACCTCCTCGGTGACCGGGTGCTCCACCTGCAGACGGGTGTTGACCTCCAGGAAGGAGATCGTGCCGTCGAGGCCGACGAGGAACTCGACCGTGCCGGCGCCGACGTAGCCGGCCTCCTTCAGGATCGCCTTCGACGCGCTGTACAGCTGGGCGACCTGCTGCTCGGAGAGGAACGGCGCGGGGGCCTCCTCGACCAGCTTCTGATGGCGGCGCTGCAGGGAGCAGTCACGGGTGGAGACGACGACCACGTTGCCGTGCTGGTCGGCCAGGCACTGGGTCTCGACGTGGCGCGGCTTGTCGAGGTAGCGCTCGACGAAGCACTCGCCGCGGCCGAAGGCGGCCACGGCCTCGCGGACGGCCGAGTCGTACAGCTCCGGCACCTCCTCCAGCGTGCGCGCGACCTTCAGGCCGCGGCCGCCGCCGCCGAACGCCGCCTTGATGGCGATCGGCAGACCGTGCTCCTCGGCGAAGGCGACGACCTCGTCGGCGCCGGACACCGGGTCGGGCGTGCCGGCCACGAGCGGGGCGCCCGCGCGCTGCGCGATGTGCCGGGCGGCGACCTTGTCGCCGAGGTCGCGGATGGCCTGCGGCGGCGGGCCGATCCAGATCAGCCCCGCGTCCAGCACCGCCTGGGCGAACTCGGCGTTCTCGGAAAGGAAGCCGTAGCCGGGGTGGATCGCGTCCGCGCCGGACTCCCGGGCGGCCTTCAGCACCTTCTCGATGTCGAGGTAGCTGGTTCCCGGGGTGTCACCGCCCAGGGCGAACGCCTCATCCGCGGCGCGGACATGCAGAGCGTCCCGGTCCGGGTCGGCGTAGACGGCCACGCTCGCGATCCCGGCGTCCCGGCAGGCCCGGGCCACGCGGACAGCGATTTCGCCACGGTTGGCGATGAGCACCTTGCGCACGATTGAGGCTCCCTCCTTGAAACAAGCCGAGTTTAGGGACTGCCGACACGGCACTTCGACCCGTCCCCAGTGGTGAGCTTGCCCACACGGAGCGTGATACGAGGCCCGCTCGACCCGCGAAATCCCTTGTCGCACCGCAGTACGCAGTACTCCTTCGGCAAACCCTAGCCGTCCGCTGTGGTCAAGGTCTCTGTCATCACGTGCTGCGGGCCACTCCGTTTCTTTGTGGAGTCCCTACGAATGGCCCAATGATTCTTTGCCCGGCCCCGGACCCTTGTCCCCGGGTTTACCGGTGAGTAGCGTTCGCGCTGTCCCGAACGGAAGAGGGAGGGCGCGGTGATGCGCAGGCCGGTGGCGTGGGTCGTGGCGGTGGTGCTGTTCGCCGAGGCGTTCGGCATCGCGGCGCTCAACTGGTTCCTGGGGGTCGTCGTCGACCGCCAGGACATGTCGCTGGCCGGGCTGGACCCGCACATGATGTCGGTGTCGTCGAAGATCGGCGGGGTCGTCTTCGGTCTCTACTTCGCGCTGTGCGGCCTGGTCGCGCTGCTCGTGGCGGTGCGGGACCGGCCCCCGGCGGGCCTCGGCCGCGTGCTGCTGATCAGCGCGGCGGTCGTGCACGCGCTGCTGGGCGCCTTCACCTGGGGGCTCGTCGGCTGGCCGGCGTTCCTGTTCATGGTGCTGGTGCTCGCCCTGATCGTGCTGCTGCTGATGACCTACGACCGTCCGGCCGAACCCGCCGGCGCGGCGCCCCGCGACGGGGCGGGCGACGGCGGGTCCCCGGTCACTTCTCCGCCGGCGCCCACAACTCCGTGATGCCGACGCCCAGTTCGGCCAGGAGCCGGCGGACCAGGGGCAGGCTGATGCCGATGACGTTGCCGTGGTCGCCGTCGATGCCGTCGATGAACGGGGCCGAGCGGCCGTCCAGGGTGAACGCCCCGGCGACGTAGAGGGGTTCGCCGGAGGCCACGTAGGCGGCGATCTCCTCGTCGCTGGGCTCGCCGAAGTGGACGACCGTGGACGCGGTCGCGGAGACGTGGCGGCCGGTGAGCGTGTCGTAGACGCAGTGGCCGGTCTGCAGGGTGCCGGCGCGGCCGCGCATCGCCTTCCAGCGGGCGGTGGCCTCCTCGGCGTCGGCGGGCTTGCCGAGGGCCCGGCCGTCCAGGTCGAGCACGGAGTCGCAGCCGATCACGAGGGCGCCCTTGACGTCCGGCCGGGCCGCCACGACGGAGGCCTTCGCCTCGGCGAGGGCGAGCGCCAGTTCGGCGGGGGTGGGGGCGGTGACGGCGTCCTCGTCGACGCCGCTCACGATCACCTCGGGAGCGAGGCCGGCCTGGCGGAGCAGGCCGAGCCGGGCGGGGGACTGGGAGGCCAGGACGAGTCGGCGGCGCGGCTGGGCTGTCATGCGTTCAGCGTATCGGCGGCCGGGCGCTCCCTCACCTCACGCCGATCACGAGCATCACCAGCACCATGGCCAGGGCCAGGAGAACGCTCAGCCGCCGCAGCATGCCCTGCATGTCACGCAGTTCCTCGGGCGGTTCGTTCTCGGGGTCGGACCACAGCATGAGTCCAGCGTGCGACCTGGCAGGGCGGGGCGCCTGAGTAGGCGTACTCAAATCGGCGCCCCGCCTCGTTCCCGGGAGCGCGGTCACCCGCGCACCGGGCAGCTTCAGCCGGGCCAGTACGTACGGCCCCACGCCGACGGCCCCGGCTGGGGCAGGCGGTGGGCGGCGATGCGGGACGGGTCGGACCAGGAGTCGCGGGGCGTCGGCGCGCCGGGCGGCAGGGCGGCCGCCGCCGCGGCGCGGGCCCTGACCACCGCCAGGGCGGCGGCCAGCTCCTCCGGGGTCGGGTTGCCCCGTACGACCTTGATCGTCATATGGGCTCCTGGTGGCTAGAGGGGGATGTTGCCGTGCTTCTTCGGAGGCAGGGATTCCCGCTTCGTGCGCAGTTGACGCAGACCCCGTACGACGTGCCGGCGGGTCTCGGACGGCAGGATCACGGCGTCGACGTAGCCGCGCTCGGCCGCGACGTAGGGATTGAGAAGGGTGTCCTCGTACTCCCGGATCAGCCGGGCCCGCACCGCCTCCAGGTCCTCACCGTTCGCCTCGGCCTCCGCGAGGGTGCGGCGGTGCAGGATGTTGACCGCGCCCTGGGCGCCCATGACGGCGATCTGGGCGGTGGGCCAGGCGAGGTTGAGGTCCGCGCCGAGGTGCTTGGAGCCCATGACGTCGTAGGCGCCGCCGAAGGCCTTGCGGGTGATGACCGTGATGAGCGGGACGGTCGCCTCGGCGTAGGCGTAGATCAGCTTGGCGCCGCGGCGGATGATGCCGTCGTGCTCCTGGTCGACGCCGGGCAGGAAGCCGGGGACGTCGACGAAGGTGAGCACCGGGACGTTGAAGGCGTCGCAGGTCCGCACGAAGCGGGCCGCCTTCTCGCTGGCCTTGATGTCCAGGCAGCCGGCGAACTGCATCGGCTGGTTGGCGACGACGCCGACCGGCCGGCCCTCGACCCGGCCGAAGCCGGTGACGATGTTCGGCGCGTACAGCGGCTGCGTCTCGAAGAACTCGGCGTCGTCCAGGACGTGCTCGATCACCGCGTGCATGTCGTAGGGCTGGTTCGCGCTGTCCGGGACGATCGTGTCCAGCTCGCGGTCCTCGTCCGTGACCTCCAGGTCGGCCTCCTCGGGGAAGGCGGGCGGCTCGGAGAGGTTGTTGGACGGCAGGTACGACAGCAGCTGCTTGACGTACTCGATGGCGTCCTTCTCGTCGCCCGCCATGTGGTGGGCGACGCCGGAGGTCGCGTTGTGGGTCCGGGCGCCGCCCAGCTCCTCGAAGCCGACGTCCTCGCCGGTGACGGTCTTGATGACGTCGGGGCCGGTGATGAACATGTGCGAGGTCTGGTCGACCATGACCGTGAAGTCGGTGATGGCCGGGGAGTAGACGGCGCCGCCCGCGCACGGCCCGACGACCAGGCTGATCTGCGGGATGACGCCGGAGGCGTGGGTGTTGCGGCGGAAGATCTCGCCGTAGGCGCCGAGCGAGGCCACGCCCTCCTGGATGCGGGCGCCGCCGGAGTCGTTGATGCCGATGACCGGGCAGCCGGTCTTCAGCGCGAAGTCCATCACCTTGACGATCTTCTGCCCGTAGACCTCGCCGAGGGCTCCGCCGAAGACGGTGAAGTCCTGCGAGAACACGGCGACCGGGCGGCCGTCGACCGTGCCGTACCCGGTGACGACGCCGTCGCCGTACGGGCGGTTCCTGTCGAGGCCGAAGTTGGTGGAGCGGTGCCGGGCGAACTCGTCGAGCTCGACGAACGAGCCCTCGTCGAGCAGGAGCTCGATCCGCTCACGGGCCGTCAGCTTGCCCTTGGCGTGCTGCTTCTCGACGGCGCGTGCGGAGCCGGCGTGCGTCGCCTCATCGATGCGGCGCTTCAGATCCGCGAGTTTGCCCGCGGTCGTGTGAATGTCAGGCTGCTGCTGCTCTTCCGGCTCGGACATCGGGATGCGGCTCCCTGCCTGCTCAAAAGGGGGGACGGTTACTCATCCGTAGAGTAGTGGGGGCCCTCCACATCGGCAGTGCGGCGTTTACCACACCTAGGGTGGCTTGCATGACGCCGCGAGATGCATCAGAGCCGAACGGGAGCCGCTGGTCCGACCTGGACCGGCCGCCCCTCAACGTCACCGCCCTGCGCCGGGGCCTGGTGCGGGAGGGAGGGCTGTGGTCGCTGGTGGAGGTCGTCCAGCGCACCGGTTCGACCAACTCCGACCTGGTCGTCCGGGCGGCCGGGGGCGAGGCCGTGGAGGGGGCCGTGCTGGTCGCCGAGGAGCAGACGGCCGGCCGCGGGCGCCTGGACCGGCAGTGGACCGCGCCGCCGCGCTCGGGCCTGTTCTTCTCCGTGCTGCTCACCCCGCGCGAGGTGCCCGTGGCCCGGTGGGGCTGGCTGCCGCTGCTCACCGGTGTCGCGGTGGCCACCGGCCTGGCGCGCGCCGCGGGTGTGGACACGGCGCTGAAGTGGCCGAACGACCTGCTGGTCACCGTGGGGGGCGAGGAACGCAAGGCCGGCGGGATCCTCGCCGAACGGGCCGGGGACGACGGGGTCGTCATCGGGGTCGGCATCAACGTCACGCTGAAGGAGGACGAGCTGCCGGTCCCGACGGCCGGGTCGCTGGCGCTGGCCGGGGCCGTGGGCACGGACCGGGATCCGTTGCTGCGGGGCGTGCTCCGTTCGCTGGAGGAGTGGTACGGGAAGTGGCGTGCCGCCGAGGGCGACCCGGGCGTGAGCGGGTTGCAGGAGGCATATGCCGCCGGGTGCGCGACGCTCGGGCGGGTGGTGCGGGCGGAGTTGCCCGGGGACCGGGCCGTGGTGGGGGAGGCGGTGGCGGTCGACGGGGACGGGCGGCTGGTGCTGGCGACGGAGGAAGGCGTGCAGGAGCCCGTGGGCGCCGGGGACATCGTGCACCTGAGGCCCGCCTGAGGCCGGGGCCGGTGTGTCCGCACCCCGGCCGGCCCGGCCGGCCTGGGGCTTTGGGGCGGAGTCCCCGGGTGGGCGGGAAGACGCCGATCAGCCGGTCGGTGCCGGGCACCTCACCCCACGGCCGCTCATACGGAGTGAGCTGGCGCACACCTGCCGTAGAGTTGAGGCCGGTCGATACATGACCGTGACAGATCGGAAGGGCAACACGCGTGACCGTCGACGACTCGGGTTCCGGCGAGGACGCGCAGGGCGCCGACTCCGGCGAGGATCCGCTCGCCCTGCGCCTCGAAGGGCTCATCCTTGGCGCCGAGCGCCGCTACACCCCGTTCCAGGCGGCCCGCAGCGCCGGCGTCTCCATGGAGCTGGCCTCCCGCTTCTGGCGGGCGATGGGCTTCGCCGACATCGGGCAGGCCAAGGCCCTCACGGAGGCGGACGTCCTCGCCCTGCGGCGCCTGGCCGGTCTGGTCGAGGCCGGGCTGCTGAGCGAGGCGATGGCCGTCCAGGTCGCCCGGTCCACCGGGCAGACCACCGCGCGGCTCGCCGAGTGGCAGATCGACTCCTTCCTCGAGGGGCTGACCGAGCCGCCCGAGCCGGGCATGACCCGCACCGAGGTGACGTACCCGATCGTCGAGCTGCTCCTGCCCGAGCTGGAGGAGTTCCTGGTCTACGTCTGGCGCCGCCAGCTCGCGGCCTCGGCCGGCCGGGTCGTGCAGGCCGCCGACGACGAGGAGATGGTCGACCGGCGGCTGGCCGTCGGCTTCGCCGACCTGGTCGGGTTCACGCGGCTGACCCGCCGCATGGAGGAGGAGGAGCTCGGCGAGCTGGTCGAGGCCTTCGAGACCACGGCCGCCGACCTGGTGGCCGCCAACGGCGGACGGCTGATCAAGACCCTCGGCGACGAGGTGCTGTACGCCGCCGACGACGCGGGCACGGCCGCCGAGATCGCGCTGCGGCTGATCGAGACCATGGCGCACGACGAGACCATGCCGGAACTGCGCGTCGGCATGGCGTTCGGCACCGTGACCACCCGAATGGGCGATGTCTTCGGTACGACCGTGAACCTGGCCTCCCGGCTCACCTCGATAGCTCCGAAGGACGCCGTCCTCGTCGACACCGCGTTCGCCGAGGAGCTGATCCGCACGCAGGACGCCCCGGCCTCCGAGGCGGAGGCGGCCGAGGAGGCCGCGGCGGCGGAGAAGGAGGGCGAGGAGCCCCCGGTGTACCGGTTCGCGCTGCAGCCGATGTGGCAGCGGCCCGTGCGCGGCCTGGGCGTGGTGGAGCCGTGGCTGCTCACGCGGCGGGACGGGGCGCCGTAGGCGCTCACGGCGCGCAGCCCGCTGTCCGGTGCGTCTCCACGGCGCCCTCAGGGGTGGCCGGCCGGCGGGTCCACGCACAGGCCGATGACCGGCACGCACAGGCCGGGGTCCTGCGGCTGCTCCGGTGTGTCCGGTGCGTCCGGCCGGGGCGCCGGGGCGGGCGCGCTCCGGTCCGGGGGCGTGGCCGGCGCCGGGCGGGGTGCGTCGGCCCGGGGCGGTGGAGCCGGGAGGCCGGCCCTGCCGGGCGGGGTCGTGGTGCCGGGCCGGTGGGCGCCGGGCGGGTCCGGGGCCCGGCCGGGTCCGGTGCCCGGGGCGGGCGGGGTGGGCAGCGCACTCCTGGGGGCCGCTGACGGGGTGAGGCCGCCGAGGGCCGTGGTCGACGAGGGGCTCACCCCGGGCCCGGCCCGGACGCCCTGGCGGGCCGCCGCCGTGCCGGGGGTTCCGTCCGTGTCCGAGACGACCGGGTCGGGGCGCGGCTCGGCCTCGACGGTGCCGGTGCCGTCCGGGCCGGTTCCGGCGGACAGGCGTACCAGGCTCAGGGCGCCCACGGCCAGGACGAGCCCGCCTGCGGCGAGCAGGACCTTGCGGGGGCGGGGCTTGCGGTGCCGGCCGCGGGTGCGCGCGGCGAAGGGGCCGGGCTCCGCCGCGGACGGCTGCTCGTACGCCTCGTACGCCTCGTACGGCGCGTACGGCCCGTGCGGCGCGGCCGGATCGGGTCGGCGGGGTCGCGCGGCGGTGGTCTCCTGCCGCGGCTTCGCCGGTGTGTCGGTCGTCCTCATGGTTCCTCCCCGTCGCGCACGCGCCCCCCTGTGCGCCCTGGCGGCTGCACGTTATGCGCTCCCTTGGGCGGTCGGGGCGGAGTTGGGGGGATGTCACTCGAACGGGTGGGCGGGCCGGGGTGCGGGAACCCGCGGCGTCCGCTCTTTCGTGTGCGGGGTGCGGCTGCGATGATCTGAGCGTCGGTTCTTGTTAACCCGCGTTAACCGGAGGGTGTCATGAGTGAGGAACGGTTCGGGGAGTTCGTGCTGGTGCGGCGGCACGAGCAGGGGCATGTCGCGGAGCTCGTCCTCGACCGTCCCAAGGCCATGAACGCGGTGTCGACCGAGATGGCGCGGTCGATCTCCGGTGCGTGCGCGGCGCTGGGGGAGGACCGGGACGTGCGGGTGGTCGTCCTGACCTCGACGCACGGGCGGGCCTTCTGCGTGGGGGCCGACCTGAAGGAGCGGAACGCGTTCACCGACGCGGACCTGCTGCGCCAGCGGCCCGTGACGCGCGGGGCGTACACCGGGGTGCTGGAGCTGCCGGTGCCGACGGTGGCCGCGGTGCACGGGTTCGCGCTGGGCGGCGGGTTCGAGCTGGCGCTGGCGTGCGATGTGATCGTGGCGGACCGGACCGCCGTGGTGGGCCTGCCGGAGGTCTCGGTCGGGGTCATCCCCGGTGGTGGCGGCACGCAGCTGCTGCCGCGCCGGGTGGGGGCCGCCCGGGCGGCCGAGCTGATCTTCTCCGCGCGGCGCGTGGAGGCCGTGGAGGCCGGGGAGTTGGGGCTCGTGGACCAGGTGGTGGAGGAGGGCCGGGACCGCGAGGAGGCGCTGGCGCTGGCGGCCAGGATCGCCGGGAACTCGCCGGTGGGGCTGCGGGCGGCGAAGCGGGCGCTGCGGCTGGGGCAGGGGCTTGATCTGCGGGCCGGGCTGGAGGTCGAGGACGCCGCGTGGCGGGCCACGGCGTTCTCCGGGGACCGCGCCGAGGGCGTCGCAGCGTTCAACGAGCGGCGCAGGCCCGAGTGGCCCGGGCAGTAGCGGCCGGGGGCCGGCGGCGCCTGTGAACACCGTCCGCTCCGTGTGAACCTCCGCCCTCCCCGTTCGCCCCGTCAACAGAACGGATTGGCCGAAAACTCCCTAGCCTGGGGTGATGGGTGAGGACAGACGGCTGGCGGCCGTCGTCGCGTTGGCTCAGGGGATGGCGGCCGCGCACGGGTTGCGCGAGGCGTGGCGTGCGGCGGCCGCGGGGGCGTGCCGGGCCCTGGGCGGGAGCTTCGCCGCGCTGTCGGTGTGGGAGCGGGAGCTCGGGCGGCTGAAGGTCCTCGTGAACGTCGGCGAGCTGGCCGAGGGGGAGGAGGAGTTCCCGGAGGACGAGGCCTACCCCGTGCACCAGTTCGCCGAGATCACCGAGTTCCTGCACGAGCAGTGGGCGGGCGGCGGCGAGCCCGACGCGTGGGTGGAGACCGCGCAGGGGCCGGCCGCCGGACAGCCCGGGTACTGCCACCAGCGGGTCGCCGCCCTGCGGCGGCGCGGCCGCGGCTGCTGCGTCGTGGCGCCCATCGTGCTGCACGGCAGGGCCTGGGGCGAGCTGTACGTCGCCCGGCCGGCCGGGGAGCCCGTCTTCGGCCGTGCCGACGCCGACTTCGCCACCGTGCTGGCCTCCGTGGTGGCCGCAGGCATCGCCCAGACCGAGCGTCTGGAGGAGGCCAGGCGGCTCGCCTTCACCGACTCCCTCACCGGGCTCGCCAACCGCCGTGCCGTCGACGTGCGCCTGGAACAGGCCATCGAGCGGCACCGCAGGGACGGCGCCGTGGTCAGCCTCGTCGTCTGCGACCTGAACGGGCTCAAGCGGGTCAACGACACCCACGGGCACGCGGCGGGCGACCGGCTGCTGGAACGGTTCGGCTCGGTGCTGTCGCTGTGCGGGGCGATGCTCCCGGGGGCGCTCGCGGCACGGCTCGGCGGGGACGAGTTCTGCCTGCTGGCGGTGGGGCCGCCCGCGGACCAGGTCGTGAAGGCGGCCGACGAACTGTGCCGCCGGGCGGCCGAGTTGGAGCTGGGGGACGGGGTGGCCTGCGGAGTCGCCTCCACCGCGGACCCGATCGGGACCGTGCGCTCCGCCCGCCGGCTCTTCCGGCTCGCCGACGCCGCCCAGTACCGGGCCAAGGCCGAGCGTGCCGCCCGCCCGGTCGTCGCCGGGCGCGCCGGGCCCGACGACCCGGTGGTTCGGCTCGCCGACGAGCCGTCCCGGGAGGCGGGCGGCGAGCGCCGCCGCTTCCGCGGCCGGCACGCGCCCTGACACCACGGGCGCGATCCGCCGGCGGGCCCGGGCGGAACCGGATGGTCGGGCAGGTCACGGGCGGCCCCGGGCGGTGTGACGTATCGGTAAGGGGCGAACCCCGTCCCCAGTGGTGACATCATCGAATTCACTGCGTACGCTCCTGAATATGGATATGCACACTGTGGTGGTGGGGACGTCCGGCGTGACCGCGTCCGACGTGCTCGCCGTGGCGCGCGGCGGCGCCCGCGTCGAGCTCTCCGGGGAGGCCGTGGCCGCCCTCGCCGCGGCCCGCGAGATCGTGGACGCGCTGGCGGCCAAGCCGGACCCCGTGTACGGCGTGAGCACCGGCTTCGGCGCCCTGGCGACCCGGCACATCAGCCCCGAGCTGCGCGCCCAGCTCCAGCGCAACATCGTCCGCTCGCACGCCGCCGGCATGGGCCCCCGGGTCGAGCGCGAGGTCGTGCGCGCCCTGATGTTCCTGCGGCTGAAGACCGTCTGCTCCGGGCACACCGGCGTGCGCCCCGAGGTCGCGCAGACCATGGCCGACCTGCTCAACGCCGGGATCACCCCGGTCGTGCACGAGTACGGCTCCCTCGGCTGCTCCGGCGACCTCGCCCCGCTGTCCCACTGCGCGCTGGCGCTCATGGGCGAGGGGGACGCCGAGGGCCCCGACGGCACCGTGCGCCCGGCCGCCGAACTGCTGGCCGCGCACGGCATCCAGCCGGTCGAGCTGCGCGAGAAGGAGGGCCTCGCCCTCCTCAACGGCACCGACGGCATGCTCGGCATGCTGGTCATGGCCCTGGCCGACCTGGAGACCCTCTACCGGTCCGCCGACGTCACGGCCGCCCTGTCCCTGGAGGCCCTGCTCGGCACCGACAAGGTCCTCGCCCCCGAGCTGCACGCCATCCGGCCGCACCCGGGCCAGGCCGCCAGTGCCGCCAACATGCTGGCCGTGCTGAAGGGCTCGGGCCTGACCGGGCATCACCAGGACGACGCGCCGCGCGTCCAGGACGCCTACTCGGTGCGCTGCGCCCCGCAGGTCGCCGGGGCCGGGCGGGACACCCTGGCCCACGCCCGCCTGGTCGCCGACCGGGAGCTGGCGTCCGCCGTGGACAACCCGGTGGTGCTGCGCGACGGGCGGGTCGAGTCCAACGGCAACTTCCACGGGGCGCCGGTCGCCTACGTGCTGGACTTCCTCGCCATCGCCGCCGCCGACCTCGGCTCCATCGCCGAGCGGCGCACCGACCGGCTGCTCGACAAGAACCGCAGCCACGGCCTGCCGCCGTTCCTCGCCGACGACGCCGGTGTGGACTCGGGTCTGATGATCGCTCAGTACACGCAGGCCGCGCTGGTGAGCGAGCTGAAGCGGCTCGCCGTACCGGCGTCCGCCGATTCGATCCCGTCCTCCGCCATGCAGGAGGACCACGTCTCCATGGGCTGGTCGGCGGCGCGCAAGCTGCGCACGGCCGTCGACAACCTCACCCGGGTCCTCGCCGTCGAGCTGTACGCCGCCACCCGCGCGATCCAGCTGCGCGAGGGACTCAGCCCGGCGCCCGCGAGCCAGGCCGTCATCGACGCCGTGCGGGAGGCGGGGGTGCAGGGCCCCGGTCCCGACCGGTACCTCGCGCCCGACCTGGCCGCCGCGGAAGCGTTCGTGCGCGACGGGCGGCTGCTGGCGGCGGTGGAGGCGGTCACCGGCCCGCTCCGGTAGGACGGAAAAGCGCCCCCGGGGGCCCCGCCGTGCGGCGGGGCCCCTTCGCCGTCCGCCGCGGGGACGGCGAAGGCGGCCGCAAGTGCGGTCAGAGACCGAGGCGTTCCCGGCGGACCGAGTACACGACGAAGCCGGCACCCAGCGTGAGGCAGAAGGTCCCGCCGACCACGTACGGCGTGCTGTCGAAGCTTCCGGTGTCCGCGAGGCGGGTCCCCGGAACGGAGGCGTCCGCCGTCGTGGCCGCGATCCGGGCCTGCTCCGTGACCTGCGGCGACGGGCTCGTCGAGACCGCGTCTCTCACCGGTGAGTCCGACGTCGCGTTGGCGGACGGGACGAACCACAGGGCGCCCAGCAGGGTCGCCGCTGCGGTGGCGGTCAGCAACGGACGGCGAGCGGATGACACGGAATATCGATCCCCTTGTGACGTCGGCGAATTGGCCGTGTGGGGCGATGTTAGTGAAAGGCGCGGGTCACGGGAAAGTCACAGGAGGCCTTGGCCGTACGCTCCCGCCATGAGCACTCCAGAGACATCACGGTTTGTACGGCTTCGAGTGGAACTCGTCGTCGAGATCGAGGACCCCGGCACGGTCACCAAGTCCGCACTCGGCCGGATCGCCGGCGACGACGGGATGCCGGCGGCGGAGCGGGCCCACGCCGAGGCCGCTGTGACGGAAGACACCGCGGAGGCCCTCGCGTACCTCGTCGATCCGTTCGACCTGGTCAGTGAGATGCCCGGGGTCGAGCTCCAGCAGGCCTCGTGGAGCAGCGAGCGGATCGACTACGACCCCGATTCGCCGGACTGGGACCTCGACGAGGATGATGGCGACGACGACAGCGACGGCTGACCGCGCGGGAACCTCGTGACCCCGGGCGGCAACCGCCGCCCGGGGTCCTCGCGTCTCAAGCGGCGCACGGCCACACCGGTGACGTCCTGCACCGTCCGCCACGGACGTGGTGATCCCCACACCCCCGCCACCTGGGGAACCGGACCGGCCGGCCGTAGCGTTGAAAGTTCCGGACGGGGACTCACGAGTCCCGACGGGGGCACTTGGTTGGTGGCGGGGGCTCGGGGTTTTGGGGAAATCGGCAACGATGGAGAAGCGTGTGATGACGGTCAGTAAGCGGCGCAAGGGCCTGACGGTCGCGTCCGCACTGCTCGGCGGAGTGCTGATGCTCTCGGCCTGTTCCGGCGGCGACGACAGCGCCTCCGGCAGCGACGGCGGTGACAGCTCCCAGTCGAAGGTCGACGAGGCCGCGGCCCAGAAGACCTCCGAGGCCCAGATCAAGATCACGCCGAAGGACGGCTCGAACAACGCCTCGATCAACAACTCCGCCGCCGTCACCGTGAGCAAGGGCACGCTCACGAACGTGAAGATGACGACGGCCGACGGCACCGAGGTGAGCGGACAGATATCCGCCGACAAGACCAGCTGGAAGCCCAGCACGCAGCTGGAGCGGTCCACCACCTACAAGCTGGCGGCCGAGGCGAAGGACTCCGACGGACGCGTCGCCCACGAGAACGCCTCGTTCACCACGGTCTCCCCGGCCAACAGCTTCATCGGCAACTTCACCCCGGACGACGGCACCACCGTCGGCGTCGGCATGCCGGTCTCGATCAACTTCGACAAGGCGATCACCAACAAGGCGGCCGTCCAGAAGGGCGTCACGGTCAGCACGACCAGCGGCCAGGAGGTCGCCTGCCACTGGTTCAACGCCAACCGCATGGACTGCCGGCCCGAGGACTACTGGCAGGAAGGCTCCACCGTCACGCTGAAGCTCGCTCTCGACGGTGTCGAGGGCGCCGAGGGCGTCTACGGCGTCCAGCAGAAGACGGTCACCTTCAAGATCGGCCGCAACCAGATCTCGTACGTCGACGCGAAGACCAAGCAGATGAAGGTCACGCAGGACGGCAAGGTCGTCCGGACGATCCCGATCTCCGCGGGCTCGCCGGAGAACAAGACCTACGAGGGCGTCATGGTGATGTCCGAGAAGTTCAAGGAGACGCGCATGAACGGCGCGACCGTGGGCTTCACGGACGACGACGGCAAGGGCGAGTACGACATCAAGGACGTGCCGCACGCCATCCGCCTCTCCAGCTCCGGCACGTTCATCCACGGCAACTACTGGGGCGCGAAGTCCATCTTCGGCAGCGTCAACACCAGCCACGGCTGCGTGGGCCTGCAGGACGCCAAGGGTGCCGACGACCCGAACACCCCGGGCGCGTGGTTCTTCAAGAACTCGATGCTCGGTGACGTGGTGGTCGTCGAGAACACCGGCGACAAGACCATCGCGCCGGACAACGGCCTCAACGGCTGGAACATGAACTGGGCCGACTGGAAGGCCGGCTCGGCCGTCTGACGGTCCTTCGGCGACACGCGCACAGCCGCCGCCCGTCCCTCGCGCGAGGGGTGGGCGGCGGCTTCCGCTTTTCCCGCCGCCCGCCGCTTCTCATCCGGCTCTTATGCGCGGCTCAACCGCTCATCACAGAGCGTCCCTAGCTTGCCGCCATGTTCTTCACCTACCTGAGGCGCGAGTTGCGCCGCCGCAGAAAGGCGGCCCTCGTCGTCGCCTCCGGACTCGCGCTGGGCATCGCGCTGGTCATCGTCGTCACCTCCGTCTCCGCCGGCATGGGCAGGGCGCAGGACAAGGTCCTCGAGTCGCTGTACGGGCTGGGCACGGACATGACCGTCACCAAGGCCGCGGCACCGGCCGCCGCCGGCTCCGAGCGGCCGCGCTTCCGGTTCGACGCGCAGGACGACGACTCCGGCGGCGAGCAGAGCAGCGACCGCGTCATGGTGCAGGGCTTCCAGACGCTGGCGAGCTCGACCGTGGGTGAGGTGGCCGGGCAGAGCGGCGTCGCGGACGCGGTGGGCGGGCTGAGCCTGCAGGTCCTCAAGGTCAGCGGCGAGTTCACGCGCGGGCGGTTCCAGCAGGGCCAGGGCGGTGAACAGGGCCGCAGCCCGGGCGCCCAGCCCTCGCCGCAGGGCCGCGTCGAGGGCGGCGGCGCCGACTTCGACGTCAACAGCTACTCGGTCTACGGCACCGACGTCACCAGGCCGGCCCTCGGTCCGCTGACCTCCTCCAGGATCACGAGCGGCCGGACCTTCACCACGGGTGAGACGAACGCCGCGGTCGCCGTGGCCGACGCGTCGTACGCCAAGGAGAAGAAGCTCAGGACGGGGTCCACGGTCACCATCAGGAGCACGAAGTTCGAGGTGGTCGGCATCGCCACGGCCGACAGCGGGGACGCTGCCGCCGACCTCTACATCCCGCTGCGGCAGGCCCAGACGCTGGCCGACGCCGAGGACAAGGTCACCACGATCTACGTCAGGGCCACCGACTCGCAGCGGATCGACGCCGTCAAGTCGGAGATCCGGAAGAACGTCTCCGGCACGACGGTCACCACCTCCGCCGACCTCGCCGACACCGTCTCCGGCTCCCTGTCCACGGCCTCCTCCTTGGCCGCGAGCGTGGGCAGGTGGCTGTCGGTCGTGGTGCTCGTGGCCGCGTTCCTGGTGGCGGGCCTGCTGACGTCCTCGGCGGTCTCCCGCCGGGTCCGTGAGTTCGGCACGCTCAAGGCCCTGGGCTGGAAGTCGGGCCGGGTGACCCGGCAGGTGGTCGGCGAGGCGGTCGTCAACGGCCTGGTCGGCGGGGTGCTGGGCATCGCGCTGGGGCTGGCGGGCGCGTACGCGGTGACGGCCGTGAGCCCCACGCTCCAGGCCCAGTTGGGCGCGGGCGGCGGCGCCGGCGGCCCCGGTGCCTTCCGGGCCGGGCCGGGCGGGCCGGCGGCGCAGCAGACCCTCGATGTCGCCCTCACCGCACCCGTCAGCCCCACGACCATCGCCCTCGCGGTGGCCCTGGCGGTGACGGGCGGCCTGATCGCCGGTGCGTTCGGAGGCTGGCGGGCCGCACGGCTGCGCCCCGCGGACGCGCTGCGCCGAGTCGAGTGACGCCCGTCCCCCTCCCGCCACCGGACCCGACCAGGAGCCACCCGTGTACGAACTGAGCGCAGTCACCAAGCACTACACCCGGTCCAGAGAAACCGTCCGGGCACTCGACGGCATCGACCTCACCATCCCCGACGGCGACCGCCTGGTCATCCAGGGCCCCACCGGCGGTGGCAAATCCACCCTGCTGCAGATGCTCGGCGGTCTGGATCGCCCCACCTCGGGCCGGATCGTCCTCGACGGCACCGACCTCGCCGCGCTGCCGGAGGCCCGGCTCACCCGCGTCAGAAGCGAGAACATCGGTTTCGTCTTCCAGTCCTTCAACCTGATCCCGACGCTCACCGCGCAGGAAAACGTCGAAACCGCCCTCGTCCCTCTCGGAGTGAAGCCGAAACAGCGCCGGGAACAAGCCGCGCAGGCACTGGAATCGGTCGGTCTCGGAGAACGTCTCGGCCATCTGCCCGGCGAGATGTCCGGCGGTCAGCAGCAGCGCGTGGCCATCGCCCGGGCCCTGGTGAAACAGCCGAAGGTGCTGCTCGCCGACGAACCCACCGGCAATCTCGACGAGTCGACGCGCGACGAGATCATGGACGTGCTCGAACGCATGTGGAAGGAGCTCGGGCTCACCTTCATCATGGTGACCCACGACTCGGCCCTCGCGAAGAAGGCCCCGCGCCTGGCGACGATCCGCAAGGGCCGAATCACCGTCAAGGAGAACACGCGGGCGTAACGCCGCGACCCTGTAACGGAGTTCCGGCGGCCGTGTAACAGTCAGCCGACGAATTTCTTACCTTCTTCTCATCTATTGAGTGCCTGATCACCCCTCGGCATACTGCGTATTCCGGGGGGTGCACGCGCATGCGTACGAGACCACCCCCGGCCGGGTGAACGGGGAATTCGCCCGGTACTTCTGCAAGGGGGAAACTTGCGCAGACAAGTGAAAAGGGCGTGCGCGGCCACGGTCGCCACAGCGGCAGCCGTGGCCCTCGCGGCGGGCATGACCAGCCCGGCGTCAGCCGACGGCGAGCGGACGGCCGCGGCCTCCAAGCGGGCCGCGCTCACCGCCAAGCACCACATCACGCTGATCACCGGCGACCGGGTCGCCCTGGACGCCAAGGGCCGCGTCGTCGGCCTGCAGCGGGCCAAGGGCCGTGAGGACGTACCCGTCCAGGTCCGCAGGATCGACGGCCACACCCTCGTGATCCCGGCCGACGCCGCCCGTCTCGTCGCCACGGGCAAGCTCGACCAGCGTCTCTTCGACGTCACCGAGCTCAACAAGTCCGCGACCCGCAAGGCCCAGAAGAAGGGCCTGAAGGTCATCGTCGGCTACCAGGGCAGCGCCGCGGCCACCAAGGCCGACGTGCGGGACGCGGGCACCCTGAGCCGCACCCTGAAGACCCTCAACGCCGACGCGGTCCAGACGCCGCAGGGGGAGACCCCCGAGCTCTGGGACGCCGTCACCAACGGCGACAAGACCGCAGCCGGCATCGCGCACGTCTGGCTCGACGGCGTCCGCAAGGCCAGCCTCGACAAGTCCGTCGCACAGATCGGCGCCCCCAAGGCGTGGTCGGCCGGCTACGACGGCAAGGGCGTCAAGATCGCCGTCCTGGACACCGGTGTCGACGGCACGCACGCCGACCTCAAGGGCCAGGTCGTCGACGCCAAGAACTTCTCCGCCGCGCCCGACACCTCCGACAAGGTCGGCCACGGCACGCACGTCGCCGCCATCGCGGCCGGCACCGGCGCGAAGTCCGGCGGCACGTACAAGGGTGTCGCGCCCGGCGCGAAGATCCTCAACGGCAAGGTCCTCGACGACGCCGGATTCGGCAGCGACTCCGAGATCGTCGCCGGCATGGAGTGGGCCGCCGCGCAGGGCGCCGACGTCATCAACATGAGCCTGGGCGGCCTGGACACACCGGAGATCGACCCGATGGAAGCGGTGGTGAACAAGCTCTCCGAGGAGAAGGGCGTCCTGTTCGCCATCGCCGCCGGCAACGAGGGCGACTTCGGCGAGCAGACCGTCGGCTCTCCGGGCAGCGCCGCGGCGGCCCTGACCGTCGGCGCGGTCGACGACAAGGACGTGCTGGCGGACTTCTCCAGCCGCGGCCCCGGCACGGACGGCGCCCTCAAGCCCGACGTGACCGCGCCCGGCGTGGACATCACCGCGGCCTCCGCCCCGGGCAACCTGATAGCCCAGGACGTCGGCGAGAAGCCGGCCGGCTACATGACCATCTCCGGGACGTCGATGGCGACCCCGCACGTGGCGGGCGCGGCGGCGATCCTGAAGCAGCAGCACCCGGAGTGGAAGTACTCCGAGCTCAAGGGCGCCCTCACCGGCTCCACCAAGGGCGGCAAGTACACGCCGTTCCAGCAGGGTTCGGGCCGCATCCAGGTCGACAAGGCCATCAAGCAGACCGTCGTCGCCGAGCCGGTGTCGGTGAGCTTCGGCATCCAGCAGTGGCCGCACACCGACGACAAGCCGGTCACCAAGGAGCTGACGTACCGCAACCTCGGTACGAAGGACGTCACGCTGCAGCTGGCGTCGACCGCCACCAACCCGAAGGGCCAGGCCGCCCCGGCCGGCTTCTTCAAGCTCGGCGCCACCTCGGTGACCGTCCCGGCCGGCGGCAAGGCCTCCGTCCCGTTCACGGTCGACACCAGGCTGGGCGGCACGCTCGACGGCGCGTACTCCTCGTACGTGACGGCGACGGGCGGCGGCCAGACGGTGCGCACGGCGGCGGCGGTGCAGCGCGAGGTCGAGTCGTACGACGTCACGCTGAAGGTCCTGAACCGCGACGGGCAGCCGGCGAAGAACTACAGCGCCGACCTGACCGGCATCGCGGGCCTGGGCAAGGGCAAGGGCGCCATGCCGTACGACGCGGACGGCACGGTCACCACGCGGCTGCCCAAGGGCACCTACGTCCTCAACGGCAACGTCTACGTGGGCGACGACCCGGAAACGTTCGCCGGTGTCGACTGGCTCGCGCAGCCCAAGCTGAACGTCACCAAGAACACGACGGTCACGCTGGACGCCCGCAAGGCCAAGAAGGTGGACATCACCGTTCCGGCCTCGGGCACCAAGTCGGAGTTCGCCTCGGCGGACTACACGGTGACGACCGGTGACTCCAGCTACGGCTACGGCTGGTGGCTGGACTCCTTCGCCGACATCCGCAGCGCCCACGTCGGCCCGCAGATCACCGACGGTTCGGTGACCCAGCAGTGGGACGGCCACTGGAGCAAGGGCCCCAAGGAGGAGTACAACACCATCGCCGGCGGCCCGGTCAAGCAGCTGGCCACCGGGTTCACCAAGCACTACAAGGCCGGTGAGCTGGCCACGGTGAAGGCCGGCCTCGGCGCCCCGACGAGCGGCAAGAAGGGCGCGATCAGCGCGGTGGGCTGGATGCCGTGGAGCTCCGGCGCCACCTCGATCGGCATCCAGCAGGCCCTGCCCGGCACCCGGACGCTGCACCTGTCCGCCCAGGGCGGCGTGGAGTGGCAGCTGGAGTTCTCCCAGTACGGCGGGGTGGACCCGGACGGCTTCCCGATCGACGAAGCCGTCTACGCGATGGGCCAGCAGAAGTACGCGGCCGGCAAGAGCTACTCCGAGACCGTCAACACGGCCGTCTTCGGACCGCGTCTCACCGCCGACTTCGGCCTCTTCCGCGAGGGCAACGAGATCTTCGGTTCCCTGCCGCTGTTCGCCGACGGCAAGGGCAACGTGGGCTACTCGCAGTTCACGTCGGCGGCCACGACGCTGTACCGCAACGGCAAGAAGGTCGGCACCAACGACGACCCGCTGTTCGGTGAGAAGTCGTTCAAGGTCCCGGCCGGTGACGCCGAGTACAAGCTCACGACGTCGGTCAAGCGCAGCGTCAAGGTCGCGGCGGCCTCCACCCGCATCGACGCCGCCTGGACGTTCCGCTCGAAGAAGACCACTGACCTGAAGCAGCTGCCCGCCTCCTCGGTCCGCTTCAACGCGGCCACCGGCCTGGACAGCAAGGTCCCGGCCGGCAAGCAGGTGACCGTCCCGGTCACCGTCGAGGGCGCCGCCAAGGGCGGCAACCTGAAGTCGCTGTCGGTGTACGTCTCGTACGACTACGGCAAGACCTGGAAGAAGCTCGCCGTCAAGAAGGGCAAGGTCTCCTTCAAGAACCCGGCGAAGGGCAAGGCCATCTCCTTCCACGCCAAGATCGCCGACAAGAAGGGCAACAAGTCGACGATCTCGATCTACAACGCGTACTACGGCAAGTAGGCCGTAGGGCCCGTTCGTGAGCGGCCCGCCGGGAGCCTCGGCTTCCGGCGGGCCGTCGCGCGTCTACGGGGCCTGGCTCCCGGCGCCCGCCCGCGTCGCGTCCGCCCCCCAGCTCGCCAGCAGGCGCAGGGCCTCCGCCGAGGGGCTGCCCGGCTCCGCGTGGTACGTGATCAGGGACTGCTCGGCGTCGTCGACCAGGCGGAACGTCTCGAAGGACAGGGTCAGGTCGCCGACCAGGGGGTGGCGCATGCGCTTGACGCCGTAGCTCTTCTCCTTGACGTCGTGGGCGGCCCACAGGCGGCGGAACTCCTCGCTCTTCACCGACAGCTCGCCCACCAGGGCGGACAGCTGCGGGTCATCCGGGTGGCAGCCCGCGTCCATGCGCAGGTAGCCGACGATGTCGGACGCCTTCTGGTCCCACTCGACGAACAGCTCGCGGTACTCGGGCCGCAGGAACACGAGCCGCGCCCAGTTCCGGTCCTGGGCCGGCAGCTCCGCCCAGTCGCCGAAGAGGGCCGCGGCCATCCGGTTCCAGGCCAGCACGTCCGAGCGGCGCCCGACGACGTATGCCGGGACGCTGTCGATCGAGTCCAGCAGGTGCCGCAGCGCCGGCCGCACCTGCCGGCTGCGCGCCGTCTGCTTCTTCTTGTGCTGCTTCGGCTTCGCCAGGTGCGTCAGGTGCGCGTGCTCGGCGTCGTTCAGCCGCAGGGCCCGCGCGATCGCGTCCAGCACCTCCGCCGAGACGTTGTGGCCGTTGCCCTGCTCGAGCCGTGTGTAGTAGGCCACTGACACCCCGGCCAGCTGCGCCAGCTCCTCCCGGCGCAGCCCGGGCACCCGCCGCCGCCCGAAGTCGGGCAGCCCGACGTCCTCCGGCTTCAGCCGGGCCCGCCGGGTGCGCAGGAACTCGCTGAGCTCGGCGCGCCGGTCCAGGCCGCCTCCGGCCGTCTGTGCGGGTTCGGGCTGTTCGTCCACCATGCTGTCCAGTATCACCGGTCGTACGCACACCAGCCTGACCCCGCCAGTGGTACGCACGCTGTGCGTACGCAGAACCGTGGTCTGGGTGGCACCCCGGGATTCGGGCACGGTGGAGAGCGTGCCCGGCAGGAAGATCCAGAAGGCAGCCGGGCGCACGACCCCCGCTAGGAGAACCCCGGCATGACCACTGTTGCTGCGTACGCCGCTCCCGCCCCCAAGGCACCGCTGGAGCGCACCACCATCGAACGCCGCCAGGTCGGCGAGCACGACGTCCTGATCGACATCAAGTTCGCCGGCATCTGCCACTCCGACATCCACCAGGCCAACGAGGGCTGGGGCGAGGGCATCTTCCCGATGGTCCCCGGCCACGAGATCGCCGGTGTCGTCTCCGAGGTCGGAGCGGGCGTCACCAGGTTCGCCGTCGGCGACCGCGTGGGCGTCGGCTGCATGGTCGACTCCTGCCGCGAGTGCGAGAACTGCAAGGCCGGCCGTGAGCAGTACTGCGTCAAGGGCAACATCCCGACGTACAACGGCATCGGCAAGGACGGCGAGCCCACCTACGGCGGCTACTCCGAGAAGGTCGTCGTCGACGAGAACTTCGTCGTCCGCATCCCCGACGGCCTCTCCCTGGACGTCGCCGCGCCGCTGCTGTGCGCCGGCATCACCCTGTACTCGCCGCTCAAGCGCTTCGGCGCGGGCCCCGGCAAGAAGGTCGCGATCGTCGGCCTCGGCGGCCTCGGCCACATGGGTGTGAAGATCGCGCACGCGCTCGGCGCCGAGGTGACCGTGCTGTCGCAGTCCCTGCGCAAGCGCGAGGACGGCCTGAAGCTGGGCGCGGACCACTACTACGCCACCAGCGACCCGAAGACCTTCGAGGAGCTGGCCGGCACCTTCGACCTGATCGTCTCCACGGTCTCGGCCCCGCTGGACTTCGGCGCGTACCTGTCGCTGCTGAAGACCGAGGGCACGCTGGCCAACGTCGGCGCCCCCGAGGAGCCCATCTCCCTGAACCTCTTCTCGGTGATCGGCGGCGGCAAGTCCCTCGCCGGTTCCATGATCGGCGGCATCGCGGAGACCCAGGAGATGCTGGACTTCTGCGCCGAGCACGGCCTGGGCGCCGAGATCGAACTGATCCGCGGCGACCAGATCAACGAGGCGTACCAGCGGGTCCTCGCCAGCGACGTGCGGTACCGGTTCGTGATCGACACGGCCACGATCTGAGCCCGCGCCGTCAGGCGGACCGAGGGCCCCGGCGCACCCGCGCCGGGGCCCTCGGCGCGTGTCAGGGATGCGCGAGGGCCCGCTCGCGGGGTACACAGGGGAAAGTGCTCCGCAGGGGATTCGCCGGTACGTCAGGGGAGGCCCGCCATGACCGTGCAGCTGAACCACACGATCGTCGCCGCGCGCGACAAGCGCGCCTCGGCCCGGTTCCTCGCCGACATCCTGGGACTGGAGGTGAGCGCGCCCTACGGCCCGTTCCTGCCGGTCGAGATCTCCAACGGCGTCACGCTCGACTACATGGACTGCCCCGGCGCCATCACCTCGCAGCACTACGCCTTCCTGGTCTCGGAGGAGGAGTTCGACGAGATCTTCGCCCGGATCAAGGAGGCGGGTCTGACGTACTGGGCGGACCCGTTCCACAGCCGCCCCGGCGAGATCAACCACAACGACGGCGGCCGCGGCGTGTACTTCGACGACCCGAACGGCCACCGCCTGGAGATCATCACCCGGCCGTACGGCAGCGGCGGCTGAACCGCACCGGAGCCGCCCGTCCCCCGCGCCGCCCGTCCCCGTTCCCGTACGCGACCGGTGACCTGCTGACGGGCGAGGGCCGGCCGGAACCGGGCGCTACGCGCCGGAGGGCACGCCGAAGGTCCACACGGCGCGGGCGCCGGGGCCGACGGTGAGCCGCGAGTGGCCGAGCCGCTCGACGTGGCGGTCCGGGACGGGCCTGTTCAGCGACATCTCCACCTGCCTCAGACCGACCTGGTCCAGGGGCACGGCGTCGAACCGGAGCGTGGTGCCGCCGCCCTTCGCGACGACGCCGCCCGGCACGGACCGCACCGCGAACCCGCCGGCCTCCAGCAGCGGCACGGTGGCCGCGAGGTCCCCCGGGGTCACCGCGATCCGGACGCCGGTCACGTCCCGCATCAGCCGGTCGCGGTAGCCGTCGGACAGGTAGCGCTCCCGGCCCACGTCACCGGGGTGCGCCGCGGGTTCCGTGGCGCCGCGCGGGTCGGCGAAGTACTCCGGCCGGTACTCCATGCCCCACGCCCCGAACAGGTCGTACCGGTCGGTGGTGAACACCGCGTCGAACCACGGCACGGGCACGCCGTCGCCGAAGTCGCGGGTCTGCGGGAACTCCACCGGGTCGCCGCCCCGCTCGCGCAGCCGGGCGGTGACCGTCGCGAGGTCGCCGGCGCGGTCCGCCGAGACGCCCATGCCGCCGGCGCCGAGGGTGCCGTCCTTGCCGGGCAGGTCGCCGACGCCGAACAGTTCGAGGTAGGTCTCGCGGCCCAGGAGGTAGCGGCCGGTCCAGGTCCGCCCGCCGGATCCGGTCGTGGTGCGGACCTGGAAGTTCGCGAAGTCGCGCAGGTACGCGGAGTGCTCGATCGCGTCGGCGGTCTCCCGGTCGAGCACGCCGTAGGCGTGGTTGTAGAAGAGCAGCTGCCGTCCGCCCCCGCCGCCGTCCGCGGCGTGCGCGGCGCCCTGGACCGCCCCCGCGAGGGCCAGGGCCATGACCATGATCACCTGTAACGCTCGTCTGAGAACCATGCGGGGAGCGTAGGCGGGGAGGAGAGGCTTCCGCTGTGGATTACGGAGCCCGGGTCACTCCTTGGACAGCGACGGACCCGGGCCGGGAGCCGGCGGCGGGATGCCCTGCGCCGGCTCCCGGCCGCCCTGGTCCAGCCGGAACGGCGGGTACTGGTCGGTCATCAGCGCGGCGTAGGCGGTGACCCGCGCGATCCAGCGGGCGAGACCGATCAGGAAGTCGAAGAGGTGCCGGGGGTAGCGGCCGGTGAACAGCAGGACGACCACCGCGACGAGCGACAGGAAGGGCAGCAGCCCGCCCCCGCCCCAGCCGTCGTTCTCCTCGCCGCCCCAGCCCCAGCCCCCGACGAGGATCCCGACGACGATGTACTGCGGGATCACCAGCAGCCACCACTTCACCAGGACCAGACCGCGCGACAGCCGCGCGGGGTGGGCGACGTCGAGCCGCGCCGGGTAGTCCGGCACGTCGGCGAGGGTGAAGGGCGGGTAGCGGTCGGTGCCGAGCGCGGTGTGGGCGTAGTAGCCGACGCGCCAGTTCCACCGCAGCACGCCGACGTTGAAGTCGAACAGCGCCCTGGGGTACCGGGCGGTGAACAGGATGGCGAAGAAGGCGATCACGGTCACCACGCCGAACGCGATGAAGAGGAAGAACAGCACGATGTAGTGCGGGACGGCGAGCAGCCACTTCACCAGCCACATCCATCGGGACAGCCGGGGATCGACGTGCGCCTCCAGGCGCACCGGCGACGCGGTGACAGGCGGCATCCGGAGAAACTCCTCTCGCGACCCCCTCACCCCACGCCCGTTCAGGCTCACACTGCCGGGAGGTGCGCCGCGAGCCCGGTTCGGCCGTTCGGGGGGCCGCGGCCCCGTCCGCTCAGGCCTCCACCCGCACCGGCCGCCGGAGCAAGCCCCATCCGCTCAGGCCTCAACCCGCACCGGCCGCCGGAGCAGATAGCCGGCGGCGGCCGAGACCAGCACCCCCATGCACGCGATGAACACCAGCGCCGCCCCCTCCAGACCCATCGGGCCCGTCAGCAGCCCCACCCCGATCACCGGCAGCGAGATCCCCGCGTACGCCACCACGAACAGCGTCGAGATCACCGCCGCGCGCCGGTCCCCGGGCGACGCACCGGCCACCGCCGACAGCGCCCCGCGGAAGGCCAGTCCCTGACCGACCCCGCCGACGAGCGCGCTCAGCACCACCAGCGCGAGCAGGTCCCGATGCAGCGCGCCGGCCAGCAGCAGGAGCCCGGTGAGCAGCCCCGCGCAGCCCAGCGGCAACGACCGCGCCACCCCCACCCGCCCGGCCACCAGCTGCCCGGCGGGGAGAAGAAGGCCAGGGCGACGACCAGCCCGCTCACGGCGTGGTCGCGCAGGTCCAGCGACTCGGCCAGGAAGGCCGGGCTGACGGCCGTGAACACCCCGAACAGCGCGAACCCCACGAACGAGGCGGTCGCCGCCGGCCCGAACACCGGACGCACCTCGGCGGGCAGGGCGGGCCGCCGCGGCCGTACCGCGCGCACCGGCCGCAGCTCCCGCACGGTCTCCGGAAGCCGCAGCACCACGGCGGCCGAGGCGGCCACCAGGGCGAGGTGGACGGCGAACGGCAGGTACAGCGGCCAGGGGGCGTACTGCGCGAGCAGCCCGGCCAGCAGGGGACCGCAGCCCAGTCCGCCCATGTTGGCGGCCGTCGCCACGAAGGTGGCCCGGGAGGCACCGCCGGCCGGGGCCAGCTCCATCACGTACGCCGTGGCGGCCCCGGTGAACAGGCCGGCGGACAGGCCCGACAGCAGCCGGCCCGCGTAGAGCCAGCCCAGGCCCGTCGCGCACAGGAAGCAGACGGCGGCGGCCGCCGCGCACCCGAGGCCCCACAGCAGCACCGGCCGGCGGCCCACGGTGTCCGAGGCGTTGCCCGCCAGCAGCAGCACGCCGATGACGGCGAAGGCGTACACGGCGTAGACGACCGTGACGGTCAGCTCGGAGAAGCCGAATCCGGCCTGGTAGAGGGGGTAGAGCGGGGTGGGCAGCGTGGTGCCGGCCATGCACACGGCGAACACCGCGCCGCCGAGCAGGCACCGGTGCCACCCGGGGCGATCACCGTTCATGCCGCCGACCGTAACCCGCGGGCCGCCGTCCGCCCGGCGCGGCGTGCCCGGCCGCCCGCGGGCGCGCGGCCTCGACGGGACGGGTCAGGCGAGGTCCGGTTCGGTCTCGCCCGGCCCGGGCGGCGGCGGGTCGGCGAGCTGCTCGCGGAGGTAGTTCCACACCACCGCGATCAGCGCGGCGACCGGCACGGCGAGCAGGCTGCCCACGATCCCGGCGAGGTTGCCGCCGAGCGTCACCGCCAGCAGCACGACGGCCGCGTGCAGGCCGAGGCCGCGGCTCTGGATCATGGGCTGGAAGACGTTGCCCTCCAGTTGCTGCACCACGATGATGATGGCCAGCACGATCAGCGCGTCCATCAGGCCGTTGTAGACCAGCGCGATGAGGACCGCGACGAAGCCCGCGAACAGGGCGCCGATGATCGGCACGAACGCGGAGACGAAGGTCAGCACCGCCAGGGGAAGCACCAGCGGGACGCCCAGGATCCACAGGCCCAGGCCGATCAGGACGGCGTCGAGCAGACCGACGGCCGCCTGGGACCGCACGAACGAGCCGAGGGTCTCCCAGCCGCGGCCGAACACGACCGGGACGTCGGTGCCGAGCCGGCCGGGCAGCTGACGGGAGAGCCAGGGCAGGAACCGCGGGCCGTCCTTCAGGAAGAAGAACATCAGGAACAGGGCGAGCACGGCGGTGACGACCCCGTTGACCACGGTGCTCACCCCGGTGACGACGGCACCGACCATGCTGCCGAGGCCGTCCTGGGCACGGGAGACCGCGGAGTCGAAGGCCTTGTCGATCTGGGCGTCCCCGATGTTCAGCGGCGGCCCGGCGGCCCACTCGCGCAGCCGCTGGATGCCCTCGACCACGCCGTCGGACAGCTCCCCGGACTGGGACGCCACCGGCACGGCGATCAACGCCACCACACCCGCCAGGAGCAGCAGGAACAGCACGGTCACCACCGAGGCCGCGAGCGCGGGCGCCCAGCCGCGGCGCCGCAGGAACCGGGCGGCGGGCCAGGTCAGCGTGGTCATCAGCAGGGCGCACACCAGCGGCCACACCACCGACCACATGCGGCCCAGCAACCACAGAGAGACGGCCAGTCCGGCCAACACCAGCAGCAACTCACCGGACGTCCGCGCGGATATCCGCAGCGCGGCACGGGATCTGGAGGAACTCAGGGGTGCAGTCACGAAGGCACCCTATGGGGTGCACGCGCCCCTGTGGACACATCCGTCCGCCGCGTCACACGACCTTGTGCGCGCCGGAGGGGTGCGCCGCCGCCGGGTTCTCGACGGGGCCGCCGGCTCACCCGTCGGCCGGGGCCACCCCGATCGGGCAGGACACGCCCGTGCCGCCGATGCCGCAGTAACCGGCCGGGTTCTTGTCGAGGTACTGCTGGTGGTAGGCCTCGGCCGGGTAGAAAGGGCGGCCATCGGCGGGGACGATCTCCGTGGTGACGGTCCCGTGGCCGGAGGCGGTCAGCACCCGCTGGTAGGCGGCGCGGGACGCCTTGGCGGTGGCCTCCTGGCCGGGGGAGTGGGTGTAGATCGCGGAGCGGTACTGCGTGCCCACGTCGTTGCCCTGGCGGAACCCCTGCGTGGGGTCGTGGGCTTCCCAGAACGTCCTCAGCAGGCGCTCGTACGACAGCACCGCCGGGTCGTACACCACCCGCACGACCTCCGTGTGGCCGGTCAGGCCCGAGCAGACCTCCTCGTAGGTGGGGTGCTCGGTGTGGCCGCCCTGGTAGCCGACCAGGGTCGTCCAGACACCGGCCGGGAGCTGCCAGAACACCCGCTCGGCGCCCCAGAAGCAGCCCATGCCGAAGTCGGCGGTCTCCAGGCCCTCGGGGTAGGGGCCGAGCAGCGGGTTGCCGAGGACGGTGTGGCGGTCGGGGACCGTGAACAGCGGCTCGGGGCGGCCGGTCAGGGCCTGCTCGCGGGTCGGCAGCCCGGGCGTGCGGCTGAACGGGAACATGCGGTCTCCAGCGGTCTTCGGGGCCGCCTTCCCCGGCGGTGGCCGGTGAAGGTGCGCCGCCCTGCTGCGGGCGACGTCCGCTGCAACCGGCCCCGACCTTCGGGCATTCCGGCCCGACGCCCGCCGGGAGCGCGTGCGGTGCCCGCCCTGTATCGGTCGGGCGCCCGCTGGGAGTCTGTCCGGTGCCGGCCGGGAGTCTGCCGGGCGCCCGGTGGGAGCGTGTTCGGCGCCTGGTGGGAGTGCGTCCGGCGCCCGGCGGGAGTCCGTGCGATACCCGCCGGGGTCTGTCGGGCGTCCGCCCGGAGCGTGTGCGGCGCCCGCCCTGTATCGGTCGGGCGCCCGCTGGGAGTCTGTCCGGTGCCGGCCGGGAGACTGCCGGGCGCCCGGTGGGAGTGTGTGCGGCGCCCGGCGGGAGTTCGTGCGGTGCCCGCCGGGGTCTGTCGGGCGTCCGCCCGGAGCGTGTGCGGCGCCCGCCGGGAATCGGTCCGGTCCCTGCCGGGAGTCTGTCCGGTGTCCGCCGGGGTCTGTCGGGCGTCCGCCCGGAGCGTGTGCGGCGCCCGCCGGGGTCTGTGCGGTGCCTGCCGGGGGCGTATCCGGCGCCCGCCCGGAACCCGTCGGCGCCTGACGGAGTCTGGCCGGTGCCCGCCGGGAGCGGGTCACCGGTGTCCGCCCCGGAGCCGAGCCCCGGTGCCTGCCCGCGGTGGGCCTCAGTGCGGCAGGTTCGCCGGGCTGCCGCCGTTCGCCTCGTAGCCCGCCACCGCCAGGGCCCGGTACACCGCGAACTCCCCGGCCGGGTCGGCGGACAGCGTCCAGGGCAGGGCGCCCACGTGCCCGTCGACGTGGACCAGCTGGCTCATCGCCTCGGACCAGCGCTCGCCGCGGACCAGGAAGAAGACCAGCAGGTGCCGCACGTGCGCCAGCATCGGGTCGTCCGCGCGGGCCGAGTGGACCGCGTGCAGCGCGCCGTGCACCGCCTTCGTGACCACCTCGGTCTGCCAGAAGCCGCTGACCAGCGTCACCTCGGGCAGGTGCTCGAACACCGCGAACAGCGGCATCGCCGCCAGCAGCGAGCCCTGCGGCGCCCTTGCCGCCGCGGCCTCCGCGAACGAGTACGCCAGCTCACGCGAGCCGTGCCACTTCTCGCACCAGTAGTGCAGCGCGGCCAGATGCGCCCCCATGTGGTTCGGCGCGCGGTCCAGGATCTTCAGCCAGAGCTGCTCGAACTCCTTCTGCGAGTAGCCGAGACCGCGGGCCACCGACAGTTCCACGATGTACGGGATCGGATCGCCGGGGGCCAGCAGCGCCGCATCGCCGCACGCCGCCTTCGCCTCCTCCATGATGATCCGGAACTCGTCCGTGCCGGGCGACGCCGTCCGCCACGCCTGCTGCACCAGGAACTCGGCGTGCACCGCGGCACCGCCCGCGTCCTTGGGCGCCTCGGCCCGCCACACCCGCAGCCACTGACCGCCCGGCGACTCGCTCACCCCGCCGGGCCGCTGCGCGAGTTCCAGCGAGGCCGCGCCCGCGAAGGCCTGCACGCGCTGCCAGCGGCGCTCGCCCTCGGTCTCCGTGCCCGCCAGGAGCTGCTGGGCCGCGCGATGGTCCTGCGTGCGCTGCACCACGTCCAGGACGTCCATCAGGTCCTGGTCGGGGCCGGGCATGCGGATGTCGAGCTCCTCCTCGCGGACGAAGCCGTAGTTCGCCGGGTCCGCGGCGTCCGGGTGGTCGGGGGAGACCAGCCCGATCGCACCGCGCCCGCGCCGCAGGAAGGGAAGCAGCACGAAGCCCAGCATGACCAGCGCGATCAGGACCCAGAGAATCTCCATGCGACAAGCGAACCAGACCGCCCCGACAATTGGCCAACCCGGTCGGCGAACCTGTGGAAAACCCGGCCGGACCGCCCTCGCCGCCGGTGGGAGGAACCCGGGCCGGGGCCCGTGTGACCTGGTACTCCGGCACGCACCGCCTCCGCGCACTACCCTCGGTGCCCATGAGCGACAGGCACATCAGTCAGCACTTCGAGACGCTCGCGATCCACGCGGGCAACACCGCCGACCCCCTGACGGGCGCGGTCGTCCCGCCGATCTACCAGGTGTCCACGTACAAGCAGGACGGCGTCGGCGGCCTGCGCGGCGGCTACGAGTACAGCCGCAGCGCCAATCCGACCAGGACCGCGCTGGAGGAGAACCTCGCCGCCCTGGAGGGCGGCCGCCGCGGCCTCGCGTTCGCGTCCGGGCTGGCGGCCGAGGACTGCCTGCTGCGCACCCTGCTCAGCCCCGGCGACCACGTGGTCATCCCCAACGACGCCTACGGCGGCACGTTCCGCCTGTTCGCCAAGGTCGTCGCCCGCTGGGGCGTGGAGTGGTCGGTGGCCGACACGAGCGACCCGGCCGCCGTACGGGCCGCCCTCACCCCGAAGACCAAGGTCGTGTGGGTGGAGACCCCCTCCAACCCGCTCCTCGGCATCACCGACATCGCCGCCGTCGCCCAGGTGGCCCGGGACGCGGGCGCCAGGCTCGTCGTCGACAACACCTTCGCCACGCCGTACCTGCAGCAGCCGCTGTCCCTCGGCGCGGACGTGGTGGTGCACTCCCTGACCAAGTACATGGGCGGCCACTCGGACGTCGTCGGCGGTGCCCTCGTCGTCAGCGACCCCGGGCTCGGCGAGGAACTGGCCTTCCACCAGAACGCGATGGGCGCCGTCGCGGGTCCCTTCGACTCCTGGCTGGTGCTGCGCGGCACCAAGACGCTCGCGGTACGGATGGACCGGCACAGCGAGAACGCCACCAAGGTCGCCGACATGCTCAGCCGCCACGCGCGCGTGACGAGCGTGCTCTACCCGGGCCTGCCCGAGCACCCCGGCCACGAGGTCGCCGCCAAGCAGATGAAGGCGTTCGGCGGCATGATCTCCTTCCGCGTCGCGGGCGGCGAGGAGGCGGCCGTCGAGGTCTGCAACCGGGCCAAGGTGTTCACGCTGGGCGAGTCCCTGGGCGGCGTCGAGTCGCTGATCGAGCACCCCGGCCGCATGACGCACGCCTCCACCGCCGGTTCGGCCCTGGAGGTGCCCGCCGACCTGGTGCGGCTGTCCGTCGGCATCGAGAACGCCGACGACCTGCTGGAGGACCTGCAGCAGGCGCTCGGCTAGCCGGGCACCGGCCGGCTCACCAGCCGGTGAGGGGTGGAGTCGTGTCGGACGGCGGCTCCACCCACGGCTGGGCGTTCATCGCCCACACGGCGAACGCCACGGCCGCCGCGAACAGCAGCAGCCACAGCGCGCGGCGGGCGAGCGTGCGGCGCCGCAGGATGCGGGTGCCCCGGCGCACCGCCTCCGGGTGGATGTCGGGCGGCAGCGGCCGCGGCGCCTGCTCCAGGATCCGCCGCACCGCCGCCTCGCGGTCGTTGCCGCTCATGTCCGCCTCCGGTCGCCGGCGGGACCGCCGCCCCGCGCGGGTCGTGTCATGAGGGCACCGCCTTCGCGGCCGGGACGGCCGGGGCCGGGCCGCGCGGACGGTGCAGCAGCGCGGTCGTCGCCCGGTGGCAGACGGCCCGTACGCGCTCCGGGGTCAGGCCCAGCAGAGCCGCCGCCTGCTCCTCGGCGACGCCCTCGTGGAGCCTGAGCACGAGGATCAGCCGTTCCTGCGGGGTCAGCGCGGCCAGCGGGCCCACGGGGTGCGGACGGGAGCGGCCGAGTCCGCCGTGCCGGTGCCAGGCGCCGCGCGCGAAGCGGGTGGCCAGGTCCTGGCGGGTGCGGTCGTAGGGATCCTCGCCGCGCAGCCCGTCCCAGCGGGCGTACGTGTGGGCCAGCGACAGCGTCAGCAGCCGCCGGGCGCGCGGGTTGTCGTCCGGGGCCTCCGCGGTGAGCAGGGTGGCGGCGTGCAGCAGCCGCCCGGCCGCGCCGGCGACGAACGCCTCGAACTCCCGGGCGCGACGGGCTGCCCGGGTCGCATGCCGCTCTCGCACCTCGCCTCCCGCCCGACGGCGAACCTGAGGATGCGCCCCCGGCCGCACGCGGCGGGGACCCGGTCTCATATCAGGCCAGAGGCGCCCCGGAGGTCAAGAGCCGCGCACGCCCGGACCGGCCGTGCGTCACGCGGGCGTGGGACGCACGGCCGGTGCGGCGGGGGCCCGCCGAGCGCGGCTCCCGGCCACGCACGCGTGTCGGCTCCCCCCGCCTGCGCGCGTCGGCACCCGCCCCGGCGCGCGGAACGGCCGTGCCGTCGGCACACACGGGCGCCCGCCCGCGCCGGTCGGCCCGGGGATGTCGGCACGACCGGTGCCGATACGCGCTCGTGCCCGTGCACACCTGCCGATCCTCACCACCGGCCCGCGCCCGCCGGCATCCACCCCGCCCGCCGAACGTCCGAGCCCTCCGAACACAGCGGCCCGGCACGCGTGCGTGCCGGGCCGGTCGCTTGCTGCGGCCGTGCAGGGTGACCGTGCCTGCCGGGCGGCGGTGTCGGCGTCCGCCTCCGTGCGGGGTGTGCGGTCCGTGCGGCGCTCCGCGTCACACGCGGGAGCCCTCCTGCGGCCGGGTGGTCCAGGCGGTCAGGAGCCGGACTGCGCCTCGGGGCCGGGTACGCCCTGCGCCGACATCCGCGACGACAGAGCCGTGTTGAACCGCGTCAGGAGGGAGCAGAACGCCTCGCGCTCCTCCGGCTTCCAGTCGTGGGTGAGCTCGGCCATCAACTGGCGACGCGACGACCGCACTTCCTCCAGCCGGGACTGCCCGCGCGGGGACAGCTGGAGCACCACCGCCCGCCCGTCCTCCGGGTGGGACGTGCGCTTGACCAGGCCGGTGTCGACGAGGGGGGCCACCTGCCGGGTGACCGTGGACGAGTCGATCCCCATGCTCGCCGCGAGCGCCTTGACGCCCATCGGCCCTTCCTTGTCGAGCCGGTTGAGCAGCAGGTACGCGGCGCGATCCATCGAGTTGCGCACCTGCCCCACCCCGCCGAGCCGGGTCTGTTCGGCACGACGGGCGAACAACGCCACCTCGTGCTGCAGCGTGTCGAGGAGACCGGTGTCACCGACGGTCGTCATGTCCATCGACATTTCAGGTGTTGTGGGCATGGCCGGGGGCTCACTTCGTGGAGGGCTGGCAGATTGGGGGACAGGGTACGCGGCCGGAAGGCGGGTCGTACCGGCGCTGCGCAAAGCGGGTCTCGGAGGTTGGTCACAACGGCCGTGCCCGTCCGTGAACTGCGATGCTGGAGTCATGAGCTACAGCACGGCTGACTCCTTTCGGCTCGTCACCCCCGACGACGTGCGCGGCGCGCGGAAGATGCTCTCGGGTGTGGCGCGGGAGACCGCGATGGAGACCAGCAGGCACCTGTCGCGCACGGTGGGCGCGCCGGTCCACCTCAAGTGCGAGAACCTCCAGCGGACGGGCTCGTTCAAGCTGCGCGGCGCGTACGTGCGCATCGCCGGGCTGCTGCCCGAGGAGCGCGCCGCCGGTGTGGTCGCCGCCAGCGCGGGCAACCACGCGCAGGGCGTCGCCCTCGCCTCCTCCCTGCTCGGCGTGCGCTCCACGGTGTTCATGCCGCAGGGCGCCCCGCTGCCCAAGGTCAGCGCCACCCGCGAGTACGGGGCCGAGGTGCGGCTGCACGGCCAGGTGGTCGACGAGACGCTGGCCGCGGCGCAGGAGTACGCGGCCGGGACGGGCGCGGTGTTCATCCACCCCTTCGACCACCCCGACGTCATCGCGGGCCAGGGCACGGTGGGCCTGGAGATCCTGGAGCAGTGCCCCGAGGTGCGCACGATCGTGGTCGGCGTCGGCGGCGGCGGGCTGGCCGCCGGGATCGCGGTGGCGGTCAAGGCCGTGCGCCCGGACGTGCGGATCGTGGGCGTGCAGGCGACGGGCGCGGCGGCCTACCCGCCCTCGCTGGCGGCGGGCCGGCCCGTGGCGGTGGAGAACCCGGCGACGATGGCCGACGGCATCAGGGTCGGGCGGCCGGGCGACGTGCCGTTCGGGATCATCGGTGAGCTGGTCGACGAGGTGCGCACGGTCACCGAGGACGAGCTGTCCGCCGCGCTGCTGCTGTGCCTGGAGCGGGCCAAGCTGGTCGTCGAGCCGGCCGGGGCGAGCCCGGTCGCCGCGCTGCTGAGCGAGCCCGGCGCCTTCGAGGGCCCGGTCGTGGCGGTGCTGTCCGGCGGCAACGTCGACCCGGTGCTGATGCAGCGCGTGCTGCGGCACGGCATGGCCGCGCAGGGCCGCTACCTGGCGGTCCGGCTGCGGCTGACGGACCGGCCCGGCGCTCTCGCCACACTTCTGGGCGTGTTGTCGGTGGTCGACGCTAACGTCCTGGATGTGAGCCATGTGCGAACCGACCCGCGGCTCGGGCTCACGGAGGCGGAGGTCGAGCTCCACCTGGAGACGAAGGGCCCGGCGCACTGCGTCGAGGTGGGCCGTGCGCTGCGCGAGGCGGGCTACACGGTCATCGACTGACCGGGGCCCGCCCGCCCGGCGGCCCGGCCAAGATCGCCTTCGTCCCCCGTGCCACACGCGGAACAAACTCGTTGAGAGACACGATACATCGCGTTATGGTGTGTTCACGAGAAGCCTCACCGGGCATCTGTCCGGCCATCCCCGAAGACGTGGAGGTCTTTATGCCAGGCGCCATTTACGCCGAGGGTCTGGTCAAGACCTTCGGTGACGTCAGGGCCTTGGACGGTGTCGGCCTCGACGTGCCCGAGGGCACGGTCCTCGGCCTGCTCGGGCCGAACGGCGCGGGCAAGACGACCACCGTCCGCTGTCTGACCACCCTGCTGCGGCCCGACAGCGGGCGGGCCGTCGTCGCGGGCATCGACGTGCTGAAGGAGCCCGACGCGGTCCGCCGCTCCATCGGCCTGTCCGGCCAGTTCGCGGCGGTCGACGAATACCTGACCGGCCGGGAGAACCTGCAGATGGTCGGCCGGCTCTACCAGATGAGGGCCAAGGCGGCGAAGGAGCGCGCGGCCGAGCTGCTGGAGCAGTTCCACCTCACGGACGCCGCCGACCGCCCCACCAAGACCTACTCCGGTGGCATGCGCCGCCGCCTCGACCTCGCCGCGGCCCTGGTCGTCTCGCCGCCCGTGATGTTCATGGACGAGCCGACGACCGGCCTCGACCCGCGCAACCGCCAGCAGCTGTGGGAGGTCATCAAGCAGCTCGTCTCCGGCGGCACGACGCTGCTGCTGACCACGCAGTACCTGGAGGAGGCCGACCACCTGGCGCACGACATCGCGGTGGTCGACCAGGGCAAGGTCATCGCCCAGGGCACCTCCGACCAGCTCAAGGCCCGCACCGGCGGCGAGCGCGTCGAGGTCGTGGTGCACGAGCGCGAGCACATCCCGACCGCCGCCGAGGTCCTCACCGGCTTCGCCAAGGGCGAGGTCACGGTCGAGGACCACATGCGCAAGCTCACCGCACCCGTGACCGGCGGCGCCAAGCTCCTGGCCGAGGTCATCCGCGAGCTGGACACGCGCGGCATCGAGATCGACGACATCGGCCTGCGCCGGCCGACCCTCGACGACGTCTTCCTGTCCCTGACGGGACACGTCGCCGAGGCCGCGGACGACGAGAGCGACAAGGAGGCCGCCCAGTGAGCGCCATCAGCGATTCCGCCGTCATCGCCCGCAGGAACCTGATCCGCATGGGCCGGATCCCCGAGATGATCATCTTCGGGCTGTTCCAGCCGATCATGTTCGTGGTGCTGTTCACCTACGTGTTCGGCGGCTCGATCCAGGTCGGCTCGTCCAGCTCGACACAGGCCTATCGCGAGTTCCTGATGGCCGGCATCTTCGCCCAGACCGTCACGTTCGCCACCGCGGGCGCGGGTGCGGGCATCGCCGACGACATGCACAAGGGCCTCATCGACCGGTTTCGCTCGCTGCCGATGGCGCGGGGCGCGGTGCTCACCGGCCGTACGATCGCCGACCTGGTGCAGACGGCGCTCACCCTCGTCGTCCTGGCCGTCGTGGCGCTGATCGTCGGCTGGCGCACGCACGAGAACGTCGGCAAGGTGCTCGCCGGCTTCGGCCTGCTCCTGCTCTTCGGGTACGCGTTCTCGTGGATCGGCGCGCTCATCGGCCTGTCCGTGCGCACGCCCGAGGCGGCCACCTCGGGCGGTCTGATCTGGCTCTTTCCGCTGACCTTCATCTCGAACGCGTTCGTCGACGCGAACCAGATGCCGACCTTCCTGCGGCACATCGCCGAGTGGAACCCGTTCAGCGCGGTCGTGCAGGCCTGCCGCGAGCTGTTCGGCAACCTGCCGCCGGGCTTCAAGACGCCCGACGCCTGGCCGATGCAGCACCCGGTGTGGGCCTCGCTGATCTGGTCGGTCGCGATCATCGCGCTCTTCCGGACGCTCGCGGTCCGCAAGTACCGCCGGGCGACCGGCTGACGGCTGCGGATCCGTCCCGATGGGCGACGGCATGACGATGCCCCCGGCGACGCAGCGGCGCCGGGGGCACGTCGAGGTCCGGAAGGGGGGGGCGGCTCAGCCCTCGTACGGCTCGGCCTTGAGGATCTTCACCGAGGCCTTCTTGCCGTTCGGCAGCTCGTACTGCGCGTCCTCGCCGACCTTGTGGCCGATCACGCCGGTGCCCAGCGGGGACTGCGGCGAGTAGGTCTCGATGTCGGAGCTCGCGTACTCGCGCGAGGCGAGCAGGAACGTCAGCGTGTCGTCCTCGTCGCCGTCGAACGCGATCGTGACGACCATGCCGGGCGCCACGACGCCGTCCGCCGCGGGCGCCTCGCCGACCTTGGCGCTCTCGAGGAGCTGGGTGAGCTGGCGCACGCGCAGTTCCTGCTTGCCCTGCTCCTCCTTGGCCGCGTGGTACCCGCCGTTCTCACGCAGGTCGCCCTCCTCGCGCGCAGCGGCGATCTTCGCGGAGATCTCCGCACGCGCGGGACCAGTAAGGTACTCAAGCTCAGCCTTGAGCTTGTTGTACGCCTCCTGGGTCAGCCAGGTGACGTTCTCGCTGGTCTGGGTCACAGGTGCTCCTCGTAGGTACTGGGAAGACAAAGCATCGCCCTACCCAGAAGAATGTTCCTTCACGGAAGGGCGAAACCACGAGCCTAACAATTGAGGGGCCCAAGGGGGAGGACATAAGCCACCAGAATCACGTCAACCCAGCTCAGGGTGTACGTATTGCAGGTGATGCGCGGCGGCCGTCAGTCGGCGTGGCAGCCCAGCAGCTGGGCGGTGGTCCCCGGGGAGGTCGTACGGAGCGTGACGACCTTGTCGATGCGCGTGTCGTCCCCGTCGAAGCGGAAGTCGGCCCGGCCCACCTCGGCCCCGTTCTCGGCCTGTGAGCGCACGGTGCAGTAGCCGTCGGTGCCGGCGTCCTTGCGGACCTCCAGGTGCACCTGCACGGACTCCTTGCCCGGCTCGAAGCTGATCACCTCGGCGCTGATCTCGTTCTGCGCGACGTAGTGGTAGCCGAACCAGCCGACGACACCCAGCAGCAGCACCGCGAGGACGGCACCGACGACCTTGAGCTTGCGGTCGGCGCGCTCGTCCGAGGAGCGGCCGTAACGGCCCTCGGGCGGTCGCGTGCTCGCCGTCGTCATGATCGTCCTCCAGACAGGGCCGGGACGAACGTCCCGAAAGGGGCCCCGGGACCCGGTCCCGGAATTATTCGCCCCCCGATTCGGTCACTATAGAAGCCGCTGATTGCGCCGACGCACACAGGGCGCCGACTTACTGAGGATTGAGTCTTGACTGACCAGTTGCGACTGATGGCCGTTCACGCACACCCCGACGACGAGTCGAGCAAGGGCGCGGCGACCATGGCGAAGTACGTGTCCGAGGGGGTGGACGTGCTGGTCGTGACCTGCACGGGCGGGGAGCGCGGCTCCATCCTCAATCCGAAGCTGCAGGGCGACACGTACATCGAGGAGCACATCCACGAGGTACGCAAGAAGGAGATGGACGAGGCCCGGGAGATCCTCGGCGTCAAGCAGGAGTGGCTCGGCTTCGTCGACTCGGGCCTGCCCGAGGGCGACCCGCTGCCGCCGCTGCCGGAGGGCTGCTTCGCCCTGGAGGACGTCGATCACGCCGCCGGTGAGCTGGTGCGCAAGATCCGCTCCTTCCGTCCGCAGGTGATCACCACCTACGACGAGAACGGCGGCTACCCGCACCCCGACCACATCATGACCCACAAGATCTCGATGGTGGCGTTCGAGGGGGCGGCGGACACCGAGAAGTACCCGGAGGCCGAGTACGGCCCCGCGTACCAGCCGCAGAAGCTCTACTACAACCAGGGTTTCAACCGCCCGCGCACCGAGGCCCTGCACCAGGCGATGCTCGACCGCGGCCTGGAGTCCCCCTACGGGGACTGGCTCAAGCGCTGGGAGGAGTTCGGGATGAAGCAGCGCACGCTGACCACGCACATCCCGTGCGCCGACTTCTTCGAGATCCGCGACAAGGCCCTGATCGCGCACGCCACGCAGATCGACCCCGACGGCGGCTGGTTCAAGGTGCCGATGGAGATCCAGAAGGAGGTGTGGCCGACGGAGGAGTACGAGCTGGCGAAGTCCCTCGTCGATACCTCCCTCCCCGAGGACGACCTCTTTGCGGGCATCCGCGACAATGCCTGACATGAGCGCAAGCGCAAGCCTGGCAATGACGCACCTCGTCTCCTTCGCCAAGGAGGTCGACGAGGACAAGGTCACCCCCGGCGTCCTCGGCTTCATCGTCTTCGCGGTGATGGCGGCGGCGGTGTGGGCCCTGATGAAGTCGATGAACAAGCACATGAGCAGGGTCGACTTCACGCAGGTCCCGGACCCGCGGGCCGACGACGGCGAGCAGGGCGGCACGGACGCCGGGACGACGGCCGAGGACGCCGGGGCCTCCTCCGGCCCGTCCGCCTCCTCCGCCCCTTCCGGGCAGGCGAAGAAGCAGGGCTGACGCCCCCGCCCCGAGGGGCGGCACCCACCCGTCGGTGGTCCACGCCACCGACGGGTGTCCTGGCGTCCCCGGACCGGGGCTACCCCGTGGTCTCCACCGGGACGCCCATCACCTCCCGCGCATGCCTGCTGGGGGTCATCCCCAGTCCCCAGGCCTGCCAGCCCGACTCCAGGCTGACGCCCCGCTCCAGGAGCAGCTCCCAGGCGCCGGCGTAGTCGTCGAGCTTCTCGTCGCGCAGGGGGTGGGTGGCGCGGGACAGCTCGGCGAGTTCCTGCTGGGCCACCGCCGTGCCGACCTCCACGCCGCCGGGCGCCGCGTAGGGCAGGAGGGTGCAGCGCAGGAAGCGGGCCCAGTCCTCGCCCCGGCGGTCGCCGTAGGACGTGAAGAGGTCCACCGCCTCGTCGCACAGGGCCAGGGCCTGCGGGGTGCGGGCGTTGCCCGCGTCCACGACAGCCAGTTCCAGACAGGTCCACGCCTCGCCGTGGGCGAGGCCGATGCGCTGGAAGTCGGCGCGGGCGTCGACCAGCAGCTGGCGGGCGAAGCCGGAGTTGCGCAGGGAGCCCGTCTGGGCCGCGCGCTGGTCGCGGGTGACCCGGGCCGAGTGGTGGCGGGCGCAGGCCAGGCCGTAGACGTCCCGCATGCGGGAGAACATCGTGCGGGCCCGTTCCAGTTCGCGGACCGCCTGGTCCAGGTCGCCCGTCTCCTCCAGGGCCTGGCCCAGGTAGTAGAGGGTCCAGGCCTCGCCGCGCGCGTCCTCGTTGTCGCGGTGCCGGGCCGCCGCGCCGCGCAGCTCCTCCACGGCCGGCGAGGCCTCCCCGGCCACCAGCAGGGCCCGGGCCAGCTGGGTCAGCGCCCAGGCCTCGCCGCGGGCGTCGCGGGTGCGGCCGTACAGCTCCAGGGCGGCGCGCAGCTCGGACTCGGCACGCGGGACGTCCCCCATGCGCAGGGCCAGCTGGCCGAGCTGGAAGTGCGCCCAGGCCTGGCCGTGCACGGACTCGCCCGCGCGGTGCAGGACCAGGGACTCGGTCAGCAGCCGCAGTGCCTCGCCGAGCCGGGCCCGGTCCCGCTCCACGGCCGCCAGGGCGTGCATCGTCCACGCCCGGTCCGTCGCCAGCTCCGGGGAGGACTGCAGCGCGAGGGCCTCGCGGAGCTTCGCCGACGCCTCGGTCAGGTTGCCCTGGTGGTGCAGGGTGATGCCGAGGGAGCACAGGGCGCGGGCGGCCCCGGCGTCGTGATGGGCCTCCCGGTAGAGGTCGACGACCGAGGCGAGGGTCGTGCGGGCCTTGTCCAGTTCGCCCAGCTGCCGGGCGGCGATGCCGGTGCGCCACTGCACCGAGCGGACCAGCAGGCCCTCGTCCACGGCCTGGGCGAGTTCGCTGATCTCGCCCAGGCGGTACAGGTCGCCGCGCAGCAGGCAGTAGTCGCACAGGGCGCCCAGCAGGTTCAGCACCGCCGCCTGGTTCACGCCCTCGGCGTGCCGCAGGGCGGCCGTGATGAAGCTCGACTCGTCGTCCAGCCAGCGCAGCGCCTCGTCGAGGGAGGTGAAGCCGTAGGGGCTGAAGCGGTTGGTGCGCGTCGACATGTTGCCGTCGACCATGCGCAGCACCGAGTCGGCCAGCTCGGCGTAGTTCACGATCAGCCGTTCCTGCGCCGCCGTGCGCTCCGCCGGGTCCTCCTCGTCGAGGAGGCGGGCCTGCGCGAAGGAGCGGACCAGGTCGTGCAGGCGGTAGCGGTCGCCGCGGACGTGGTCGATGAGACCGGCGCGGGTCAGGGCCTGCAGATGGCGCTTGGCCTCCGCCTCGTCCGTGGCCAGCAGGGCGGCCGCGGCCGCGGCGCCGAGCGAGGCCCGGCCGGCCAGCGCCAGCCGGCGCAGCAGCCGCCGTACGGTCTCCGGCTGGTCGGTGTAGCGCAGCCACAGGGCGCGCTCCACCGGCTCGACCGGGCCGTACGCGCCCAGGTCGGTGGCCAGGGCGCGCGGCGAGCGCGGGCCGAGGCACGACCCGGCGATGCGCAGTGCCAGCGGCAGCCCGCCGCACAGCCCGCGGACCCGGTCGGCCGACTCGGCGTCGTACGGACCGGAGCGGTCCTGCGCCGTCGCGCCCAGCAGCTCCTCCGCCCCGGCCGCGTCCAGCGGCTCCACCGCGAGCTGGTGCACCCGCGCGGCCAGTCCGGCCGGCTCCAGCGGGCCGCGGGCGGTGACCAGCACCAGGCTGTCGGACCGCTCCGGGATCAGGGGGCGGATCTGCTCGGCGTCCGAGGCGTCGTCGAGGACGACCGTGACCGGCAGGCCGGTCAGATGCTGGTGGTACAGCTCGCTCAGCCGCTTGACCTGCTGGTCGGGGGAGGAGCGCTCGCGGAACAGCAGTTGCTCGCGGGGCGCGCCCAGCCGGTTGAGCAGGTGCAGCAGGGCGTCGCGGGCGGACAGCGGGGACTCGCCCGGGCTGTCGGCGCGCAGGTCGACGACGCAGGCGCCGCGGAAGTGGTCCCGCAGATCGTGCGTGGCGTGCACCGCGAGGGCCGTGCGGCCGCTGCCGGGCGTGCCGTGCAGGACGACCACCGTGGGCCGGGTCTCCGTGCTCGCGCGGGCGGCCTGGACCCACTGCCGGATCTGCGCCAGCTCCTGGCGGCGCCCCGCGAACGGCTGCACGGGTTGCGGGAGCTGGGCGAAGGACTGCTCCAGCACGTTGCGTCCGCGCGCCGCCGCGCTCTTGTCGGCGCCCCGCAGGCGCGGTCCGGTCTTCTTCGGGCCCGTGGAGGCGGCCAGGACGCGCTGCTGGTCGAGGAAGGGGCGGATGCCCCGCACCTCCAGTGCCGTCAGCCACTGCAGCCGCAGCTGTTCGGCCCCACCGGGCTGGCTCGCGGCCCCGGCGCGGTGGTGCGCGGCCGGCAGGTGCGAGCCGGCCACCTTCACGACCGTGGCGGCGGCGCCCACCACCCCGACCGTCGCACCCGCGCCCAGGGCCGTGCCGGTGCCGGTGCCGAGGGCCATGTCGGCGACGACGGCCGCGACCGCGGCGACCCCGGCCACCAGCAACGGCGTCCCGGCGCCCTCCCGGGCGTAGCGCTGGCCGAAGGTCAGCCGCCCGGCCGCCGCCTCGTCCAGGGCGCGGGTGTAGGCCTCGTACTCCTCGGCCGTGCTCTGCGCCATCGCGTCGAGCGAGCCGCGCGCCCGCGCGAGCAGCACCTTCCCGTCGCTGCGCCCGCCCGAGCGGCGCACCTCCTCCTCCACGGCCCGCGTCAACAGCCGCTCGGCCTCCGCCCGATGACCGTCCCGCATGTCACGTCCCCCTCCGGCGGCGACGGCGGTCCCGGCCGTGCCCGGCCGTCCCCGCGCGCTGTCTCGGTCGTTTCCTCGGTCAAGTGTGCGGCGGACGGCGCACCGGGGCGAGGGGGCGTGCCCGGCCCGATGGTGTGAAGAGCCGGGCCCGTCGGGGTGGGGCGCGCCCGGCGGACGTGCGGCGGGCGCGGCGCCCGTGCGACGCCTGACGCGTGCGGGGCGGGGTACTGCGGCAGGATGGGAACCATGCCGAACCGACTGGCGCACGAGACGTCCCCCTACCTCCTTCAGCACGCCGACAACCCCGTCGACTGGTGGCCCTGGTCGGCCGAGGCCTTCGAGGAGGCCCGCAAGCGGAACGTGCCCGTGCTGCTCAGCATCGGCTACAGCAGCTGTCACTGGTGTCACGTGATGGCCCACGAGTCCTTCGAGGACCGGGAGACCGCCGAGTACCTCAACGCGCACTACGTCAGCGTGAAGGTCGACCGCGAGGAGCGGCCGGACGTCGACGCGGTGTACATGGAGGCCGTGCAGGCGGCGACCGGGCACGGCGGCTGGCCCATGACCGTGTTCCTCACCCCCGACGCCGAGCCGTTCTACTTCGGCACCTACTTCCCGCCCGCGCCCCGGCAGGGCATGCCCTCCTTCCGCCAGGTCCTCCAGGGTGTGCGGCAGGCGTGGGAGGAGCGGCGGGACGAGGTCACCGAGGTCGCCGGGAAGATCGTCCGCGACCTGGCCGGCCGGGAGATCTCCTACGGCGACGCGCAGACCCCCGGCGAGCAGGAGATCGCGCAGGCCCTGCTCGCGCTGACCCGCGAGTACGACCCGCAGCGCGGCGGGTTCGGCGGGGCACCGAAGTTCCCGCCGTCGATGGTGCTGGAGTTCCTGCTGCGCCACCACGCCCGCACCGGTGCCGAGGGCGCCCTGCAGATGGCGCAGGACACCTGCGAGCGCATGGCGCGCGGCGGCATCTACGACCAGCTCGGCGGCGGCTTCGCCCGCTACTCCGTGGACCGCGACTGGGTCGTGCCGCACTTCGAGAAGATGCTGTACGACAACGCCCTGCTGTGCCGGGTCTACGCGCACCTCTGGCGGGCCACCGGCTCGGAGCTCGCCCGCCGGGTGGCCCTGGAGACCGCCGACTTCATGGTGCGCGAACTGCGCACGGACGAAGGCGGGTTCGCCTCCGCGCTGGACGCCGACAGCGACGACGGCACCGGGAGGCACGTCGAGGGCGCCTACTACGTGTGGACGCCCGCGCAGCTGCGGGAGGTGCTCGGGGAGCAGGACGCCGAACTCGCCGCCCAGTACTTCGGCGTGACCGAGGAGGGCACCTTCGAGCACGGCCGGTCCGTTCTCCAACTGCCCGTGCAGGACGGCCTGTTCGACGCGGAGAAGATCGGCTCGATCCGGGAGCGCCTGCTGGCGGCGCGCTCGCAGCGGCCCGTTCCCGGCCGGGACGACAAGGTCGTCGCCGCCTGGAACGGCCTCGCGATCGCGGCGCTGGCCGAGACGGGCGCCTACTTCGACCGGCCCGACCTCGTCGAGGCCGCCCAGGCGGCGGCCGACCTCCTGGTCCGGCTGCATCTGGACGAGCAGGCCCGTCTGACCCGCACCAGCAAGGACGGCCACGCGGGCGCCAACGCCGGTGTCCTGGAGGACTACGCCGACGTGGCGGAGGGCTTCCTCGCGCTGGCGTCCGTCACCGGGGAGGGCGTCTGGCTGGAGTTCGCCGGGTTCCTGCTCGACCACGTCCTGGCCCGGTTCACCGACTCCGAGTCGGGTGCGATGTTCGACACCGCCTCGGACGCCGAGCGGCTCATCCGCCGCCCGCAGGACCCGACCGACAACGCCGCCCCGTCCGGCTGGACCGCGGCGGCCGGTGCCCTGCTCGGCTACGCCGCGCACACCGGATCCGCGCCGCACCGTACGGCCGCCGAGCAGGCTCTCGGTGTCGTCAAGGCGCTCGGGCCGCGCGTGCCCCGCTTCATCGGCTGGGGGCTGGCCGTCGCCGAGGCCGTGCTGGACGGTCCGCGCGAGGTCGCGGTCGTGGGGCCGTCGCTCGACGACCGGTCCACCAGGGCCCTGCACCGCACGGCGCTGCTGGGCACCGCGCCGGGCGCCGTCGTCGCCGTCGGGGCCCCGGAGAGCGACGAGTTCCCCCTGCTCGGCGACCGTCCGCTGGTCGGCGGTGAACCGGCGGCCTATGTCTGCCGTAACTTCACATGTGACGCACCGACAACGGAGGTTGAACGGTTGCGTGCGGTGCTGAGCGACTGAAGTCGGGAATCAACGGAAACACGCTCTTTATCTGAACAGCCCCCAGGCTTCACAGTTCCCCCCTAATCTCTGCACAGTGACGTGACGGAAGGGGCCGCACCGGCACACCGTCACGACCGGGGGCTTGAGGATCTGGGGGGATCTGTTTGCTGACGTCTGTCTTCATCGCTGCCATTTCACTGGCCCTGTTCTGGATGGCGGCGTTCACCCTGTGGTGGCAGATGCACGCCTGGCGTACGCCGGAAGTGCTCGCGTCCACCCGGTTCAGCAGCCCGGACGGGGACGAGCACGTCTCCTTCTCGCTGCTGCTGCCCGCCCGGCACGAACAGGCGGTGCTGGACCACACGATCCAGCGGCTGCTGGAGTCCAGCCACACCGACTTCGAGATCATCGTGATCGTCGGGCACGACGACCCGGAGACCACCGCCGTGGCCGAGCAGGCCGCCGCGCGTGATCCCCGGGTCCGCGTCGTCGTCGACACGCACGAGAAGAAGAACAAGCCGAAGGCCATGAACACGGCGCTGCCGCACTGCCGCGGCGACGTCGTCGGCGTGTTCGACGCGGAGGACCAGGTCCACCCCGCGCTCCTCGCACACGTCGACCACGCCTTCCGCACCACCGGCGCCGACGTCGTCCAGGGCGGGGTGCAGCTGATCAACTTCCACTCCAGCTGGTACAGCCTGCGCAACTGCCTGGAGTACTTCTTCTGGTTCCGCTCGCGGCTCCACCTGCATGCGCAGAAAGGTTTCATTCCGCTTGGCGGCAACACGGTCTTCGTCCGCACCGGCGTGCTCAGGGAAGCCGGCGGCTGGGACCCGAACTGCCTCGCCGAGGACTGCGACCTGGGCGTGCGCCTGTCCAGCGTCGGCAAGAAGGTGGTCGTCGCCTACGACTCCGACATGGTGACCCGGGAGGAGACCCCGGGCTCGCTGATGTCCCTGCTGAAGCAGCGCACCCGCTGGAACCAGGGCTTCCTCCAGGTCTACCGGAAGAAGGACTGGAAGCAACTGCCCACCCTCGGGCAGCGGCTGCTCGCCCGCTACACCCTGATGACACCGTTCATGCAGGCCTTCACCGGCCTGATCATCCCGCTCAACGTGGCGATCGCGCTCTTCCTCGACGTGCCCGTGGGCATCGCCTTCATCACCTTCCTGCCGGCCGTCACGGCCCTGGTCACCTTCGTCTTCGAGGTCGTCGGACTGCACGACTTCGGCAAGCAGTACGGGCTGCGCGTGCGGGCGGTGCACTACCTGAAGCTGATCGTGGGCGGCCCCTTCTACCAGGTCCTGCTCGCCGGGGCGGCCGTGCGCGCCGTCTGGCGCGAGCAGCGCGGCCGCAACGACTGGGAGCTGACGACCCACGTCGGCGCGCATCTCGGCGAGACGGCCGTGCACCGGCAGAACGCTCCCGTGACCCGAGAGGACGTTCCCGCGTGACCTCCACCCTTCCCGCGGTGACCGCCCCGAAGGTCCCCGCGCAGCGCACACCCGTGCCCGGCACCGGTACGCACCGGCGTCCGCAGCCGCCGCGCCGGCTGCGCTCCTCGCGCCCCGACCTGCTCCTGTGCGGTGTCCTGCTCCTGGCGATCCTCGTCGTGCAGGGCTGGAACATCGCCGACTACCCGGCCCTCAGCGACGACGAGGGCACCTACCTCGCCCAGGCCTGGTCGGTGCAGCAGGGCAACGGCCTGGCCCACTACACCTACTGGTACGACCACCCGCCACTGGGCTGGATCCAGATCGCCGTGCTGACCTGGATCCCCGCGCTGATCAGCCCCGAGTCGATGACGGTGGGCACCATGCGCGCCGCGATGCTGGTGATCAGCGGCATCAGCGCGGTCCTGGTCTACGTGCTGGGCCGGCGCCTGGCGCTGCCCCGCTGGGCGGCCGCGCTCGGCATGGTGCTCTTCGGCCTCTCGCCGCTGTCGATCGTCCTGCAGCGGGAGATCTTCCTCGACAACCTCGCGGTGATGTGGACGCTGCTGGCCTTCACGCTGGCCGCCTCCCCGAGCCGCCACCTGTGGCACCACTTCGGTGCGGGCATCGCGGCCGCCACGGCCGTCCTCACCAAGGAGACGATGCTCGTCGTCCTGCCCGCCCTGTTCCTCACCATGTGGCGCCACAGCCACCGCGACACCCGCAAGTTCGCCCTCACCGGCGCGGTGACGGCCTGCGCCCTGATCGGCTTCTCCTACCCCCTGTTCGCCCTGCTCAAGGGCGAGCTGCTGCCGGGCAGCGGGCACGTCTCCCTCTGGGACGGCGTCACGTACCAGATGACCAGACCCGGTTCCGGTTTCATCCTGGACCAGGGCTCCGGCTCCTGGGGTGTCCTCCAGTCGTGGCTGTACTACGACAAGATCCTGCCCCTCGGCGGCCTCGCCGGCGCCCTGCTGCTGCTGGTCACCTGGCGCTGGTCGGTCACCGCCCGGGCCCTGGCCGGACCCGCCCTGGCCGTCGCGATCTTCGCCGCCCTTGCGCTGCGCCCGAACGGCTACCTGCCCGCGATGTACGTCATCCAGGCCCTGCCGTTCCTCGCGCTGGTCCTCGCCGGGGGCACCGCCTCCGTCGCCCACGCGGTGCTGCGCCGCCGGCGCTCCGAGGCGGAGAACCGTTACGTCGGCGCGGGCCGGTACACCCTCGCCGGGGTCCTCGCCCTGGCCGCGGGCGCGTACGTCGTCCCGCACTGGTACGACGGCGCCCGCACGGCCGTCACCACCGACGCCAACGCCCCCTACAAGGCCGCCTCGAAGTGGCTGGCCACCGAGGTCGAGGACCCGGAGCGCACCCGGGTGCTGGTGGACGACGCCCTCTGGCTCGACCTGGTGCACCAGGGCTACCGGCCCGGGCTGGGCGTCATCTGGTTCTACAAGGCCGACCTGGACCCGGCGGTGACGAAGACGATGCCGCGCGGCTGGAAGGACCTGGACTACGTCGTCGCCTCGCCGACCGTACGGCGTGACGCGGCCGACCTGCCCAACGTCAAGGCCGCCATGGAGCACTCGGAACCGGTCGCCACCTTCGGCACCGGGCCCGACCGCATCGAGATCCGCCAGATCCAGACCACCGCCGGAGGCGTGCGATGAGCCAGGAGTACACCGTCCCCGGCGAGGTGGTCGAGACCGCCGAGATCCCCGAACCGGGCGCCGTCACCATCGTCGTCCCGACGTTCAACGAGTCGGCGAACGTACGGCAGTTGCTGCGCCAGATCACCGAGGCCGTGCCGGCCCGGCTGCCCTGCGAGGTCCTCTTCGTCGACGACTCCACCGACGACACGCCCCAGGTCATCGAGGCGGCGGCGCAGGACTGCCCCTTCCCGGTGACCGTGCTGCACCGCGAGGAGCCGGTCGGCGGCCTCGGCGGAGCGGTCGTCGAGGGGCTGAAGGCGGCCACCTCCGACTGGATCGTCGTCATGGACGGCGACTGCCAGCACCCGCCGTCCCTGGTGCCCGACCTGGTCGCGACCGGCGAACGCGCGGGCGCCGGGCTGGTCGTCGCCTCCCGGTACATCAAGGGCGGCAGCCGGGCCGGGCTCGCCGGCAGCTACCGGGTGGCCGTCTCGCGCGGGGCGACCTGGCTGGCCAAGGCGCTCTTCCCGCGCCGGCTGCACGGCATCAGCGACCCGATGAGCGGCTTCTTCGCGATCCGGCGCAGCGCGGTCACCGCCGAGGCCCTCCAGCCGCTCGGCTACAAGATCCTCCTCGAACTGGCCGTCCGCAGCCGCCCGCGCACGGTCACCGAGGTGCCGTTCGTCTTCCAGGACCGCTTCGCGGGGGAGTCCAAGTCCACCGCGCAGGAGGGGCTGCGCTTCCTGCGCCACCTGGCCGGGCTGCGGGCCGCCTCGCCGGTCGCGCGGATGGTCGGCTTCGGCCTGATCGGGCTGACCGGCTTCCTGCCGAACCTGCTCGGCCTGTGGGCGCTGACCGCCGCCGGCATGCACTACGTGCCGGCGGAGATCCTCGCCAACCAGCTGGGCGTCGCCTGGAACTTCGTGCTCATCGAGCACCTGCTGTTCCGCGAGCGGCGCCGGCACCGGCGCTGGTGGGACCGGGCCGGGCGGTTCGCGCTGCTCGCCAACGCCGACCTGGGCTTGCGCATCCCGCTGATCGCCCTGTTCGTGCACCAGCTGCACCTGGGCGTGCTGTCCGCCACCGCGCTCGCGCTGGTGACGACCTTCGTCCTGCGCTTCGTGGCGACCGAAGCGCTGGTCTACCTGCCGCGCCGGGCCCGTGAGGAGTCCGTGCGCGGCGGCCGCACCGCAAGGAGAGCCGTGTGAACCTTCGTCGCAGAACGACCGCACTGCTGTCCGTGGCGGGCCTCACCTCGGGCCTGCTGCTGACCGCGCCCCAGTCCGCCTCCGCCGCCAACCTCATCAAGAACCCCGGCTTCGAGACCGCCGGAGCCGGCGACATGCCCTACTGCTGGGAGAAGTCCGGCTGGGGCGACAACGACTTCACCTTCACCACCACCGCCGACGCGCACTCCGGATCCAAGGCCATGAAGGTCGAGCTGACCCGCCGCGTCGACGGCGACCGCAAGGCGCTGATCACCGAGTCCGCCGCCTGCGCGCCGGTCGTGACGCCGGGCAAGCAGTACGACCTCGGCCTCTGGTACAAGACGACGACACCCGACGCAGCGATCACCCTCTTCCGGCACGACACCACGGCCGGCTGGCAGTACTGGACCGACCTGAAGACGCTGGACCCGGCGGGCGACTGGACCGAGGCGACGGTCCGCACCCCCGAGGTCCCGGCGGGCACCGACCGCATCTCCTGGGGCGTCTCGGTCTACGGCACCGGCTCCGCCACCACCGACGACTACACCATGGACCAGGTCCCCGACCCGGTCCTGCCGCCGGAGTGCACGGGCACGGCCGAGCAGTGCGCGAACGGCAGATGGGACGTGCTGCCCACGCAGAACCCGGTCCGCTCCATGCACTCCGTCGTCCTGCACAACGGCAAGGTGCTGCTGATCGCGGGCTCCGGCAACGACGAGTCGATGTTCGAGGCGGGCACCTTCACCTCGGCCGTCTACGACCCGGCGAACGGCTCCTACAAGATCGTCCCCACGCCGAAGGACATGTTCTGCGCCGGGCACGTCCAGCTCCAGGACGGCCGCGTGCTGGTCATGTCGGGCAACAAGGGCTACCCGACGGCGGACGGCCGGGTCGGCTACCAGGGCTACAAGGACTCGTACGTCTTCGACCCGGAGACCGAGACCTACACCAAGACCAACGACATGAACGACGGCCACTGGTACCCGTCGGCCACGATCCTCGGCAACGGTGACGTCATCTCCTTCGGCGGTCTGCGCGAGGACTCCACCGGTTCGGTCGCCGCCGAGCTGTTCTCCGAGGCCGAGCAGCAGTGGCAGCCGCTGTGGAAGGTCAACCAGACCTGGTCGTACTGGGGCCTGTACCCGTCGATGATCCTCATGCAGGACGGCCGGCTCTTCTACTCGGGCAGCCACGTCTTCGGCAACAACATCCCCGGCACCGGCTCGGCGATCTACGACTACGGCGCCAACACCATCACCCAGGTCCCGGGCCTGCAGAGCAAGGACGAGCGCGACCAGTCGGCCAGCGTGCTGCTGCCCCCGGCGCAGGACCAGAAGGTCCTCACCCTCGGCGGCGGCAACATCGACTCCAACCCGGAGGCGAACCGCCTGACCGACATCATCGACCTCAAGCAGCCGAACCCCTCCTACGTGGCCGGGCCGCCGATCCCGCAGGGCACGGTCGACCTCGGCAACGGGCCCGTCCCGCAGACCGGCGACCAGGGCAAGATGTACGTCTCCGCCGTGCTCCTGCCCGACGGCAAGGTGCTGGAGACGGGCGGCGCCCTGCACAACCGCGCCAACCCGGTCTACGAGACGTCGATCTTCGACCCCGCGTCGGAGACCTTCGACCCGGTGGCCGTGGACCCCGAGGCACGCGGCTACCACTCCTCGGCGTTCCTGCTGCCCGACGGCCGGGTGATGACCACGGGCGACAACCCGGGCAACGGCTCCTGGAACCACGACGTGTCGGTCTACAGCCCGCCCTACCTGTTCAAGGGCCCGCGTCCGCAGATCACGTCGGTCATCGACACCGAGTGGAACTACGGCGACACCCAGCGGATCACCGTCGACCGGCCCATCGCCAAGGCCGAGCTGATCCGCCCGGCCGCCGTCACGCACTCCTCCGACCCGAACCAGCGGTTCGTGGACCTGCCGCTGTCGGTCGACGGCGGCAACGTCGACCTGAACGTGACGAGCAACCCCAACCTGGCGCCGCCCGGCTGGTACATGCTCTTCGCGGTCGACGCCAACGGGGTGCCGTCGGTGGCGAAGTGGGTGCACCTCCAGGGCCCGCAGGCCCTCAAGGCGACGGACGCCTCGGCTCACGTCCACGACTTCGCGGACGCGCCCGAGGGCAAGGTGGTGAAGCCGGGCAAGAAGCGCACGTCGCAGAAGGTCAGCCCGACGATCTCCGGCTGCGACCGGCACTACGGCTCGATCAACGTCTGCGTGCCGACCGACTTCCCGGCGGAGGTGAAGAAGACGACGGCGGCCCGCTGCGAGTGGCTCAAGACCAACGACTACGGCCGCCTCAAGGTCAACGGCAAGGACGACCCCCTGGGCCTGGACAGGAACAGGGACGGAATCGCCTGCGGCAAGGGAGACGCGACCAGGCGCTAGGGAGGCGCCCCGCCAGGGGCGCGGGGAACTGCGCGGCCGGCCACGACGGTCCCGCAGTTCCCCACCGGGAGCGCCCTCAGCGGCGCTCGGAGCACAGCGCGACGGCCTCCCGCACGATGGCCTCCAGCTGCTCGTGATGCGCGCCCCTCCAGTACGCCCGCCCGCACTCCCCGCACTGCGCGAACACGTCGTACGTGGCGTGCGTGCCGTGCTTGAGCTGGTCGGCGACCTCGTCCTTGGTCGCCTCGCGCAGCAGTCCGTTGCAGGCAGTGCAGCGCGTCCAGGGCCGCAGCTCGGGCCGGAACCGGTCCAGCACGTCCCGCAGCTGCTCCTCGGGGCGGGTGCTGTAGACGAACGCCCCGGCCCACAGCTCCCGGCGCCGCAGCAGGCCCCGGTCGCGGCTCAGCATGACCCGCTGCTCGGCCGCCGAACGCGCCGCGAGGGCGGGGTCGCCGATGTCGGTGGACTCGTACGCCGTGTCCACGCCGAGCAGGCGCAGCCGGCGGGCCAGTGTGCCGAGGTGGACGTCGAGGAGGAAGCGGAGGGGAGCCCCGGGCACCTGCTGCGGGCGGGCGACGGTCCGTACCGTCACCGCCTCCCCGGCCACCGGGACGTGCGAGACCGGCACCTCCCGGCCGCCCACGACCAGTGCGCCCACCTCGGTGAGCGGCACGCCCAGCGACTCGATGACGTGGCCGAGGCTGGAGACGCCGTCGGTGGCCGCCCGTACGGCGCCGTCGCGGCGGGCCCGGGGGACGAAGACGTGCAGCTCGGGTGCGAACTCGACGTGGATCTCGGGACCGTTCACCCGGTCAGGATGCCACGGCGAAGGGCTCCGGCCTCAGGCTTTTCCGCCCGGCAGGCCCCGCTCCAGGACGCTGAGGGCGCGGTCGGCGAGGTCCCGGACGTCGTCGCGGTGGCCGGTCTCGGCCCAGTAGTGGGAGACCTCCAGCAGACCGCCCAGCACGGACATGGCGAAGACCCGGAGCTCCAGCCCGTCCGGGTCGAGCCCGAAGCGCTCGGCGAGGACCTCGCACAGCAGCCGGCCGGTCGCGGCCGTGCTCTGCGTCATGCGGGCGCGCACGGCGGGGACCTCGACGCCGAGCCGGGTCCGCAGCCGCGTCACCTCGGGCTCCTCGGTGAGGCTCAGGTCGAGGGCCGTGTGCACCACGTGCCGGAGGGTGTCGGCCCACGCCTCGCCGGGCGGCCGCGACCGCAGCTCCTGCGCCATCACCGGGCCCCATTCGTCGGTGACGACGATGTCCTCCTTGGTCGGGAAGTACCGGAAGACGGTCGAGGGGGACACCTCGGCGCGCTCGGCGATCTGCTCGACCGTGGTGGCGTCGTAGCCCTGCTCCGCGACCAGGGCGTAGGTCGCGGAGCGGATCGCCCGGCGGGTCTTGATCTTCTTGCGTTCCCGCAGGCCCGGCCGCGGCTGGTCGGCGGGGGTGGTGACAGTGACCATGAAGTGACAGTAGCTCCCGGACGCGAGCCGCTGTCACTTCACGCGCCCTATCCGTGCTGGTACGCCACCAGGGAGATGCCCACGTAGTGCGCGATGAAGGCGGCCAGGGTGAAGGAGTGGAACACCTCGTGGAAGCCGAACCAGCGCGGTGACGGGTTCGGCCGCTTGAGCCCGTAGATGACACCGCCCACGCTGTAGAGCACACCGCCGACGACGATCAGGACGAGGACGGCCACGCCGCCGGCCCGCATGAAGTCCGGCAGGTAGAAGACGGCAGCCCAGCCCATCGCGATGTAGCAGGGCGTGTACAGCCAGCGCGGGGCGCCGACCCAGAACACGCGGAAGAGGATGCCGGCCGCCGCGGCGGCCCAGATGCCCCACAAGAGCCACTGACCCTTGGCGCCGGGCAGGAGCAGCATGGCCAGCGGGGTGTAGGTGCCCGCGATGATCAGGAAGATGTTGGCGTGGTCCAGGCGGCGCAGCACGCCGTCCATGCGGGGGCTCCAGTCGCCCCGGTGGTAGAGCGCGCTCACGCCGAACAGCAGGCAGGCCGTCAGCGCGAAGATGCCGCAGGCGATCCGTCCTCTGGACGTGTCCGCGAGGGCGGTCAGCACCAGACCCGCGACGAGGGCGGCCGGGAACATGCCGAGGTGCAGCCACCCGCGGAGCCTGGGCTTCACGGGGTGCGGCAGGGAAAGCGCCTGCGGACCGCTGCCGCCGGCCGGCGAGTCCGAGGGCGCGTCGGGGACGAACGCAGTCATGACTCGATGGTAGCTACGCAACCGTAAGTGACGTATCAGTCGCCCTGCTTGGGTGACCAAGAGTGGCCTTCCTCTCACTCCGGCCGAACCATGGTCACGCAAACGGACGGTCAGGTGAACGCAACGTGCACGCAAAGCGCCCGCGAGAAACCGTGGCGATCCTCACGTTGCTCACCTGTGCGCTCCTCTGGACAGATGGGCGCTTCCGTCGGATGATCAAATGAGTGCGGTCGGCACCGGATGAGCGCCAAGATCCACCGTCAAGCATCCGGGTCGCAGCCCCCACGGGGCCTCCACATCACAAAAAATCCCTCATTTAGGAGCAATCGTGGCGCGCGATATCGCGGCTCCCACCGTCCCCACCACCCATCAGGGACTGATCTCGTGGGTCAACGAGATCGCCGAACTGACGCAGCCGGACAACGTGGTCTGGTGTGACGGATCCGAGGCCGAGTACGAGCGACTGTGCGAGGAGCTCGTCCAGAAGGGCACCTTCCGCAAACTCGACCCGATCAAGCGCCCCCACTCCTACTACGCGGCCTCCGACCCGACCGACGTCGCGCGCGTCGAGGACCGGACCTTCATCTGCTCCGAGAAGGAGGAGGACGCGGGCCCGACCAACCACTGGAAGGCCCCCGCCGAGATGCGGGAGATCTTCCAGGGCTCCGGAGGCCAGGGCGGCCTGTTCCGCGGCTCCATGCGCGGCCGGACCATGTACGTCGTGCCCTTCTGCATGGGCCCGCTCGGCTCGCCGCTGTCCGCGCTCGGCGTGGAGATCACCGACTCCGCCTACGTCGCCGTCTCCATGCGCACCATGACCCGCATGGGCCAGGCCGTCCTCGACGAGCTCGGCTCCGACGGGTTCTTCGTCAAGGCCGTGCACACCCTGGGCGCCCCGCTGGAGGCCGGCCAGGAGGACGTCCCCTGGCCCTGCAATCAGACCAAGTACATCTCCCACTTCCCCGAGGACCGTGAGATCTGGTCCTACGGCTCGGGCTACGGCGGCAACGCCCTGCTCGGCAAGAAGTGCTACGCCCTGCGCATCGCCTCCGTCATGGCCCGGGACGAGGGCTGGCTCGCCGAGCACATGCTCGTGCTGAAGCTGACCCCGCCGCGCGGCGAGGCCAAGTACGTCGCCGCGGCCTTCCCGAGCGCCTGCGGCAAGACCAACCTCGCCATGCTGGAGCCGACCATCCCCGGCTGGACGGTCGAGACCATCGGCGACGACATCGCCTGGATGCGCTTCGGCGAGGACGGCCGCCTGTACGCCATCAACCCCGAGGCCGGCTTCTTCGGCGTCGCGCCCGGCACCGGCGAGCACACCAACGCCAACGCGATGAAGACGCTGTGGGGCAACGCCGTCTTCACCAACGTCGCCCTCACCGACGACAACGACGTCTGGTGGGAGGGCATGACCGAGGAGCCCCCGGCCCACCTCACGGACTGGAAGGGCAACGACTGGACCCCCGAGTCCGGCACCCCGGCCGCCCACCCCAACGCCCGCTTCACCGTCCCGGCCTCGCAGTGCCCGATCATCGCGCCCGAGTGGGAGGACCCCAAGGGCGTGCCGATCTCGGCGATCCTCTTCGGCGGCCGCCGCGCCACCGCCGTCCCCCTGGTGACGGAGTCCTTCGACTGGAACCACGGCGTCTTCCTCGGCGCCAACGTGGCATCCGAGAAGACCGCCGCCGCCGAGGGCAAGGTCGGCGAGCTGCGCCGCGACCCGTTCGCGATGCTGCCCTTCTGCGGCTACAACATGGGCGACTACATGGCCCACTGGGTCGACGTGGCCAAGGACAAGGACCAGTCCAAGCTGCCGAAGATCTACTACGTCAACTGGTTCCGCAAGGACGACGAGGGCAAGTTCGTCTGGCCCGGCTTCGGCGAGAACTCCCGCGTCCTGAAGTGGATCGTGGAGCGCCTGGAGGGCAAGGCCGAGGGCGTCGAGACCCCCATCGGCATCCTGCCGACCAAGGAGGCCCTCGACACGAACGGCCTGGACCTGGCCGAGTCCGACCTGGAGTTCCTGCTCACGGTCGACAAGGAGGTCTGGCGCGAGGAGGCCGCCCTGGTCCCCGAGCACCTCAACACCTTCGGCGACCACACGCCGAAGGAGCTGTGGGACGAGTACCGCGCCCTGGTGGAGCGCCTGGGCTGAACCCCACCCCCTGAACTCCGCGGCCGGCTGGAACCGACAGTGCCCTGACCAGCAACATCGTCACGGCCGGCCGCGGGACCGACTGGCGGGGCCCGCACAACGGCGTGCGGGGTCACCGGGCCCGTCACCGCTCTCCGTCCGCCCCGACGGAACCCGGCGGCGAAAGGCCCACTCCCGCCCGCTTCGGCGCGGCCCGCTCCGCGGGCTCACGAACGTGCCGATGAAGGACCGAGCGCCCCGGCCGACGCCCTGCGTCGGCCGGGGCGCTCGGGCGTTTCCGGAACGGGGACGAGCAGCTCGCACCACACCGTCTTGCGGCCGGCCTCCTGCTCCACGCCCCACCGCAGGGCCAGCGCGTCGAGCAGCGCCAGCCCGCGGCCGGACTCCGCCTCGGCCCCGGCCGCCGCGACCAGGACGGGCAGGGCCCGGGGATCGGGATCGGTCACCCCGACCCGGACGCGTCCGCCCTCCTCCTCCCACACCCCTACCGTCACGGGCGCACCCTCCCCGACGTGCCGGATGACGTTCGTGACCAGCTCGCTCGCGCAGAGCTGCACGTCGATGCCGAGCGGTCGCAGGGCCCGCCGCACGGCGGACACCTCGGCGGGGGTCGCGAGCAGTTCGAGCGTCAGCACCGGCCGCATCACGCCGCACCCTTGCGCAGGACGGCGGCCAGGGCCTTGGCGCTGAGGACATTGCAGTGGCCGAGCGCGATCAGCGGCCGGGTGGGGCAGCGGGAGGCGAAGGACGGAAGGTCGACTCCGAGGGACGGCAGGGTGATGCCGTGCGCGGCGAGGGCCTGTCGCAACTCCTCGACGCAGGCGTCGGCTTCGGCGGGGCTGTGCATGGGGGGTTCACACCTTCCAGTGCGCTGAGTGACGAACTCCTCACACTGTGACGCCGGTCGCCGTACCGTGACAGTCCTTCCGCCTCCCGCTCCCGAACTGCGGCTGCGTGGTGAAGGGGCTGGTAGCGCGTGGTAACGGCACACCAAGGACGGTGAACGATGGGTCAGCGCAAGGACATCGACGGTTCGACGGGCGTCCCGACCTTCTACGGCAGTGAGTTGCGCTGGAAGCGGGAGGAGGCGGGCCTGACCCTCCAGCAACTCGTCGAGGGCAGCTTCTACGGCCCGAGCCACCTCAGCGAGATCGAGCGGGGCACGCGCCGGATGCCGGCGGAACTCGCCGAGCACGTGGACCGGGTGCTGGGCACGGACGGCTTTTTCCGCCGGCGGTGCGAGGACGTGCGGCGGGCGAAGCGGCGGGGGCATGCGAGCTACTTCGAGCGGGTGCTGGAGGCGGAGCAGCACGCCAAGTCCATTGAGGAGTGGTGTCCGACGCTGATTCCCGGTTTGCTTCAGACGGCAGCCTATGCCCGGGCGGTGGTTCGCGCGGCGATGCCGCTGGCGCAAGACGAGGAAGTGGAGGAGAAGGTCAGCGCCCGACTGGCACGGGCTCGTCTCTTCGAGGACGACCACAAGACGCCGATGTACTGGGCGATCCTGCCAGAAGTCTTGCTGCGGCAGCCGATGCTCCCGCCAGAAGAGTCAGCCGACCAGTGGGAGCGCATCGCCGAGATGGCACGGCGTCGCCGCATCGTTCCACAGATCCTGCCGTGGAACTGTGGGCCGCATCCGCTCATGATGGGAGCGGCGACAATTATTGCTTTCCCCGACGCCCCGCCACTGGTCTACTTGGAGTCGCAGCACAGCGGGGACACCATCGATGATCCAGCCCTCGTTGAGGAGTACCGCAGGTCGTACGATCTGCTCAGGGCCGCCGCGCTGCCTCCGGAGGCGTCCCTTGCCCTAATCGAGCAGGCGGCTGAGGATGGCAGAAATGGCAAGCAGCGGGATTGACTTGACTGACGCTGTCTGGCGCAAGAGCAGCTACAGCAACGGGACCGGCGGCAACTGCGTCGAGGTAGCCGAGGCCTTCCCCGGCACAGCCCGCTGGCGCAAGAGCACCTACAGCAACGGGAGTGGCGGTGACTGCCTCGAAGTGTGCGACGCCCACACCGCCGTCGTTCCCGTCCGGGACTCCAAGGCCCCCCACGGCCCGGTCCTCACGATCACGGCCCCGGCCTGGACGTCCTTCGTCACGTCCCTCAAGTCGCCCGTCACCGGCGTGTGCGGAGGCCCTGCACCAGGCAGATGACGGCCATCAGGCCGGAGAGGACCGCAACGAGCGGGAAAGGGCCGCTGTCCGATCCTGGCGTCAGCAGGCACAGGACGCACGCGACAGCGCACAGGGCAGCAACGGCGAACGAGGCGGCACAGGACAGTGCGCTCACCTCCTCGTTCTCCGGCGGGCCATGGCCATAAGGGTCAACGCCAGCCCGCCGAGAAGGGCAAGTGCTCCGGCGCCCATGAGTACAGGGACCTGTTTGCTGGCGCCCAGGATGATGCAGACCAGTCCGAATGCGGCGCCGATCACCACGAACAACGTCAGCTTCTTGGCCTGGCTGATGGGCATCAGCTGTTTCTGCCGGCCTTGCTGCGGACCCCGATCGTGTCGGAGTTCAACGTGCCCGCCGGTTCGCCGACAAATTCGGCGGTCAGGAGCGACTCTTCCGGCGCCCACGAGCAACGTAGATGCAGGCCGCTATGCCAGGACCTGCCCCCACCAGGCAGAGCATGGCCGTTCTTTCCTCGCCTAAGGCGAAGGCCATATGACGGGGGCAGACCCTGGCAGGTGGACGTTCTCCTGGTGCGTGGCGGTGAGTTTGACGCTGCTGAGGCGCCAGCCGTGCGGTGTCCGGATGGCCTCGTTGTCGTAGAAGCCGACGACCAGCCATCGGTCCGGCCCGCCGCCTGCCCGCTCCGCCGGCACCCAGTGTTCGGCGCGGACGTGCGCATGGAGGGTCGCGCGGTCGCCGTCGATCTCGATGACGTGGCCGGTGATGGTGTGGTGCGTGGCGGAGAAGGGGGCGAAGGCTTGGCCCAGTACCTGGACGTACTCGTCGAGCGGCACGGTCATGGGCTGCAGGCCGATGACCGAGGAGAAGTCGAGAGTGACTGAGTCCGTGTGGACGAGGGAGGGGAGGCGGGTGAAGTCCTTGAGGTCGGCGATGTCGGCGTAGCGGCCCATCAGCTCGATCAGTTCGATGCGGTCGGCGAGCGCGGTCATGAAGGACTTCCTGCGGACTCGGGTGCGGGCGCGGGTTTCGGGTTCCGGGACCGGTGGCTCATCGCGAGGATGCCGTCCATCAGCCGGGACGGCAGGTGGCGGGCGAGGGGGATGACGAAGGCGGCGTCCGTGCCGAGGGTGTAGCGGGCGCGCGGGCGGGGCGTGGTCGCCACCCTGGCGATCCTGGCCCCCGCCTTCGCCGCCGGTACGGCGCGCTTCAGGAAGGCCGTGTTGGACGCCACCGTCGCGTTGATCAGGCCGCCGTAGAGACGCTGGTGCTCGGCGCTCATCCCAGCGGCGAGTTCGAGGGAGATGTCACCGCTGCGGGCGGCCATCTCGGTCCGGACACCGCCGGGCTGGACGACGACGACCTGCACACCGTGCGCCGAGACCTCGCGGCGCAGGGAGTCGCTGGCCGCTTCGAGGGCGAACTTGGTTCCCGCGTACGCCCCGAAGACGGGCAGCGCGGCCACCCCGCCCACGGAACTGATGTTGACGATCCTGCCCCGGCTCCGCCGCAGGAGGGGCAGGAGCTTCTGGATGACGGAGATGTGCCCGAAGAGGTTCACCTCGAACTGCTCGCGCCACAGGGCGAGGGGGAGCACCTCGACGGGGGCGTTGATCTCGATCCCCGCATTGTTGACCAGGACTCGCAGCAGGCGCCGTTCCGGGTCGTCGGCGATCCGCCGCGCCAGGGCCTCGATGTGTTCCGGGGCCGTGATGTCCAAGGTGACCGGTTCGATGCCGTCGGCCCGGACGGCGTCCGCCTCGCTTTCGGTGCGTACTCCGGCGAGGACGTGGTAGCCCCTTGCGGCGAGGGCCTGGGCCGTCGCGGCTCCGATGCCCGTGGAGGCGCCGGAGACGACGACGAGTTCGTTCACCTTCCGAGGGTTCTTCGGTGGGTCATTCCGCGCATCTTTCTGCGGGTCATTCCATGGACGGAGCACAGGGGCGGGCCTTTCGCGGGGCGGGGGCGCTTCTGGGCACGCCGCGAGAGTATCCACTGGAAACATTGTTGTCAATGGAAACATTGTGCTGAGTAGGCTGATCCCATGCCTGACACCACCGAGCAGCGGCCCTACCACCACGGGAATCTCCGCATGGAGTTCCTCGACGCGGCGGAGCGCAGCCTGAGGGCGCACGGGGTCGATCAGCTCTCGGTGCGGGACCTGGCGCGGGACATCGGCGTGAGTCACGCGGCGTTCCGCCGGCACTTCGCGGACCGCCGCGCGCTGCTCGACGCCCTCGCCGAGTCGGGGTTCGTCCGCCTGGGCGCGGAGCTGCGGGCCGCCGTGGACGCGATCGATGGCGAGGACGACCTGTCCGCTCGCCTGCACGCGTTCGCGTCGGCCTACGTCCGGTTCGCGACCGAGAACGCCGCGCTGGCCGGGCTGATGAACTCCAGCAAGCACCGCCCGGGGGCGACCGCGGTCGCCGAGGCCGCCGCAGCCGCGTTCGGCCAGATCGGCGACTTGATCGAAGAGGGCCAGGCGCGCGGCGAGTTGGAGGAGGGCGATCCGGAGGACATCGGACTCATCATCTACGCCACCGTCCTGGGGATCACGTCCATGCTCAACAGCGGCATGATCGAGCCCGGACGGCTCGAACAACTCGTGGACACCGCGGTGACACAGTTCCTGCGAGGCGCCCGCCCGACGGGGCCGCGCTGACCGCGAGGGGTGCTTCGAGCGGACCCGAGCCCCAGCCGACCGGCTACGGCCCGGTGCAAGCCCGCAAGCGGTTCCGCAGGGATACGGTGCTCGTCGTCGACGGTGCCACGAGCAGGTCCGGGCCCGTATCGAGCATGTCCTCGCCCGCATGAAGACATGGAAGATCTCTCGCGACTGTCGGCTGAAGGCGGCTGCGTCCACCATGCGGTGCTCGGCGTCGCCCGACTGCCCAGCCTCGCACTCGCCGGGTGACGGCGACGGTGTTCATCTCACGGACCGGTCCGCGCCGTTGGTCCGGCGGGCGTGTGCCGGGGTCATGGCCTTCCCGTGCGGTCGATCGCGGCGGCCCGCAGCAGCTCCAGCAGATGCCCACCCGGGTATGTGCCGAAATCGGGGAACTTCCCCCGGTGATAGCAAGCCCAGTAACTCACCACCCGGTGCTCGGTCCGCGCGAAGAACCCCGGATTCCGTGCGATGAAGTCCCCGTACGCCAGCCGCTGGGTGGACCGCTTGGAGAGCAGGTCGGAAAGGCGGTGTCGGATGGACTCCGAGATCTCCACAACGTACTCGCCGGCCAACTGCACCACGAACGGCACCACCCACGGCTCGTCGAAAGTGGCGATGTGCTCCAGGTGACGCTGGCGGACCATCCCGTCGCAATGCCGTGAGTACAGGCAGTGCAGGATCGCCTGCTGTGCCACCGTCAGCGAGCACACCACGTCGACAGGCAGCTCATCCTGATAGATCCGATACGGAAGGGCGACGGCTTCATCGCCCACGTACACCGAGAACGGCGACGCAGGTGCGAGCCGGGCTTCCGGCATGACCGCCAGGACCGCGCGAACGTCATCGGCAAGCTGATGTGGGAACGCCGCAACCAGGTCACCGTCGGTCATCGCCATGGATCGAGGCTGCTGCATGGCGGAAGCATAGGCGGGTCCGCTCGCCCCCCCCGTGCGGCTTCCGCCCTGGTGGGCCGGAAGCCGCAGACTCACCTCCGACGCCTTGCTGAGCGCCGCAGGCTTATGAGGCGGATGATCAGAGCACAGCCGGTGCTGAGTGCAGTCCACCCAACAATGGGCTGGTCGATGGCATTGTGAGAGAAGACCACGAGGGCCGCCGCAGAGATGATCAGCAGCAACGCGGGTGCCGAGTACTTCGTCTGGCTGCTCATGCGTCTCTCCCAGGGCATTCAACAGCACACAGGGCCCCAGCAGCGATCGCAGCGGGGTACAACCCGTCACTGGCCGCTGATGCCAACGCGTATCCTCGCCGCTTCCGGAGGCTGACTTTCTCCGTGCTACGGCGAGTCTTCCCGCAACAAGGCCGACCGCAGCGAACGGAGCGGCGGACTGCCAGATCGGCCGGTCGGAAAGTCCAGCCGCAGTGGCAACCACTTCCACAAGGCAGGTGAGAGCAGCACAACCGCCGACGAGCGCCACGCCTGCGTTCCGCCCGCGATGGTGGCGGCAGCAGCGCCGCCCCATGGCTAGCTGCTCTTTTACGCATCCTTGCGAGAGGTGCCCGTCCCCTTGCGCGAAGCAGAAGGACGGGCTGGTTTCTGTCGCCGGAGGTCAATCGATGACGGTCAGGATGATTCCGATCACTCCCAGTACGATGCCGGCCCATATGAGAATGGTGAGAATTGATTTCTTGGTCATTGGCATGCATCCACAGTGCTGAGTCCGTTACCGATGAGGCCTATCCCGCCTCCGATCGCTGCCACGGACGCAGGCGTGGACAAGCCTCCTGAACCGATGGCAGACGCGATTCCCGCGCCAAGTGCCACTGCACCGCCGAGGAGTTGCAGGCCTGAACCTATACACCCCAACGAGATCATGCCGGTGGGGTCGGTGCGGTTGATGCAATCTCCGGCAGCGTAGAGGTACGGGTTGGTCTCCTGCCCCGACGGGTCGGGCTGGGTGAAGCGGCCGAGGGACGGGTCGTAGTAGCGGTGGCCCATCTTGTAGAGGCCGGTCGGGTCGAGGTAGGCGCCGGTGTAGCGGTGGGGCTGGGGGGCTGCCTCTGTCGTGGTGCCGCGGGGCAGGCCCGTGGGGCCGTAGGCGTAGGTGTGCGTGCGCTTGCCCGTGTCGTCGGTGAGGCCGAGGACGTTGCCCGTGGCGTCGGTGAGGTAGTAGTAGGACTTCCCCCCAGTCGTCATGGAGTTCAAGGTGCCCGCCGGTTCGCGGATGAATCCGGTGTCCACACCGTTCGTCGTCGTGGAGGCCAGGCCGAGCGCGGTGTGGTGGAACCAGGTCGAACCCAGCTTCGTGCGCTCGGAGTTGTCCGTGCCCGCGTGGACCAGGTCGTAGCTCTTGCCCCCCGCCGTGATCCCAGAGAGCTGGCTGTAGTCCGTCCAGGTTTCGTTCGTGCGGGGGGTCGTGCTCGCGGCTGCCGTCTCGTTGCCGAGCTTGTCGTAGGACCAGCCGGTGGTGGAGCCGTTCCTGCCGGTCAGTTCGCTGGCGTCGTCGTAGGTGTAGGTGGTGCCGCCGGGGCAGGCGTTCATGCTGCCGTCCTGGCTGGTGAGGTTGCCTGCCTTGTCCCAGCAGTACAGCCACGACGCCTTGCGGGCTCCGGCGGAGTCGGCTTCCAGGGCGTAGCGCAGGCGGTCCTGGGAGTCGTAGTCGTAGGTGGTCTTGTACTTGGTGAGGTTGTCGGTGCGGGTGCGGATCTTGGTGGTGTCCTTGCCCGCGGTGTTCTTGTAGTCGTAGGTCAGGTCGATCAGGGTGGTCGTGCCCGAGGTGGTCTTGACGGCCTCGGGGCGGCCGTTGTCGTCGATGGTCACCGACTGCGTGGTGCCGCCCGGGTAGACGGTCTTGGTGCGCTTGTCGTTGTTGTCGTAGTCGAAGTCGGTCTTCTTGCCGTCCGGGGCGGTCAGGTAGTCCAGACGGCCGGCCTTGTCCCAGGTGTAGTCGGTCTTGCCGGTGGGGTCGGTGTAGTGGTCGATCTCGCCGCCCGGCGTGTAGGCCAACGCCGTCTGGGCGCCGTTCTGCAGGGTTCGGACGCTTTCGCGGTTGAGCTTGTCGTAGGTCCAGCCGGTGGTGCCGGAGGCGTCCGTGCGGGACTTGACGTTGCCGTCGCCGTCGTAGGAGTAGGTGACCGTGGCGTTGGTGGAGGACACCTTCGTCACGCGGTCGCGGTTGTCGTAGACGTAGACGGTCTTGATGCCGCGTCCGTCGGTGACGGTCTCCACCCGGCCGAGCGCGTCGTAGGTGTAGGTCGTCTCGCCGAGCGGGGCGGGCGGGGTGACCTTCTTGAGGTTGCCCTTGGTGTCGTACTCGAAGAAGGTGACCTTGCCGTTCGCGTCCTTGGCGGTGCAGCGCTGGCCCTCGAAGCCGCCGCAGGTCGGGGTCTCCTTGTTGTAGGTGTACTCGCGGGTGCCGCCGGCCGTGCCGGAGGTGGTGACCGACATCGTGTTGCCGTTGGTGTCGTACTTGAAGGTGTCCTTGCGGCCGTCCGCCGTGGTGAAGTCGTTGGGCAGGTCGGTGCCGGCGACGGTCTGGTACGCCGTCACCGACGCCGTGGCGCCGAGCGGGAGCTTCTGGGAGAGGGCGTTGTTGCGGCCGTCCCAGCCGTAGGTGGTGGTGTTGCCGCCGGTGCCGTCCGCGCCCGTGCCCATCGCGTCTGTGGCGGTCTGCAGCAGGTGGCCCGTGTACTTGGCGTGGCGGGAGTGGTCCAGCGCGTCGGTGACCTTGGTGACCTCGCCGTCCGCGTTGTGCAGGTACGTGGTGGCGTCGCCGTCGGGATCGGTGACCGTGGTGGTGCCCGCGTCGGAGGGGGTGGCGGCCGTGTAGTCGTAGCGCCAGGTCGGCCCGATGTGGCCGGTGCTCGTCACCTCGGTGGCCCGCTGCATCGACCTGACGCGGTTGTGTGCGTCGTAGGTGAACAGCGTGACGGTGCCCTCGGGGGTGGTCACCTTGGTCAGGCGGCGTGAGGAGTCGTACGCGTAGGCCGTGGCCTTGCCGTCGGTGTCGGTGACCTTGGCCAGGTTGCCCGCCGGGTCCAGGTCGAACACGGCCGTGCGGCCGGTGTGGTCCTTGGCCTGCCACTGGTTCGGGAAGGTCTTGACCAGGTCGATCCAGCGGCCCGAGCGGGTCTCGGTCAGCTTGAAGCCCTTGTGCTCGCCGCCCTCGTCGTGCTGGGCGACGGTGATCGTGCCGTCGTTCTTGTCCGTGACCTTGGCCAGCGTGCCGTGCTCGTCGTAGGTGTCCCTCGTACCCGACTTGCGGTCGGTCAGGGTGTAGGTGCCGTCCGCGTTCTTCTTCAGGTCCTTGGAGTAGCCGGTGGGCGTGGTGTAGCCGCCGGTGGACGTCTGCTTGAAGCGGAGGGCGTCGCCGGTGGAGTCGTAGACGATGACTTCCCCGTCGCCGAACTGGAGGTAGCGCTCGTACGCCTGCCACCAGCGCTGCGACACCTTCCCCCAGGGCGCCTCCAGGGAGTTGTACGTCCGCGTCAGCTGGAGCTTCTGGCCCACGCCGGCGATGTCGAAGTCCGTCGCGGCGAGCATCAGGTTGCCGTTGGAGAGGTTCACCCGTGCCACGAGTGCGTCGTTCAGGCGCGTGTCGGTGATCCGGTGCCAGGGCACCTCGCCCTGGCCCTCCGGAACGAACGGGGTGGCCGCGGCCCCCGCCCGCTCGGCGCCGGCCTTGCCGCCCGCGGTACGGGCCCGCTGCGCCGCCCGCCACGCGGCGACCTGCGCCGACGGCTCGGCCTCCGCCTGGGATTCCGGTGCCTTGACGGATCCGGCCGGAGTCGCCGGAGCCTCCACCTTCGTCGGTCTCGTCCAGGGGCTCTCCGGCTCGGGTAACTCCGGTTTGGGCGGCGCGGCCAGACCCGGTGCCGCCGAGAGCACCACGGCGGCGGCCGTGAGCGCGGACAGGAGAGCGGTTATGTGTGTTCTTCGGGCACGCCACAGGGACGTGCTCTGCGCACGTGAATGCATCAGCTTCCCCCACGGAAGTCAGCCACGAGTGACCCATACGGTCACTTCAGCCACACAACCTGTCGCAAGAACCACACAAATCGACGCGGCGTGCCCCCGAATGCCCTCTGCATGCGGGTCGGAATGAGCCCTGCCGCTTCCCCCGGTCAAACCAGGGCGATACCGCGTCAACTGATGCGCGGCGTGGGTGGAATGCGCGGTTCTGCTCTCCCTTGTGAGGGGCACGTCGGCCGAAACCTGGACCTCGGGTGAAGGCTCGGCGTGGGGCTTCGCGGCCGCGCTGGGCGGGCGCGCGTGAGGGCCACCGGGTATGGGTACCCGGTGGCCCTCACGGAGGGGTTCATGGCGCCCGGTCCGCGCGTCGCTGCGGGTGCACGCGGACCGGGGCCGTCAGGGGGAGCCCGGCAGGGCTCAGCGGGACGCGAGTTCGCGGGGTTCCAGAGCCGCCGTGTGGGCGTCCATCCGCTCGGCGGCCAGGATCGCGGCCGCCGTGTCGGCGCGGGAGGCGGCGACGACCAGCGCCCGGCCCGCCAGGGCGTGCGCCCGCCGGTGCAGGGCGGCGGCGCTCCGCTCGCGCCGGGTTCCGGACACCCGGGCCGGGGCGGGCCCGCCCCTCAGTCGGCCCACCTGCTCGGCGAGCCGCTCCGCCGCCGCGTCCAGGTCGGCCGAGCCCTCCAGCGCGCGCAGCTCGTCCGTGACGGCGAGCAGGGCGGCGAGATGGCCCGCGAGCTGGATGTCCAGCTCTTCCTCGCGGGACCGGTGGGGGAAGTCCGGGTTGGGGCCGTCCGGCGTGCTGTGGACCGACTTGGTGCGGATCGGTTCGTACATGGGAGGGCCTCCTGAGTGCTAACAGGAAACCATCCTAGCTTAGATTTCGTCTAAAGTTGAGTTGTTCACAAGATCGGACCGGACGCACACACAACGTGAACGGGGTCCTGGTCAGTGCTGGCCGTAGCCGTCCAGGAAGTGCCCGATCCGTCCCACCGCGTCCCGCAGGTCCCCGACCGTCGGCAGGGTCACCACCCGGAAGTGGTCCGGCTCCGGCCAGTTGAATCCGGTTCCCTGGACGACCATGATCTTCTCCCGCCGGAGCAGGTCCAGGACCATCCGCCGGTCGTCCTTGATCTTGAAGACCTTCGGGTCCAGGCGCGGGAAGAGGTACAGCGCCCCCTTCGGCTTCACGCAGGTCACGCCCGGGATCTGGGTCAGCAGCTCGTAGGCCACGTCCCGCTGTTCGCGCAGCCGCCCGCCCGGCAGGACCAGGTCCTTGATCGTCTGGCGGCCGCTGAGCGCGGCGACGACCCCGTGCTGTCCCGGCATGTTCGCGCACAGGCGCATGTTCGCCAGGATCGTCAGGCCCTCGATGTAGGAGTCGGCGTGCGCGCGGGGCCCGGAGATCGACATCCAGCCCACCCGGTAGCCGGCCACCCGGTATGCCTTCGACATGCCGTTGAAGGTGAGGGTGAGCAGATCGGGGGCGACCTTGGCGGTCGGGGTGTGCACGGCGTCGTCGTAGAGGATCTTGTCGTAGATCTCGTCCGAGCAGACCAGCAGGTTGTGGCGGCGGGCGATGTCGGTCAGGCCCTTGATCATCGCCTCGTCGTAGACGGCGCCCGTGGGGTTGTTCGGGTTGATGATGACGATGGCCTTGGTGCGGTCGGTGACCTTGCGTTCGACGTCGGCCAGGTCCGGCATCCAGTCGGACTGCTCGTCGCAGCGGTAGTGGACCGCCGTGCCGCCGGAGAGGGAGACGGCTGCCGTCCACAGCGGGTAGTCGGGGGCCGGGACGAGGACCTCGTCGCCGTCGTCGAGCAGGCCCTGCATCGCCATCACGATCAGCTCGGAGACGCCGTTGCCGATGAAGACGTGTTCGACGTCCGTCTCGATGCCGAGGGTCTGGTTGTGCATGACGACCGCGCGGCGGGCGGCCAGCAGACCCTTGGCGTCCCCGTAGCCGTGCGCCGAGGAGACGTTGCGGAGGATGTCCTCCAGGATCTCGGGCGGGCACTCGAAGCCGAACGCCGCCGGATTGCCGGTGTTCAGCTTGAGGATCCGGTGACCGGCCGCTTCCAGCCGCATCGCCTCCTCGAGCACCGGGCCCCGGATCTCGTAACAGACGTTGGCGAGCTTGGTCGACTGGATCACCTGCATGTCTGGGAGCTTACGGCCCGGTAACGCGTCACGGGTCGTGTTTTCCGCCACGTGAGACGGGTCGGTTTGGGGGGATATCACCGTCGGCTGTCCCACCAGCACCTCAGGTCCCTAGAATGCGCCGCCATGTTCAAGCCATTCGAGTACGCCGACGGAGCGACGGGCGGCGGGCCCCAGGGGGTGCCGCCCGTCTATGTGCCGCAGGGCGCCCCGCCCCCGGAGTACGACGCGTACGCCGACCCGGCCGCGGCCCACGGATGGCAGGACGTCTACGACGACGGCACGGTCGCCCCGGGCGGCGATGGGCACCCGGGCGGCGAGGGGCGTACGGGTGGCGAGGGCCTCCCGGGCAGCGCGGACGGGCCCGGTGCCGGGGAGCGCGCGGACGATGCCGGTGCCACGCGCGAGCTCCCGGTGGTGCCGGACCGGGCCCGCTCCGGCGGGGGGCGCGGTTCCCGGCGCAAACCCCCCGCATGGCGTACGCGCCGGGCGGCGATGGCGGCCGGGGCCGTGGGCGCCGTCTCCGCTGCCGCGCTGATCGCCGGGTTCTCCTTCTCGGGCACGTCCTCCGACGAGCCGGGAGCCCGCGAGGGCGGCCGTACGGCCCCGACGGCGGGGGAGACCCCGGACGCGCCGTCCTCGGGCGGCGTGCGCGCCTCGACTCCGGAAGGGGCGCCCGCGGGCGGTGCGGCGAACGGTGGCGAGGCCTCCGTCAGCACCTCCGCCGCCCCGTCGAGCGCGGCGGACGCCACCCCCTCGGCCGGGGGTACGGACACGCCCGAGCCCCCGGCGGACAGCCCCACGGCCGGTACCCCGACGACGCAGGCGCCCTCCACGACGGAGCCCCGGGGGCGCGGGGACGGGAAGCCCGGCCACGGCCCGGGCGGCACGAAGGGGCCCAAGTAGCGGGCCCATTGAGCGGCCCCAGTGGCGGGTTCAAGGGCGGTGTTGCCCGCGGCGCCGCCCGATCCGTCCCAGCGGTCGCCGGCCCCGGTCCCGGTCCCGGTCCCGGCCTCGGTCCCGGCCCCGGCCTCGATCCCGGCCCTGGCCCCGGTCCCGGTCCCGGCCCTGATCCCGGCCCCGGCCTCGATCCCGGCCCTGGCCCCGGCCCCGGCCTCGGTCCCGGCCTCGGCCTCGGCCCCGGTCCCGGCCTCGGCCCCGGTCCCGGCCCCGGCCCTGATCCCGGCCCTGGCCCCGGCCCCGGCCTCGGTCCCGGCCCTGGCCCCGGTCCCGGCCTCGATCCCGGCCCCGGCCCGGCCTCCGATCCGGGCCTGGTGCCAGTGCCGGTATCGGCGCCAGTGCCAGTGCCGGCGCCGAGGTGGAAGGCGGCGTCCGCCTCGCGGCGGGCAGGGCGGCGTGTCGGCGCTCGATCGCGCTCCGGCGCACGGGCGCGGCTTGCCTCAACTGGCGTACGGCTCCAGCTCGTTGAGCAGGGCCGTGCGGGACGCCGACGTACCGGTTGGGGAACGGGTTCTTGTGCGGTCCGCCCTGCGACGATCACAATGCACATGACAATCGTGCGGGCGGCCGGAGATTTTCCGGCCGCCTCCGTCGCAAGAGGGGACCCCCCATGAGAAAACCTCTCGCCGCCGCGTTCCTCGCCCTGGCGATAGCCGGGGCCGGCGCGGCTCCCGCGACCGCTGCCGAGGCCGCCCCCACGGGCGTCGGCAAGGCCGCGGACACGGGCCCGGCCACGTCCGCCGTCGCGGACGTGGTCACGTCCGTGGAGCAGACGCTGGCCGGGCTCAACCCGTCGGCCAAGGCGGTGAACTTCGCCGGCACCGTCGCGCTCAGCAACTGCTCCGGCTCGGTCGTGCGGATGCCGGACTCCGAGAGCGACGACCCGGCGCTCGTCATGACCAACGGCCACTGTCTGGAGTCCGGCTTCCCCGGCCCCGGCGAGGTCCTCGTCGACAAGGCGTCCAGCCGCACCTTCAGCCTGCTGAACGCCTCCGGTTCCCGCGTCGCCACCCTGCGCGCCGCGAAGCTCGCCTACGGCACGATGACCGACACGGACGTCGCGCTGTACCAGCTCACCACCACGTACGCGCAGATCAAGAGCTCGTACAACATCAATCCGCTGACGCTGAACGACACCCACCCGGTCGCCGGCACCGCGATCTCCATCCCCTCGGGCTACTGGAAGCGGATCTACAGCTGCTCCATCGACGGGTTCGTGCCCACCCTGAAGGAGGGCGACTGGAGCTGGAAGGACTCGGTCCGCTACACCTCCGCCTGCAACACCATCGGCGGCACCTCCGGCTCGCCCGTCGTCGACCAGGCCACCAACAAGGTCGTCGCCGTCAACAACACCGGCAACGAGTCCGGCGAGCGCTGCACGGTGAACAACCCGTGCGAGGTCGACGCGAACGGCACGGTGACCGTCCGCAAGGGCATCAACTACGCCCAGCAGACCTACCAGATCCCCGCCTGCTTCGGGATCGACAACAAGCTCGACCTGAGCGCGAGCGGCTGCACCCTGCCCAAGCCGTAGGGCAGGGTGCCGGGGCGGGCGGTCACGCGGGAGCAGTCCTGCGGACCGCCCGGCCCGCCAGCACGTCCGTGCGCCGGCCGTCCTCGATCACGAACCGGCCGCCGACCAGGACGTACGGGATGCCCGTCGGGAGCCTGCGGGGTTCGGCGAACGTGGAGCCCGCCGCGACCGTCGCCGGGTCGAAGAGCACCAGGTCGGCCACGTACCCCTCACGGACCAGGCCCCGGTCCGGCAGCCTCAGCCGCGCCGCCGGGCGCGAGGTCAGGTGCGCGACGCACTCCTCCAGCGACAGCACCCCCAACTCCCGGACGTAGTGCCCGAGATAGTGCGGGAACGTGCCGTAGGCGCGCGGATGCGGCTTGGCGCCCTGGAGGATGCCGTCCGAGCCGCCCGTGTGCACCCGGTGGCGCATGATCGCGCGGACGTTCTCCTCGTGGCCCACGTGCTGCAGGATCGTCGGGGCCAGCCGGTCGGCCAGCAGCAGGCCGCGCGCGGTCACCCACGGGTCCTCGCCCCGCAGCGCCGCCGACTCCGCGATCGTCCGGCCGACGAACCCGGCCAGGGCCGGGTCGTTCACGCCGGAGATCTCGATGGTCTCCCACTCGACCGGCACGCCGTGGCAGCCGTCCGAGCCGGTGACCTCCAGGTCGTGGCGGATGCGCTCCGCCGTGCCGGGGTCCGCCAGCCGCCTCAGGGTCTCCTCCGGGCCGCCCTCGCTCGCCCAGCTCGGCAGCACGGCCGCCAGGGTCGTGCAGCCCGGGGTGTAGGGGTAGGTGTCGAGGCTGATGTCCGCCCCGGCCGCCAGGGCCTCGTCCAGCAGGGCCAGCAGCTGCGGGGCCCGGCCCTTGTTCACGCCGAAGTTCATGGTGGCGTGGGCGAGATGGAGGGAGCAGCCCGCCTCGCGGGTCAGCGCGATCATCTCCCGGTACGCCTCCAGGGCGCCGGCGCCGTAGGAGCGGTGGTGCGGGCAGTAGTAGCCGCCGTAGGACGCCACCACGCGGCACAGCTCGGTCAGTTCGGCGTGCCGCGCGTACATGCCGGGCGTGTACGTCAGCCCCGACGACATGCCGACGGCGCCCTGCTCCATGCCCTCGGCGACCAGCCGCCGCATCCGCTCCAGTTCGGCCGGGGTGGCCGGGCGGTCCTCCCAGCCGACGGCGAGCGCCCGGACCGTGCCCTGCGGGATCAGGTAGGCCGCGTTGACGGCGATGCCCCGGTCCAGCCGGTCCAGGTACTCGCCGACCGTGCGCCAGTCGAAGTCGATGTCGTCACCGGGCCCGTTCCACCCGGCGATCGCCCGGCGCACCTCGCCGAGCGTGCGGTCGTCGACCGGCGCGTACGACAGGCCGTCCTGGCCGATCACCTCCAGCGTGACGCCCTGCGCGGCCTTGGCGCCGTGGTCGGGGTCGCGCAGCAGGGCCAGGTCGCTGTGGGCGTGCATGTCGACGAAGCCGGGGGACAGGACCAGCCCCTCGGCGTCCAGCTCCCGGCGGGCCCTCGGCCGCTGGCAGCCGGCCGCCGCGGCCTCCTTGACGATCCCCGTGATCCGGCCGCCGTCGACCACGACGTCGGCCCGGTACGCGGGCGCGCCGGAGCCGTCGACGACGTCGGCGTCCCGGATGACGAGCTCTTCCATCGCTTCCCGCCTCCTAGAAGAACGTACGGACGTAGTCGACGACCGTGCCGTCCGCCTCGGCGACCGGGATCAGCTGCCACTTGTCGAACGAGGTGCACGGGTGGGACAGCCCCAGCCCGACCCAGTCGCCGACCTCCAGGTCCGCCTCCGGCGTGGTGCTCAGCCAGGCGTGCTGGTCGGACAGGGCCGTCACCGTCACGCCGGTGGCCGGGCGCTCGGTGCCGTCCCGGCGGATCACCTGCGCGAACGGCAGGTCGAGGTCGTAGGCCGCGTCCCGCTTGCCCGCGTTGACGAAGGCCTGCTCGGCGGACGGGCGCGACACCACCTGGGTCCAGAGGCGGAACGCGGGCTCCAGGGCGCCCTCCCCGGGCACCCGGTTGAACGGGGTCAGCTTGCGGTAGTGGCCGTCGTCGTGCGAGACGTACGCGCCCGAGCGCAGCAACTTCAGCACCGGGGCGGACAGTTCGGGGATCTCCGCAAAGACGTCGGCGACCGCGTCGAACCAGGCGCTGCCGCCCGCGCTGACGACGATCTCGTCCAGCCCGGCGAAGCGCCCCGCCCGGTCGAAGTCGGCGGCGAGCGCGACCAGGCGCCGCAGCCACGCCGTCACCCGCCCGGTGTCGGCCTTCGGCACCTCGCCCTCGTAGCCCGCGACGCCGACCAGCCGCAGCGTCCGCGTGGCGGCCACGGCGTCGGCGACCGCCGCGCACTCCGCCTCCGTGCGGACGCCCGTCCGGGCGCCCTCCCCGGCGGCGAGCTCGACCACGACGTCCACCGGCCGGGCGGCGCCCCGCAGCGCCGCGTCCATCAGCTCGACGCCGCGCACGGAGTCGGCGTAGCAGACGAACCGGAAGTCCGGGTCGGCGTCGAGCTCGGCGGCGATCCAGCGCAGCGCCGCCGCGTCGACCAGCTCGTTCGCCAGGAACACGCGCCGGATGCCGAACGCGCGCGCCACCCGCACCTGGTGCGGCACCGCCAGCGTGATGCCCCACGCCCCGTGCTCGATCTGCCGCCGGAACAGCTGCGGGGCCATGGAGGTCTTGCCGTGCGGCGCGAAGGCCAGGCCGTGCCGGGCCGCGTACGTCTCCATGAGCCTCAGGTTGTGCTCCAGGCGCTCGGCGGACAGCGCGAGCACGGGCGTGGCGAAGCCGCCGGTGAAGAGGTCGCGGCGCTGGGCGGCCAGCTCGCCGACCGTCAGCCCGTCGGCGTCCGGCGGGAGGCCCTTGAAGCGGTGGTCGACGCGCTCTGCGGCGAGCCGGGCGAAGGCCTCGGCGGCGGTGTCGGCTGTCATGGAGCCTCCTGATCAGCGGTGTTGCACTGCTTGCAACCTGCATTGCGTATATCGCTCAACGCTGTCTAACATCTCGGCCACCGCCGGTCAATGAAACCGCCACCCGCCGACCCCGCCGAGGAGCTACGAGCATCGTGACCCCCACCGGACCCTGCAACGCCCCCGACGTCGTGGACGTCGTCGCGCTCGGCGAGTCCATGGTCACGTTCCTGCCCTCCCGGCCCGGCCGCCTCGCCGACGTGCCGTCGTTCGAGCGGGGCATCGGCGGGGCCGAGTCCAACGTGGCGTGCGTGCTGGCGGCGGCGGGGCACTCCGTGCGGTGGGTCAGCGCGGTCGGCGCCGACGGCTTCGGCGACCATCTCGTCGAGGAGATCGGCTCCTACGGCGTCGACGTCGCGTCCGTGCGGCGCGACCCCACGCGGCCGACCGGCATCTACTTCCGCACGGCGGGGGACCGGGCCACCGACGCCCACGAGGTGGCCTACTACCGGGCCGGATCGGCCGCCTCGGCGATGTCCGCCGCCACCGTGGACCTGACGGCCGCCCGGGCCGGGCGGGTGCTGCACCTGTCGGGGATCACCGCGGCGCTCTCCGGCAGCTGCCTGGACCTGCTGTGGGAACTGACCGAGCCGGGCCCGCGGCGGCCGCTCGTCTCCTTCGACATCAACTACCGGCCGGGCCTGTGGTCCGACCCCGACGGGCCCCGGGTCCTGCTGGACCTCGCCCGCCGCGCGGACCTCGTCTTCGTCGGCTCCGACGAGGCCCTCGACGCCTGGGGACTGCACGGCGCGTCCGCCGTCCGGGACGCGCTGCCCGAGCCCGAGCTCGTGGTCGTCAAGATGGGCCCGGGCGGCGCCGTCGCCCTCGACAGGGACCCCGGCGACGCGGAGGACGCGGACGGCACGGCCACCCTCGTCCGCGCCCCGCGCGTGGACGTCGTCGCCGCCGTCGGCGCCGGTGACGCCTTCGCCGCCGGGTTCCTCTCCGCCACCCTGCGCGGACTGCCCGTCCGGGACCGGCTGCGGCACGGGCACCTCATGGCCGCAGCCGCCCTCACCGCGCCCGGCGACCTCGCCGCCCCGCCCGCCCGGGAGCACGCCGACCGGCTCGTCGCCCTGGACGACGCGGCATGGGGGAGACTGCGACTCGGCCCCGGCTGGACCGAGGACGTCCGGCGGGCCGACGAGGAGGTACGTACGCCATGAGCCAGACCGTCGACCGCGCGCTCAGCATCCTGCCGCTGCTCGCCGAGGGACCCGCCGACCTGGGGCAGGTCGCCGACCGCCTCGGCGTCCACAAGTCCACGGCCCTGCGCCTGCTGCGCACCCTCCACGAGCACGGCCTGGTCTACCGCCAGGCCGACCAGCGCTACCGCCTCGGCGCCCGGCTGTTCGCGCTCGCCCAGGAGGCCATGGAGAACCTCGACGTCCGCGAGATCGCCCACCCCCACCTGGTCCGCCTCAACGAGAGCTGCGGGCACACCGTGCACCTGGCCGTGTACGAGGAGAACGAGGTCCTCTACATCGACAAGGTCGAGAGCCGCTACCCGGTGCGGATGTACTCCCGCATCGGCAAGCCCGTCGCCATCACGGTCGCCGCGGTCGCGAAGCTGCTCCTGGCCGACCTGCCCGAGCACGAGCGGCGCGCGATCGCCGAGAAGCTCGACTACCCCAGTTACACGGCCCGTTCGACACCCCACGCGAGCGCGTTCCTGCGCGAGCTGGAGAAGGTGCGCGAGCAGGGCTGGGCCACCGACCTCGGCGGCCACGAGGAGTCCATCAACTGCGTCGCGGCGCCCATCCGCGGTGCCGACGGCCGGGTCGTCGCCGCGATGTCGGTCTCCGCGCCGAACGTCGTCGTCACCGCCGACGAACTCCTCACCCTCCTGCCGCTGGTGCGCCGTACGGCGGACGCCATCAGCGGCGAGTACTCCGGCAGAACACCAGTGAAGGGCACCGTATGACGGACAAGATCGCACTCACCCCGAAGACCCACACCACGCCGCCGGCCAAGTTCTCGCACGGGGTGAGGAAGGGCAACATCCTCCAGGTCGCCGGGCAGGTCGGCTTCCTGCCCGCCGAGGAGGGCAAGCCGCCCACGCCCGCCGGGCCGACCCTGCGCGAGCAGACCCTGCAGACCCTGGCCAACGTCAAGGCGATCCTCGAAGAGGGCGGCGCCGGCTGGGACGACGTGATGATGATCCGCGTCTACCTCACCGACGTGGACCACTTCGCCGAGATGAACGAGCTCTACAACGCGTACTTCGAGGAGCAGGGCCTGACCCAGCCGCCCGCCGCGCGCACGACCGTCTACGTCGGTCTTCCCGCGGGCCTCCTCATCGAGATCGACGCGCTCGCCGTCCTCGGCTGACCGACCCCACCCCCCGAGAAAACTCCCGCACGCCCGTGAGGCGCGGCGCCCCGGTGCGCCGCGTCGCGCTCCCCCCTACCCAGAAGCTGTATGCACTTAGGCAGAGGACCCCCGAATGTCCCATCCGCTCGCCGCGTCCGCCCCCGCCGAGGCACCGCCCCACACGGGAGGACTGCTCCTCCTCGTCGACGGCACCGCCGGACTCCTGCTCACCGCCGCGCTCGGCATCGCGCTGCTGCTCCTGCTCATCATCAAGGTCAGACTCCAGCCGTTCGTCGCCCTGCTGGCGGTCTCCATAGCCGTCGGCCTCGCGGCCGGCCTGTCGGTCACCGAACTCTTCGGCACGGTCCAGAGGTCGGACGCCGTCTCCACCATCGAGTCCGGCATGGGCGGCATCCTCGGCCATGTCGCGATCATCATCGGCCTGGGCACCATGCTCGGCGCGATCCTCGAAGTCAGCGGCGGCGCCGAGGTGCTGGCGAGGCGTCTGCTCGGCCTGTTCGGCGAGAAGCGCGCCCCGCTCGCCATGGGACTGACCGGCCTGATCTTCGGCATCCCGGTCTTCTTCGACGTCGGCATCTTCGTCCTGGCGCCCATCGTCTACGCCGCCGCCAAGCGCTCGGGCAAGTCGATCCTGCTCTACTGCCTGCCGCTGCTGGCCGGCCTGTCCGTCACGCACGCCTTCCTGCCGCCGCACCCCGGCCCGGTGGCCGCCGCCGGTCTGCTCCACGTCGACCTCGGCTGGGTCATCCTCATGGGCGTGGTCTGCGGTCTGCCGGCCGTGGTGGCCGCGTGGGCGTACTCCGCCTGGATCGGCCGCCGCATCTTCGTCGCCGTGCCGCAGGACATGGTCGAGGCGGCGGAGGAGGCCAAGCAGGCCGTCGTCGACGAGCAGCGGGCCGCCGGGGTGGCGCCCAGCGAGCAGCCGGTCCCCCTCGGCACGGTCCTCGGCATCATCGGCACCCCGCTGGTGCTCATCCTCGCCGCGACCTTCTCCTCGATCGCCCTGGACCCCTCCACGCTGCGCTCGGTGATCGAGTTCTTCGGCAACCCGTTCGTGGCGCTGACGATCGCGCTGTTCCTCGCGTACTACCTGCTGGGCATCCGCCGCGGCTGGTCCCGCAAGTCCCTGGAGACGGTGTCGACCGCGTCCCTCAAGCCGGTCGGCAACATCCTGCTGGTGGTCGGTGCGGGTGGCATCTTCGGCGCCGTCCTCAAGGCCAGCGGCGTCGCCCAGGCCCTGTCGGACACGTTCAACGACGTGGGCCTGCCGGTGATCGTCCTGTCCTACCTGATCTCCGTGGTGCTGCGGGTCGCCCAGGGCTCGGCGACGGTCGCCATCGTCACCACGGCCGGCATCGTGGCGCCCCTGCTCTCCGAGGGCGACCACTCCCAGGCCTTCGTCGCCCTGGTCATCATGGCCATCTCCGCGGGCTCCATCTTCGCCTCCCACGTCAACGACGGGGGCTTCTGGATGGTGGCCAAGTACTTCGGCATCAGCGAGCGCGACACGCTCAAGACCTGGACGGTGCTGGAGAGCGTGCTGTCGGTGGCGGGGTTCGTGGTCGCGGCCGTCCTGAGCCTGTTCGTGTAGGGGTCTGATAACGAAGTCGGGCCCGGCTGTGTGCGGCACGGGTTTGTCGACCATACTGCTGCGCTGTGGAGCAGCGCATAGGTTCGAGCAGCCAGCCCCTGGAAGGCGCCGGGTTCGACCCGGCCTTCATCCCCGGGCTCACGTCACCCGCGTCCCCACGGACGAAGGACGGCGAGCCCGCGGAGGAGCCCGAGGCCGCCGAGGCCGAGGAGACCGCCCCCGAGGCGGAGGAGACGGACACGGCGTCCCCCGCCGAGCCGGTGGAGCCGGAGGAGGACGCCGCGGCCGACGGCCCCGTCTTCGAGGCGTCCGACCGCCGGGCGCGGATCGTCGCCGACCGCAGAGGCGTCCGGCTCTGCCTGGACGACCAGGAGTGCGAGTTCCGCTGGGACGAGATCGGCGCGGTGGAGACGGAGACGGCCCGCTTCGGCAAGCGGTACACCGTCACCGTCCACACCCCTGACCGGCGCTGGTACCCGATCGAGATCGAGGCGCCGGCCAGGAGCCGCTTCGCCGAGTGGGACGAGCAGTTGGACGCGGTCCTGGACGCCTACTTCGACGACGGCGTCCAGGACGGCGCACAGGACGGCGCGGCGGACAGCACGGACAAGGACGCGGACTAGCCGCAGTACTGCGCTTCCTTGCCGATCGACCGGTACATGCAGTCCGCGTTCTCCAGCAACTGCAGTACCGCGTCCCGGTTACGGGAGGTCTCCCGCTCGATCACCTCGTCGGGCGGGTAGAACCCACCCCCGCCGGACCGGGGATACATCTCGAACGTGTAGCCGAAGATCTTGTGCACCCCCCAGAGGTAGTCGTCGATCGAGCCGTCCGTGATGTACAGGTCGCTCGACTGCTCCGCCGTGTACCCGTTGCTCGCGGCCATCTTCTGCCCGACCGCCTTGAACGCCGCGTTGTCGTCCGCGGTCATCCCGGTCGTGGTGTCGGAGTACGTGTAGCCGAACGGCCACAGCACCAGCTCGCTGTACGTGTGGAAGTCGACGCCGGCCCGGATCTGCTGTTTGCCGCCGACGACCCGGCTGCGCACGAAGTCGGCCACGACCTTCACCTCGGGCGCGGACTCCGCCGCCGGCCCCCGGTAGGTGTCCGAGGACGCCGACCCCGAGGAGCCGCCGCAGCAGCCCCAGCGGTAGTTCCAGTTGCGGTTCAGGTCCGTCCCGACGTACGAGGAACCGGAGTTGGGCTGCCGGTTCTTGCGCCACGAGCGGTACGAGCCGGTGGCGATGTCGTACTCGCCGCCGTCCGGGTTGATGTCCGGCACGATCCAGATCTCGCGGTTGTTCACCATGTTGGTGACCCGTGCGTCGGAGCCGTAGTCGGAGGTCAGCTCGCGCAGCAGGTAGAGCGCCATCTCGACGGTGAGGTGCTCACGCGCGTGCTGGTGGTGGGTGAACAGCACCTCCGGCTCGGACTCGTCCGTCGCCACGTTGTCGCTGATCTTGATCGCGACGATGTTCCGGCCCTGGTACGACCTGCCGATCACGCGCTGGCTCGCGATCGACGGGTTGGCCGAGACGAGGGTGTTGATCTCGCTCGTCATCTCCGCGTAGTTGTGGTACTTCGAGTCCCCCGAGGGGAAGTCGAAGAGCCGGACGTCGTCCTCGCCGGCGGACCGGTCGGGCACCGCGCCGAGCGGGGTGACCTCGTACCCCCGGGCGCGCAGCTGTTTGATCTGGTCCGCGCGGCCGGAGACGACGACCCCGTGGCCGTGGACCTCGTCGACGGTCACGCCCGTGCGCTGAAGTGCCGTGCGGTCCTCGGCCGTCGAGTGCAGGTGGACCTCGTACTGCCGGATGTCGTCGGCCGCCGGTGCGGCCTTCGCCGCGCTGTCGGCGGTGGCGTCCGGCGCCGTCGCGGACAGGGGTGCGGCGAGGGCCAGCGCGAGGACGGCGGCGAGGGCGGCGGTGCGTCTGCCGGTGCGGGCACCGGAGCCTCGTATGCGAAGTCGCATGAAATCTCCTTGTGGGAGGTGGGGTTGTTCCGTGCGACGTGCGTGGTGCGGGTGGCGCACATCGTTCTGCCAATGGCATGAGCAGGTCAAGATGGAAAGCAGCCGCGCAGTGTACGCGTGTGGCGCGAAGGCCGAGGGGGAGCGGTCGAAGTCCACCCGGGGGTGTGACCCGCACGTGCATATATGTACGGAACGGGGGAGGGTGGGGCTCCGCGCAAGGGGATCCGGAATGTCCGGCCCCCCGGACGACACCCCCAGAGGACTGGCTGATCATGGGCGGATCAGCGCCACGACGGGACCACCGGCTGCCGGTCGAGACGACCAGCTTCGTCGACCGGCGTGGCGAACTGACCGAGGGACGCGAACTGCTGTCCCGCGCACGGCTGGTGACGCTGACCGGGCCGGGCGGCGTCGGCAAGACCCGGCTCGCCGCGCGCATCGCGGCCCGGGTGCAACGGGCCTTCCCGGACGGCGTGCGCTTCGTGCACCTGTCCGGACTGCACGACCCGGCGCTGGTCCCGCTGGCCGCCGCCGACGCGCTGGGTCTGCACGACCACTCCGCCCAGCCGCCGCTGGACGCCCTCGTCGAGCAGGTCCGCAACCGGCGGCTGCTGCTCGTCGTCGACAACTGCGAGCACCTGGCCGGGGCGTGCGCCCGGCTCGCCGCGGCCCTGCTGCACGGCACCGAGGGCGTCCGGATCCTCGCCACCAGCCGGCACCGGCTCGGCCTGACGGAGGAGCACCTGCTGGAGGTGCGCCCGCTGCCGGTGCCCGACCCGGACGGCGACCTGTCCGCCGCCGAGGGCTACCCGGCCCTCACCCTGTTCGCCGACCGGGCGGCCGCCGTGGCCCCCGGCTTCCGCCTCACCCCGGCCAACCTGGCGTCCGTCGCCCGGCTGTGCCGGCGCCTGGACGGCCTGCCCCTCGCCATCGAACTGGCCGCCGTCCGCATGCGCGTCCTCGGCGTCGACCAGCTCCTGGACCGGCTCGACGACCGCTACCGGTACCTCACCACGGGCAGCCCCGCCGCCCTGCCCCGCCACCAGACGCTGCGTGCGGCGGTCGCCTGGAGCCACGACCTGTGCACCGGGACCGAGCAGACGGTGTGGGCCCGGCTGTCGGTGCTCCCGGGCGGCTTCGACCTGGAGACGGCGGAGGCGGTGTGTGCGGACGACACCCCGCGGGGAGGCGCCGCCCGGCCGGCCGACGGGAGAAGGGCTCTTCCGCCCCAGCTCCGGCACACCGAACCGACCCGGCCCGCGGAACCGGCCGGGCTCGTGGAACCGGCCGGGCTCGTGGAACCGGCCGGGCTCGTGGAACCGGCCGGGCTCGTGGAACCGGCCCGGACCGTGGAACCGGCCCGGACCGTGGAGCCCATGCAGCTCGGGGAGTACGCGCAGCTCGGGAAGCTCGCGCGGCTGACCGAGGGAGCCCGGCTCACGCATGAAGACGTGCTGGAGGCCGTCGCCGGGCTCGTGGACAAGTCCGTGCTCTGCCGGGAGCCGGGCCCCGACGGGGTGCGCTACCGGCTGCTGGACACCCTGCGCCAGTACGGCCTGGAGCAACTGCGGCGGACCGCGGGGGAGGAGACCGCCGCCCGGCGCCGGCAGCGGGACTGGGTGCTCGCACGGGTCGAGGAGTGCGAACGCGGCTGGTTCGGGCCCGGGCAGCCGGAGATCGCGGCCCGGCTGCGCGCCGACCGGGACAACCTGCGCGCCGCCCTCGACTTCAGCCTCGCCGACCCCGGCGAGGCACGCGCCGCCCTGCACCTGGCCGGCACCCTCTGGTTCCACTGGCACGCCTGCGGCGCCTCCCGTGAGGGCCTGTACTGGCTCGACCGGGCCCTGGCCGCCCACCCCGAACCGACCCGGGAGCGGGCCCGCGGCCTGTGGGTCGCCGGGCTGCTGGTCGCCGCCACCCAGGACCTCCCCCGGGGCCGCCGGCTCGCCACGGACGCCCTCGCCCTGGCCCGCACCCTGGGCGACGGCGCCGAGGCCGCCCACGCCGAGTACGTCATCGGTGTCCTCCGGCTGTTCGGCGACGACCTGCCCGGCGCCCTGCGGCACTTCGAGGCCACCGTCGCCCGCGGCCCCGTGCCCGGGCAGCACCTCGGCCTGTTCGGCCTCGACCAGGTCGAACTCGCCTGCGCGCTCAACTTCCTGGGCGAGGCCGACCGTGCCGTCGAGGTGTGCGAGCGGGCCCTGCGGCTGTGCGAGCGGCACGGCGAGCAGTGGGTGCGGTCGTACGTGCTGCGCATGCTCGCCCTCGCGCACACCGTGCGCGGCGACGCGGCCCGCGCCGAGCGCCACGCCCGCGAGGCGCTGCGGCTGAAATTCGCCCTCCACGACGTCATCGGGATCGCCCTCACCCTCGACCTGCTCGCCTCGATCGCCGTCGGGCGCGGCGCCCACGAGCACGCGGCCGTGCTGCTGGGCGGCGCCGACCGCGTCTGGACCGACATCGACGCCGGCCGCTGGGGCGCCCGCACCCTGACCTCCGCACGCCGGGACAGCGAGGAGCGGGCGAGCCGGGCCCTGGGCCGCGAGGGATTCGAACGGGCCCACCGGCGCGGATCGGCCCTGGGCCTGGCCGAGCTGATCGGTCACGCGCTGCAGGAGCCGGCCGCGGCCGGGCCGGCCGCCGCGCCGCCGTCCGGGGACACCGGGGTCCGGCTGACCCGCCGTGAGAGCGAGGTCGCCCGGCTCGTCGCCGAAGGGCTCGCCAACCAGCAGATCGCCGACCGCCTGGTCATCGCCCGCCGCACCGCCGAAGGCCATGTGGAACGCATCCTCAGCAAGCTCGGCTTCAGCAACCGCAGCCAGATCGCCGCCTGGGTGACCGCACAGCGCTGACCGCCCGCACCTTTCGTCCACACCCACCCGAGGGGATCACATGACCACCGGACAGACCGTCCCGTTCGACCACCGCATGGCCGTCTTCGACTCCGACGACGCCTTCGTGGCGGCCGCCCTGCCCTTCCTCGGCGCAGGCCTCGCCGCCCCCGGCGAACCCCCGCCCGTGGCCATCGCCGCCCCGCACCACCTCGACCTGCTGCGCGACGCCCTCGGCGGCGACGCCAAGGAGATCACCTGCGTGCCGCACACCGAGTGGTACACCGGCTCCGCCGCCAACGCCGTCGCCCGGGCCGCCGCCCACCTCACCGCCCACGCCGGCCCGGGCGGCCGGATCCACCTGCTGATGGAACCCGTGTGGAGCGGCCGCGCCGGACGCTCGACCCGCGAGACGACCGAGTGGATCCGCTACGAGGCCCTCGCCAACCCCCTCTTCGGCCCCCTGGCGACGACCGCCCTGTGCGCCTACGACACCCGCACCGCCGGGCCCGCCGTCGTCGCAGCGGCCCGCCGCGCCCACCCGGGCACCGAGGTGTACGAGGACCCGTTCCGGCTCGTCGCCGAACTCGACGCCGTACCGCTGCCGCTGCCCCCGGACGGCGCCGAGTCCCTCCCCGAGCTGCACGCGGCGGCCGTGCGGAGCCGGGCGGAGCGCCGCGGACTGCCCGCCGCCGACGCCGAGTTGTTCGCCGGCGCCGTCACCGAGGCCGCCGCCGCCCTGGCCCCCCTCGACGGCCCCGCCCTGCTGTGGGGCGAGGGGCCCGCCTGCGTCTGCGAACTGCGCGCGGCCCGCCCCGTCGCCGACCCGCTCGCCGGCTTCGTCCCGCCCCCGGCCGACGGCCCGGAGCCCGCCCCGGGGCTGTGGTACGCGCGGCAGGTGTGCGCGTACGTCGACATCCGCGACGACAGCTCCGGCGCCACGGTCCGCCTGCAGTACGCGTAGCCCCCCACCTGCACAAGCAGGTAGGGGAACGGGTAGTCCTCCCCCTGCGCCGGGCACCCCCCGGGGATCACCCTGGAGGCATGCTGCAACTCTCCGGGCGCCACCTCCCGGACCCCGACGCCCACTACGGTCCGTTCCCGCAACCTCCCCTGGGAGCCGGCCACCTGAGTGTCGAGTACGCACCCCGGCCCTCCGCCGTCCGCCAGGCACGCGCCCAGGTGCGCCGGCAGCTGGAGGAATGGGGGATCGCGGAGCGCGGTGAGGTGGCGGATGTGGCCGAACTGCTGGTCGGCGAGCTCGCCACCAACGCCCTCGTGCACGCCGGGAGCCGCTTCCGGCTCACGCTTCTCGCCGCGCACGGCGTGCTGCGCTGCGAGGTCGCCGACCGGGAGCGGCGGGTGCCGCGGGTGCTCCGGGCGGGCACCGGGGAGAACGGCAGGGGGATGTTCCTGGTGGACGCGCTCGCCCAGCGCTGGGGCTGCCACCGGGACGGGTCGGGCAAGACCGTGTGGTTCGAGCTCGGCACGTGCGGGGCGGACGGCTGCGGTCGGCGACAGCCGTGACGCTCCGCTGGGCCGGGCCATGGCGGTATGCCGTGCCGCCTTGGCCCGGCTTCGGGCCGCGGGCCGGCCGTGCTTCTCGCGCAGTTCCCCGCGCCCCTGAAGTCGTTGCGCTCGCGCCCTCTTGTCCGACCGGGCTGCTTGCGGTTTCTTGATCTGCATGGCGGACACCACGGGCAACACCACGGACCAGGCTCACCGGCAACCCCCCATGCGCAAGGCGAGTTGGAAGTACATCGGACCGGGGATCGTCGTCGCGGCGACCGGAGTGGGGGCCGGGGACCTGGTCGCCACGCTCATCGCGGGCAGCAACTTCGGGTACACCCTGCTGTGGGCCGCGATCATCGGCTGTCTGGTGAAGATCTCCCTGGCGGAGGCGGCGGGACGCTGGCACCTGTCCACGGGACGCACCCTGTTCGACGGCTGGGCGAGTCTCGGGCGCTGGACGACCTGGTTCTTCGCCATCTACGTCGTGGTGTGGGGCTTCGTCTACGGCGCCGCGGCGATGTCGTCGAGCGCGCTGCCGCTGCAGGCGCTCTTCCCCGACGTGATGGACCTGAAGTGGTGGGGGATCGCCTGCGGTCTGGTCGGGCTGGTCTTCGTCTGGTTCAACAAGTACGCGGTGTTCGAGAAGGTCATGACGGTCCTGGTGGGCGTCATGTTCGTGGTGACGGTGTACCTGGCGATCCGGGTCACGCCGAACCTCGGGGACGCCTTCGCCGGGCTCCTGCCGGTGCTGCCGGACGAGAAGGACTCGATCCTCAACACCCTGGGCCTGATCGGCGGCGTGGGCGGCACGATCACCCTGGCGGCCTACGGCTACTGGGTCAACGCCAAGGGCTGGACCGACACCGGCTGGATGAAGGTGATGCGCCTGGACAACCGCGTCGCCTACGCCACCACCGGCATCTTCGTCATCGCCATGCTGTTCGTCGGCGCCGAGCTGCTGCACTCGGCGAACGTCGCCATCGCCAGCGGCGACAAGGGCCTGATCCAGCTCGGCGACATCCTGGAGGAGGAGTACGGCGCCGCGACGGCGAAGTTCTTCCTGATCGGCTTCTTCGCCACGTCCTTCACCTCGCTGATCGGGGTGTGGCACGGCGTGAGCCTGATGTTCGCCGACTTCGTGGCCCGGCTGTCGGGGCGGGGCCAGGCCAAGGGCGAGGAGGTCGCCTCCGGCGAGCGCGAACGCTCCTGGCCGTTCCGCGGCTACCTGCTCTGGCTGACCTTCCCGCCCATGATCCTGCTGTTCGAGGGCCAGCCGTTCCGGCTGATCATCATCTACGGCGTGCTCGGCGCGGCCTTCCTGCCCTTCCTCGCCGGCACGCTGATCTGGCTCCTGAACTCCCCCCGCACGCCCCGCGAGTGGCGCAACGGCCCGGTGAGCAACGTGATGCTCGCCGCCGCGGGGCTGCTGTTCCTGATCCTGTGCGTGAAGCAGATCTGGGACCAGCCGTGGGGGGAGTTCTTCTAGGAGGACGGGACGCCGGCTACGGCAGCGCGTCCACGTGCGGTCCCACGACGTTGGACCACGCGTTGCCGGAGGTGGCGTCCCAGTTGGTCGACCAGGTCATCGCGCCGCGCAGGGCCGGGTAGGTCCGCGGCGGCTTGAAGCTGCCGCAGTTGGTGGCCTTGGTCAGGCAGTCCAGGGCGTTGTTGACCACGGTCGGTGTCACGTAGCCGCCGCCGGCCGCACGGGTGGAGGCGGGCACGCCGAGCCCGACCTGGGACGGGGCCAGGCCGTTCTCCAGCTGGATGCAGGCCAGGGCCGTCAGGAAGTCGACCGTGCCCTGGCTGTAGACCTTGCCGTCACAGCCGAGCATCGAACCGCTGTTGTAGTACTGCATGTTGACGACGGTCAGGATGTCCTTGATGTTCAGCGCCGTCTGGAAGTACGAGTTCGACGTCGACTGCATGTCGATGGTCTGCGGCGCCATCGTGATGATCAGCGACGGGCCCGCCTTCGCGGACAGGGCGCGCAGGGCCTGCGTCATGTAGGTCGCGTTGAGGCCGTTCTCCAGGTCGATGTCGACGCCGTCGAAGCCGTACTCCTGCATCACGGACCAGACGCTGTTGGCGAAGTTCGTCGCCGAGGCGGCGTCGTTCACGCTCACCGTGCCGCGCTCGCCGCCGACCGAGATGATGACCTTCTTGCCGGCCGCCTGCTTGGCCTTCACGTCGGCCTTGAACTGGTCGACGGTGTAGCCGTTCAGCCCGGCCGAGTCCAGGGTGAACGTCACCGCGCCGGGCGTGCTCGTGGCGTCCGCGAAGGACACCGCGATGATGTCGTAGTGGGCGGGCACGTCCGAGATCCGCTGCACGGCCGCGCCGTTGTTGAAGTTCTGCCAGTAGCCGGTCACCGCGTGCTTCGGCAGGGCCGGGCCGGGGCCGGTGGTGTTGTTCGTGGTCCCGGTGACCGCCGCCGACTTCGGCGACTCACCGGCCGCGTTGGTCGCCGTGACCTGGAAGGAGTACGACGTCGAGGCCGCGAGGCCGGTCACCGTGGCCGAGGTGCCGGAGACCGCCGTGACCTTGGTGCCGTCGCGGTAGACGGTGTAGCCCGTGGCACCGGAGACGGTGTTCCAGGCGAGCGACACCGACGAGGACGTCGTGCCGGAGACCCGCAGCCCGCCCGGAGCGGCCGGGACCGTGGGGCCCGGGTCGGTGCCGCCGCCCCCGTCGGGGCCGAAGACGGACACGTCGTCGGCGTAGTAGGCGGCCTGGCCGTACCAGCCGTGCGTGTAGACGGTCACCGAGGTCGTCGAGGCGCCCGTGGTGAAGCTCGTCGACAGCTGCTTCCAGGAGGCGGAGTCCGGGGTCCAGGTGGACACGTCCGTCGTGCCGGTGCCCGTGACGCCCAGGTAGGCGTAGCCGCCCCGCACCCAGGCGCCCAGGTGGTAGGTGGAGTTGGGCTTCACCCGCACGGTCTGGCTGCACCGGGCGTTGTCCTGACCGGCGGGGGTCGCCTGCAGCGCGGCCGTGCCGGTGCGCACCGGCGAGGAGACCGTCGTGCCGCTGCCCGCCGAGCAGGTCCAGTCGCTCAGGCCCGACTCGAAGCCGGCGTTCCGGACGTTGTTGACGTCGGCGGCGGACGCCTGGCCGACGGTCGTGACAGTGAGGGCCAGGGCAGCCGTGAGGGCGCCCGACCACAGCCGCAGGGATCGTCTGTGTCTGGACATGACAAGAAGGTGGTCCAGACCAAAGCTGGTGTCAAGAGGTCCAGACCAACCGGTCCAGCAGCAGCCCCACCGCGCATCCCGCCAGCAGCACGCCCGTCGACATCCAGAACGCCGGTCCCGCGAGGTCCAGCACGTCAGGCCGCAGCGTCAGCAGCAGCACCTGCGCCGCCGCCGGGACCGCGCACGCCGCCACGAGATGCCGCACCGGCATCTCCCGCCACGGCTTTGGATGCACCCGCGCCGCCGCCCAGGTCGCGAGCACCACGCACACCAGGTTCGGCAGGTGCACCAGAGCCAGCGCGGCCCCGAACGAGCCGACGCCCTCCGGCCCCACCAACGGGCCGTACACCAGGGTCATCTGGACGTACTCGGCGGCGACGAGCACCAGGATGCCGACGGCCCAGGAGCGGACGAGCGTCATCACTTCCCCCCGAAGATCTCGAAGTACAGCAGGACGGCGAAGCCCAGCGCGGCCATGCCGCAGCCCGCCACCAGGGCCAGCGCCTGGAGCACCGGGGACCAGCTGCCCCGGCCCGCCACGGTCGCCGTGCCCTCGGGGTCACGCGGGTCGTAGGTGACGCTGACCGGCGTGCCCCTGACCGTCGACGCACCGGCCAGGTCCTCGAACTCGACCCGCGTGCCGTCGGCCGTGCGGAAGGCGAAGAAGTGCCGCCGGGCGTCGGAACGGCCGTAGGGCTCGGTCTCCACCCGGACGCACTCGCCCCCGGCCCACACCCCGCGCCGCAGCACCCGCGCGACCGTCACCAGCCGCCGCGCGTACCGCCACGACAGCGCCCCGAACAGCGCCACCAGCAGGGCGAGGACGACGTATCCGGCGCCCGGCACCTGCACGGCTAGTGCACCTCGACCGAGTCGATGATCCGGTCCAGGTCCCCGTCCGGCAGGCTGCCCTGCCGGGCGTCGACGCGGATCGCGAACGTCGTGTCCGACGAGTCGAGGCCGGTGAGGATCACTCCCTCGACCGGCGTGCCCTTGGCCGGGCCGCCGTCCTCGCCGGTCGCCGTGAAGGAGAAGTCGATCCGCTTCGCCTCGTCCGCGCCGGCCAGCTCCACGTCCTTCTGGCCCGCGACCTTCGCGCCCAGCTGGATGCCGGCCTCGGCCGCGATCGCGGCCTGCTCCGCCGAGTTCGCCTCGGTGAAGCCGAGCTGCACGGTGATGACGGAGACTTTCCGCCCGTCCTCGGTGCGCACCGCGGCCGCGGCGTTGTGCCGGCCGCGCTCGGCGGCGCTCTGCTCCTCGTACCCCTTCGGGTACGACACGTCCACGCCCTTGGTCTTCAGCGTCCCCCAGCCCTCGGGCACGGAGCCCGCGCCGGAGCCGGAGCTCCCGCAACCGGTCAGGGCCACGACGGTCGTCAGCAGGGCGGCGGCCAGGCGGGCACGGCGGGTCTTCATCGCTTCGGGCTCCCGTTTCGTCAGTTCGCACAGTAGCTGTAGGGAAGATAGGAGCGACCGTCCCCGCGGGGCGCACCCAGGAACTGGGCACCGGTCAGGGTCTCCGACTTCTTCTCCGTGCTGATCGTCATGCCCAGACTGAGCCCGAGATTCAACTCGAAGCCGTACTCGGCCGCGTTCACATCGCCCGTGTACGTCATCCGGCTCGACCTGCCCTGGTCGAACATCAGCTGCCCGAAGGGGTCGTCGGCGCCCGGGCGGGACGTCGGCGCGTGGTCGGAGAACATGTACTGGAAGGGCGTGGCGAGCTGCTCGTTGCTGCTGTCCAGCCACTGCTCGGCGACCGCCCGGTCCCGGTCCCCGGCCGGACCCGGGTCGAAGGTGAGGGTGTTGGTGACGATCTCGATGCCGGTCTGCGAGTCGGTGCCCTTCACCCCGGCGTTCCCGCCCCGCTTGTCACCGTCCGTCCGGCCGTTGTCGCCGCCCGCCTTGGCGCCGTCCTTCTGGCCGCCCTTCTCGACCGTGCGGGTCATGTCGACGCGGACCAGCTTGCCGGTCTTCTTGTCGTAGGTGACCGTGATGGTGCCGGTCTGGGTGGTGTTCGCCGTGTACTCGCCGCTGAGCGGCCCCGCCTCGTAGCCCACCTTGGAGCCGTACTCGATGGACGAGGAGTACGTGTACGACTTGGTGTTCTTGTAGGCGTTGTCGGTCCAGGTGACCTCGGGGGCGTACTTGAAGCTGCCGCCGAGCGCGGCGCTGAGCTTCTTCTCGTCGCCCGCGGAGATCTTCAGGCCCGCCGACGCCGAGGCCTCCAGACCGACCTTGCCGTAGGTGATCTTCCGGTTGTCGCCGAGGTGCTCCTTGATCCGGTTCTGGGTGTCCTCCTCGTCCTTGAGGGGGCCGGTGCCGAAGAGGTACAGGATGCTGTCGCCGACGCTCGCCTCCGCGCCGCCCGGCATGGTGCGCCGCATCTCGTACATCTGGAGCTTCTCCACGTCGTCCCGGAAGCGCTGGGCCTCCTCGGGGCTCTCGAAGACCCAGGTGTCGCCGTTGGTGACCTTGATGCCGAGCCCCAGCTCCACCTTGTCGGCGCCGAACCGGCCCACCTTCATGCCCGGCTTGAAGTCCTTCTTGGCGGCGACCGAGGCGGCGTCCGTGAAGGTCAGGTAGACCAGCTGGTCGCTGTCGTCGACCTTGCCGTCGCCGTTGACGTCCGTCTTCGCCTTCAGGTGCTGCTCCTGGAAGCCGTACTCCTTGCCGATCTCCCAGAAGAAGATCTTCGCCTTGGAGCCCGCCTTGTCGGTGACGGAGGAGACCTGGCACAGCGCCGGCTCGAAGTCGGCGTCGGTGAGCGGCTTGCCCGGGCCGGGGGACGCCGCCCCGCAGTCGCCGCCGCCCGCCACCCGGCAGACCTGGGCGGCGATCCTGTCGTAGATCAGCTGCCCGACCCCGGTCGCCGACAGGGCGAGGACGATCGCCGCGCTGACGACGACCATCCCGAGGTACTCGGTCCCGGTCGCGCCGCGGTCGTCGAAGACCGGTCTGCGCCCGTACGCCCGTATGCCGCCCCCGTCCGTCATACGGCACCCCTCCTCGCCCCGTGACACCTGTGTGCGTGGACGGCGAGATTAGGTACGCACCGGCGTCCCGGGCGTGGGCCTCAGGGCCCAAACGAAGGCCCACCGTCAACTCTGGGCCCGCTGGGCCCCCCGCCCGGGCCCGGCCCGGCGCCTCCGATGACCGGCGAGATGCTCAACGTGCCCCGTTTTGACGCATCTTGTGCAACGGCAGTTGCTCACCAGCTACACAAACGCTGTTCTCCGGTCACAGAGCCGTGGATACAGTGCTGAGGTAGTCACGCAGTGAAGTCGACACGGTGCGCCGGAGTGACACCCGGCGTTCCGACGGGCATGGGGAAACGGGGAGCTGCGCGTGCCAACTGCCATTGCCGTGACCAGTGCCGACATGGCACTGCCGCCACAGGACGAACGCACCCTGCCCGCCGTGGTGCTCCGGGACGTCGCCGAGCGCCCTCTGGAACAGGCGCTCGCCGACCTCCAGGCCCTGGTCGAGCACCACGGGCACGTGATCGTGGTCTGCTCGCCGGCCGCGCCCACCGCCCTGCAGCGCCGCCTGCACACGCTGCGCTCCCTCATGGAGACCGACCGCGTCGCCCTGTTCCGGCCGGACCTGCCGCCCCTCGGACTGGCCGTGCTGGCCCGCCAGTTGCGCCAGCTCGCCTCCTGCGACCTCAGCCCGGGCGTGCTCGCCTCGGCCGGCCGGCTGCTCGTCCACTACATCCACGCCGGAGCGCTGCTCAACTCCGTCGCCCGGCTCGACCGCGTCCCCGTCGGCCTGAAGTCGCACGCCAAGTCCTGGGTGCCCGGCAGCCAGTTCGGTGTCCTCGCGCACCCCGAGCCGAAACTCGTGAAGATCACCCCGGAAGCCCTGCTGCCCGGGCCGGAGTTCGGCACCTGGATGCTGGTCGCCAAGGGCCAGCTCCAGTCCGACTGGGTCAGCGCCACCCTCGCCCCCGCCTGGAAGGTGCAGGGCCTGCGCGAGACGCAGCTTCCGGCCGAGTCGCCGGCCTGGTGGGGCACCGGCAAGCTGATCGAGTTCTGCAGCTATCTGCCCGACCTGTCCGTCCTCTACCAGCTGGTCACCTCCGTACGGCGCAGCCGCTGCCACTGGTGCGGCATCGACGTCATCGGCGACCGCTGCGTCTTCTGCTCCGCCACGCCGCCCGTCCACGACAGCCCGCCACCGAAGCAGCTCGAGAACCGGACGGCCGCCGGGTGAGCCCGCGCACCGCCCGTCAGCACCGCTCCCGTCCCGCTCGACCGATATCCCCAACGAGGTTGTACGGTTCATGAATTCCCGTCAGCGCCGCGGCGTGATTCTCCTGCTCCTGTCGGTCGTCTGCGCCCTCGGCGCCTTCGCCGGCGTGCTGTCCGTCATCAGCGACGTGGAGTCCAAGGTCGGACCCGAGGTCACCGCCTACCGGCTCAAGTCCGACGTGCCGCCCTACACCACCCTCAGCACCGGCCAGTTCGAGAAGATCGAGATGCCCGAACGCTGGCTGTCGGACAACGCGGTCACCGACCTGCGCGAGATACAGGGCAAGATCGCCGTCACGACCCTCAAGGCGGGCTCCCTGCTCCAGTCGGACATGATCGTCCGCCAGCCGGCCCTCCAGCCCGGCCAGCAGGAGGTCGCCATCATGATCGACGCGGCGACCGGTGTGGCCGGCAAGATCACCCCGGGGGCCGCGGTCAACGTCTACGCCACCTTCGAGGGCGCGCGCGAGGGCGACCCCGACCAGTCGAAGATCATCGTGACCAACGCCAAGGTCCTCGACGTCGGCGAGCTGACCGCGCTCAACCCCGACGAGAGCAACCGCAGCCAGCAGCCCACCGACGCCGTGCCCATCACCTTCGCGCTGTCCGCCCTGGACGCCCAGCGCATCACCTACGCCGAGTCGTTCGCCAAGCGGGTCCGGCTCGCCCTCGTCGCGCCCGGCAGCGACACCACCGTCCCCGAGCGGGACCGGACGTACGAACTCGCGAAGGACAAGTGAGAGCGCATGCCCACGAGGATCCTCCCGGCGGTCGGGGACGCGGACGCGGTCCGGTCCGTCACCACGCTGCTCAGCCAGCTCCCGGACGCCGAACCGGTCGCCCCGGTGGTCGACTCCACCCAGCTCGTCGACACCCTCGCCCGCCTGGCCGCCGAGTCGGTCGACGAACTGCCCGAGGTCGTGATCGTCCACGAGCGGATCGGCCCCGTCCCCGCGCTGGAACTGATCCGCGAAGTGGCCCTGCGTTTCCCGGCCGTCGGCGTCATCCTCGTCACCTCCGACGCGAGCCCCGGCCTCTTCCAGGCCGCCATGGACTACGGCGCCCGCGGCCTGGTCGCCCTCCCGCTCAGCTACGAGGAACTCGCCAGCCGCGTCCAGGCGGTCGCCCAGTGGTCCGTCGGCGTACGCCGGCACCTGGGCGCCGGCGGTGACGTCTTCACCGGCGTCGGCGGCACCGTGGTCACCGTCAGCGGCGCCAAGGGCGGTGTCGGGACCACGCTCACCGCGATCCAGCTGGCCCTGGCCGCCCAGGCCTCCGGCCGCAGCACGGCCCTGGTCGACCTGGACCTGCAGACCGGCGACGTCGCCTCCTACCTGGACGTCCAGTTCCGCCGCTCCGTCGTCGACCTGGCCGCCATCACCGACATCTCCCCGCGCGTCCTGGCCGACGCGGTCTTCCGCCACGACACCGGCCTCGCCCTGCTGCTCGCACCGGCCGAAGGGGAACGCGGCGAGGACGTCACCGACCGCGCCGCCCGCCAGATCGTCAGCGCCCTGCGCTCCCGCTACGAGGTCGTCGTCATCGACTGCGGCGCCCAGATGGGCGGCGCGGGCGCGGCCGCCGTGGAGATGGCCGACCGGGCCCTGCTGGTCACCACCCCGGACGTGGTCGCCGTACGGGGGGCCAAGCGGGCGGTGCGGATGTGGGACCGGCTGCAGATCCGCAAGGCCGAGGAGACGACCGTCGTCGTCAACCGGCACTCCCGCGCCACGGAGATCCAGCCGCCCCTGATCCAGAAGATCACCGGCACGGCCGTCGCGGCCACGGCGGTCCCCGCCAACTTCAAGGAACTGCAGAGCGTCGTGGACGCGGGCCGCATGCACGAACTGGAGAACAAGAGCTCGGTGAAGCAGGCCCTGTGGGGGCTGGCGGCCGAACTGGGCCTGGTCAAGGTCCCCGAGGGCGCCGGGAAGCAGGGCCGGTTCCGGGGCGGCGACCGGGGTGCGGTGAGCCTCCGGCGGAGGAGGGAGGGGTGACGTGCGCGGGATCGAAGCTTTGAGGAGGCCGTCAGGCGGTCCGCCCGGCGAGCGGTCGGGCGGGCGGGGCCGGGACGGGGATCGGACGCCGCACGGGAGGGGTGCGCGCGGCCGGGACCGGGGTCAGGTGACCATCGAGCTCCTCGGCATGACGCCGACGATCCTCGTGACGCTGATCGCGCTGTGGCAGGTGGTCCTCGTCGGCTACACCTTCGTCCTCGCGGGCAACGCCGCCGACGAAGCGGTACGGCAGGCGACGGCCGCGGAACCGGGCGCCCGGCAGGGCGCGTGCGAGGAGGCCGGCCTCAGGCACCTGTCGCAGGCATGGCGGTCCGGCGCCACCGTCACCTGCGGCGGCTCCGGCTACGTGACGGCCGACGTGCGCCTGGAGGTCCCGATCCTCTTCCCGGGCACGCTGTCCTTCCCGTACGCCGTCAAGGGCCACGCCGGCGCGGTCGAGGAGGAGACGGACTGACATGGCTGGTAACCGCAGGGTCCGCGACCGCGGCCAGGTCGCCATCGAGTACATCGGCTTCCTGCCCGTCCTGCTGCTGGTCGCCATGGCGGCCGTGCAGCTCGGGCTGATCGCCTACACCGCCCAGCAGGCGGGCACGGCGGCCCGGGCCGGGGCGCGCAGCGCGTCGCTCGACGGCCCGCACGAGGCGGACTGCCGGGCGGCGGTCAGCAACTGGCTGGCCGACGGGACCAGTTGCCCGGCGTCGTTCGGCGGCGACGAGGTGACGGTCACGGCCACCGTGCAGATCCCGTCCGTCGTGCCGGGCTGGGACTTCGACCCCGCCGTCAAGACCGCCACGATGCCGCGCGACCACTGAGCAACAGAGCGAGGAGCACCGGACTCATGAGCCTGCGAGCACGCATCAACACCCCCGAGGAGAACGGCAACCGGGGTGAGGACGGCCACATGGTCGCCTCCTACCGGGCCAAGCTCCTGGAGGAGATCGACCTCGCGGAGATGAGTTCGCTGGCCGCCGCCGAGCGCCGGGCCCGGCTGGAGCGGGTGCTCGGGCACATCATCAGCCGCGAGGGCCCGGTCCTGTCGACGGTGGAGCGCTCGCAGCTGATCCGCAGGGTGGTCGACGAGGCCCTCGGCCTGGGCATCCTGGAGCCGCTGCTGGAGGACGCGTCCATCACCGAGATCATGGTCAACGGCCCGGACGCGATCTTCGTGGAGCGCGGCGGCCGCGTCGAGCAACTGCCCCTGCGTTTCGCCTCCAACGACCAGCTCATGCAGACGATCGAGCGGATCGTCTCCACGGTCAACCGCCGGGTCGACGAGTCGAACCCGATGGTCGACGCCCGCCTGCCCTCCGGCGAGCGCGTCAACGTCATCATCCCGCCGCTGTCCCTGACCGGCGCGACCCTCACCATCCGCCGCTTCCCGCGCTCCTTCACGCTCCAGGAGCTGATCGGCCTCGGTTCGCTGGACGAGTCGATGCTGTACCTGCTGGCCGGCCTGGTGCAGGCGAAGTTCAACATCATCGTCTCGGGCGCGACCGGCACCGGAAAGACGACGCTGCTCAACGCGCTCTCCGGGCTCATCCCCGAGGGCGAACGCATCATCACCATCGAGGACTCCGCCGAACTCCAGCTCCAGCAGCCGCACGTCATCCGCCTGGAGTCGCGCCCGCCGAACGTGGAGGGCAAGGGCCAGGTCACCATCCGCGACCTGGTCCGCAACTCCCTGCGCATGCGGCCCGACCGGATCGTCGTCGGTGAGGTCCGCGGCGGCGAGTCCCTCGACATGCTCCAGGCGATGTCGACGGGACACGACGGCTCGCTGGCGACCGTCCACGCCAACAGCGCGGAGGACGCCCTGATGCGCCTGCAGACCCTGGCCTCCATGTCGGACGTGGAGATCCCCTTCGTCGCCCTGCACGACCAGATCAACAGCGCCGTGGACGTCATCGTGCAGCTGACCCGCTTCGCGGACGGCGCCCGCCGCATCACCGAGATCGCGCTGATGGACAGCCACGGCAGCGATCCGTACCGGCTGGTCACGGTCGCCCGCTTCCACGCGCAGCCGATGGCCGCCGACGGCCGCGTCTACGGCAACTTCGAGTACCACCCCCTCCCGCGCCGCACCGCCGACCGCCTCTACATGGCGAGCCAGCCCATCCCGCAGGCCTTCGGCATCGCCCGGACCGCGGACCAGCTAGCCACCCGAGAAGCCAGGTAGGACCGACCGATGGAACTGCACCAGCTCATCACGCTCACCACCGGCATCACTCTGCTGACCTGCGTCCTCGCGGTCATCGGCCTGCACTCCTACGCCATGGGCAAGGCCCAGCGCCAGGCCCTCGTCGACCGCCTGTCCACGACCGGCCAGATCCCGGTCGTCGGCCGCCGCCGCCACTTCCGCGGCATCGACCGCCGCCTGCGCCGCACCAAGCTCGGCAGGAAACTGGAACTCCGCCTGGCGGCGACCGGCCTGGACATCACCCCGGGTGAGTTCTTCGTCTACATGCTCGCCACGGTGGCGGGCCTGTGGCTGATCGGCCAGGCGGCACTGGCACCGTTCTTCGGGCCGCTGGCGGGGTTGCTGGGCATCGGGGTGGCGGTCCAGTTCCTCAACTGGCAGCGCCAGAAGCGCATCGAGAAGTTCATCAACCAGCTCCCCGAGATGGCCCGCATCCTCGCCAACGCGACCCAGGCGGGCCTCGCCCTGCGCACCGCGATCGGCATGGCCGCCGAGGAGATGGAGGCCCCCGCCGGCGAGGAACTCGGCAAGGTCTCCGCCCAGCTGGCCGTGGGCGCCTCGATGGACGAGGCGCTCGGCGAGCTGGCGGACCGCCTCCCGTCCCGCGAACTGGTCGTGCTGGTGACGACCCTGGTGCTGTCGAACCGGGCGGGCGGCCAGGTGGTCAGCGCCCTGCGCAACCTGACCGAGACCCTGGAGGAACGCAAGGAGACCCGGCGCGAGGTCCGCACCCAGCTCTCCCAGGTCAACATGACCTCGTACGCGGTCCCCGTCCTCGGCGTCGGCTCGCTCTTCCTCATGGACGGCGTGAAGGACGGCGCCCTGGAACGCATGACCGGCTCCGCCTTCGGCCAGGCGGCGGTCATCATCGCCTTCTCGCTCTACGCCGTCGGCTTCGTCCTCATCCGCCGCCTGTCCCGCATCGACATCTGAGAAGCCCGGAGGCACACCATGGGACTGCTTCTCGCCCTGCTGATGGGCATCGGCGTCTGGGGCGTCTTCGCCGGCATCCGCATGTACCGCGCCGAGGCGAAACTCCCCGGCGACCTCGCCCTCGCCCTGGAGGTCGGCGCCACGCGGACCGGTGCGGTCGACTCGCTCGTCGACCGCATGGGCATGCGCTACGCGCCCGCCGTGCTGCGCCTGATGGGCCCCAAGCAGGTGGCCAAGTACCGCCGCAAGATCGACCTGGCGGGCAACCCGGGCGGTCTCACCATCGACCGCTACGCGGCGCGGCGCGCGGTCTACGGCGCCCTGGGCGGCGTGGGCTGCCTGGTCTTCCTCATGCGCGGGCAGCTGTTCGTGGCGCTGCTCCTGCTGGCCTTCGGGGCGTTCTGGACGGAGGTCGGCATCTGGTCGGCCATCCGTCTGCGCAAGGACGTCATCGAACGGACCCTGCCGGACTTCCTGGACGTCCTGGCGGTCGTGGTCAGCGCGGGCCTCGGCTTCCGCCAGGCCCTGGACCGGGTGGCGTCCAGGTACGAGGGCCCGTGGGCCGACGAACTGCGCATCACCCTGCGCCAGATGGACCTCGGCATGAGCCGCCGCGACGCCTTCGCGGAACTGCGCCGCCGCAACGACTCCGAGCAGGTCGCCATGTTCGTGACGGCGTTGCAGCAGGGGGAGGAGCTGGGGGTGCCGATCGTCGACACGCTGGTGTCCCTGGCCAAGGACATGCGGCGCACCGACGCCCAGAACGCCCGCAGGAAGGCGGCCCGGGCGGTTCCCAAGGCCACGATGATGATCACGACCTTCATGGTCCCGGCCACGATGCTGCTGCTCGGCGCCGGCCTGATTCTCGGCTCCGGCACGGACTTCGGCTCGGTGACGGGGAAGTAGGGGAGGGGCGGCACCATGGCGATGACAGGGGAGCGGAGCGGCCTGCTGGGCCGTCGCCGCCGCCGTGCGCAGGCGACGCCGGAGATCACGACGCCGCCGGCGGGGACGGTCCTGCCGGCCCATGTCCGCACGGGCGCGCCGGACGTCCCGGTGACGTCGGTGACCCCCGCGCTGCCGCCGGGATGGGAGGCGGAGGCGGGCGGCGTCGGCGGCGAGCGGACGCTGCGGATCAAGGGGCCCGGGCGCCGGGCGGGCACGGTCCCCGGACCTTCTCCGGCAGGAGCTCCCGCGCAGGCCGCGCAGGGAGGCACGGCCGCTCCCGGGCAGCGCCCGGAGGGGGAGGCGAACGGCCGGCCGGCCGCCGGCGCCGTCGCACCTCAGCAGGGCCCATCCCCGCAGGGCCCATCCCCGCAGGGCCCACCCCCAGCCGGACGGGACGACGCGAGCACGACGGGCGGTGCGGCGGCCGTCAGCCCCGCCGGGCGCCCCGCTCCGGCCGAGGGCCCCGGCCAGGAGGCAGGCGGGATCGGCGGCACCTCACCCACCCACCCCGCGATCGACATCCAGGTCAACGCCCTCCAGGCCATGGGCCGCCAGGTGTTCGGCTTCCGGCTGGCCATGATCGCCCTGGCGACACCCACCGCACTCGTCAACGCCAACGAGGGCCTGCCCACCCGCCTGGTCGGCGCGGCCGTGGTCGTCACCTTCATGACCTCCTACGTCCTCTTCAGGGACTGGGAACGCTTCGGCCCCCTCCTCCTGCGCCACCCGAGCCTCCTCGCCGCCGACACCCTCTTCGGTGCCCTGCTGCTCATCTCCGCGGGCCCCGACAGCACCCTCGCCTACGTCAGCGTCTGCACCCCCCTCCTCGCCGGCCTGGTGTACGGCTGGCGAGGCGCGGCCGTCTTCGCCTCCCTCCAGGCCCTGCTGCTCCTGCTCGTCCTCGCGGCCCAGGAGGACCCGGCCCCCGGCATCGCGGAGTCGACCCTGCTGCCCGGCCTGTGCGTCATCGCCGGCGCCGTCGGCTCCAGCCTGCGCAACCTGATGCTCCGCTTCGGCGCGGCCACCCAGGCCCTCACCACCGTCCAGGCCCGCCTCGCCGTCACGGAGGCGGTGAGCGCCGAACGGGCCCGACTGGCCCGGGAGATGCACGACTCGGTCGCCAAGACCCTGCACGGCGTGGCCCTGGCCGCCGACGGCCTGACCGGCTCGGCCGGCGCCGAACGCATGGACCCGGCCCTGGTCCGGCAGCAGGCCGCCCTCGTCGCCCGCTCGGCCCGGCGCGCCGCTGCCGAGTCCCGCGAGCTCCTGGCCGACCTGCGTCGCGAGTCGGACCCCGGCCAGGGCACCGACGTCCTGGTCGAGCTGGCGGCCCGCACCCGCGACTTCAGCAGCCGCACCGGCCTGCCCGCCGTCTACCGGCCCACCGGCGACCACGCCGTGCCCCCCGTCCCGCCCGCCGTCGCCCGTCAGCTCCTGACCATCGCCTCGGAAGCCATGGAGAACGCCCACCGCCACGCCGGACCGACCCGCGTGGACGTCAGCGCCGGCGTCCACGGCGACCTGCTCCGCATCAGCGTCCACGACGACGGCCGCGGCCTGCCCCCGGGCACCACCCTCGAACAACTGCGCCGCGCCGGCCACTTCGGCCTCGTCGGCATGGTCGAACGCGCCGCCTCCGTGGGCGCCCGCATCCGCATCGGTCGCGGCGGCCACGCCCAGGGCACGGAGGTCCGCCTGGAACTCCCCCTGGCCGCCCTGACGACACCCACCGCCTGACCCCCACGACCCGAGAGGAGGCCCCGATGCCGGACCCGACCACCCCACACCCCGGCGTACCCCAGCCGCCGCCCCCGCAGATCCCCTTCGCCGCGCCGCCGACCCACCGCCTCCGGGTCGTCGTGGCGGACGACAACCCTGTGGTCCGCGCCGGCCTCACCGCGCTGCTCTCGGGCCGCGCGGACATCGAGGTCGTGGCCGAGGCGGCCGACGGCCGCCAGGCCTACGAGGCCGCCCACCGGCACCGGCCCGACGTCGTCCTGCTCGACGTCCGCATGCCCGGCGTGGACGGCATCTCGGCCCTGCCGTACCTGGTGCAGATCGCGCCGGTGGTGATGCTGACGTACAGCAGGGAGTCGGAGATCGTCCAGGAGGCCCTGCGCCGGGGGGCCGGCGGCTACCTGGTCCACGGCGAGTTCACCGCCGACCAACTGGTCGACGCGGTACGGGACATCAAGGAGGGCCGGCCGCACTTCACACCGACGGCGGCGGGCGCGCTCCTGACCCAGCTCCGCCAGACCCAGGCACCGGCGGCGACACCCCTGCCGGAGGGCCTGGGGCAGTCGATGGGTGCGACTGCATACGGAATTTCCGACTCCAGGCAACCGCATACTCATCCGCAAGAACCGCGGCAGCCAGTCAACTTCGCGACTCACCACCTCCCTCACCCTCCTACTTCTTCAGAAAACCTTTCGCGAATGCAACCGGATGTGGGACAGTCTTCGTCTGGGTGGACAAGCGGCCGCCCGGCCGCTCCCGACAGGTCGCGGTTCCAGCTGAGTACGAGGGAGGCGGAGATCATGGACCTCATCGCGTCCGGCATGAACAACCAGCAGATCGCCGCCACCTGCTTCATCAGCGAGAAGACCGTCAAGAACCACATCAACCGCATCTTCGCCAAGCTCCACAGCACCAGCCGCTCCGAGGCCGCCGCGAAGTGGATCGGCACGGCACCGGACTCACCCCGAGGGCTGGGGTGACGCCAGGTGACGCCGTGGACGGAACACCGTTTGGGCCCGGGCGATTGGGCCCGGGATTGGGCCCTGGGACCCTCTGGCGGAGCCCCGGTTCCGCCGTACGTTCCTCGTGTCGAAAGCGGCACAGCCGAAACCGGAGGGGAACACCATGAGCGACCTGATGCTGAAGACCGCCGTCGCGACCAAGGTCCGCGTGAACGGCTGGAAGAACACCACGGTGGAGGCGATGCAGCGCCGCGCCGGCGACAAGGGGCAGACGGCGGTCGAGTACCTGGGCATCATCGCGGTGGTGGTGGCGATCGTGCTGGCGATCACGGGCACGAACATCGGTCAGACGATTCTCACGAAGATTCAGGCGCAGATCGCCAAGGTCGCTCCTTGATCCGAGCTCGCCGCTACGGCGACGCAGGGCAGGCCTTCCCCATCTACATCACGGTGGTGGGGGGCCTGCTCTTTCTCGCGTTCGCCTACTTCGCGGTCGGCCAGGCCGCGGCGAACAGGAACGGCGCCCAGACAGCAGCCGATGCGGCGGCACTCGCGGCAGCGCAGGACAGGCGGGACCAACTCGCGGACGCGTGGGTCGAGAGCGTGCTGGACCCGGCCAAGTGGCAGCAGATCTTCGACGGCAGCGCGGAGGGACTCGACCCTTCGTGCTGGCGTGCGCAGGAACTGGCCGCACGGAACGATGCCCGGCTGGTAGGTGTCGGTTGCGTTCCGGATGGTCTCCTGGGCTTCACGGTCGAGGTCGAGACCAACAAGTCCGTGGGGGAGTCCATCGTCCCCGGCACGGAGGAGCGGCAGTCCAACGCGACGGCCAAGGCCGTGATCGAGCCCCGCTGCGACTTCGACCTCCCGATCGGTGATGCCGAACCCGACGTACTGCCGAAGCTTTTGTGCAAAGGCGGTGTGGAGTGGGAGCTGAAGCCGGACGATATCGATGTCCTGCCGGAGCCCGAAGACCTCTTCGACGTCCACCTGGCCGACTCACAAGCGAACGACGAGTGATGAAGGAAGCAGAGTGATGAGCATTCGGTTCACTGCGAAGGCCCGCAGGGGGATGGTCGCGCTGACCATCGCGGCCGGACTGTCCCTCGGTGTGGCCGGCTGCGGCGGCGGTGGCGACAACGACGACAAGCCGAGCCCGTCGTCGTCCGCCCCCAAGGACCGTGGGTCCGAACCGAGTGCTCAGGACGGTGAGGCGGAGACACCTCTCGCCGAACTCAAGGGAACCGACGGACTCCTCCTCCAGGTCACTTCTGCCCAGAGGGACGCCGGCGGCTTCGTCACGGTGAGCGGCAACCTGAAGAACGACGGGGCGGAGTCGGTGGCCATCCCCGCTCAGACGAGTGGTGACGAGACCGAGGTCATCAAACACGGTCAGTCGCTGGGTGGTGCCACCCTCGTGGACTCCAAGGGGAAGAAGCGCTACTACGTTCTCCGCGACACCGACGGGCGTCCGCTGACGACGACGGGACTCACGACACTCGAGGCCGGGCAGAGGCTCCCCGTGTTCATGCAGTTCCCCTCGCCACCAGCCGACACCACTGATGTCGCCCTGCAACTGCCGACGTTCTCCAGCGGCACCATCAAGATCTCCGGGTGAGGCCGGTCATGCCCCGTACGCACCCTCGAACGGCGACTCCACGCCTCGCCCTGGTCCTCACCGCCGCAGGCCTCATGGTCGCGACGAACGTCTACGGCGCCGTGTCGGCCCACGCCGACGAATCCCCCGGCGTTCCCCCCGGCACCGAGGCCTCCGCCTCCGCCCCCGTCGAGGTCGACGCCAACGACCCCGACCTCAAACTCCCCGAAGGCGCCACCCTCGCCGAACCCAAGGTCCTCGACATCAAGCAGGTCGTCGAGGACCAGAGCGGCGACGAACGCCGGGAGGACACCAACGCCGACGTCAAGTTCGCCCTCCAGGCCGAGGTCCTCTTCGGCAAGGACAGCGCGAAACTCAGCGCCCAGGCGAAGGCCCGCATCGCCGCCATCGCCGAGGAGATCAAGACGCAGAACGCGACGAAGATCCGCGTCTTCGGCTTCACCGACAACCTCGGCTCCTCCGCCCACGGCGACGTCCTGTCCCGCAAACGCGCCGACGCCGTTCAGAACGTCCTGGACCAGGAACTGACCGCGGCCGACGTCACGTACGAGGTCCGCGGCTACGGCGAGCAGTACCCGATCGCCGACAACTCCACGGAGTCCGGCCGCAAGAAGAACCGCCGGGTCGAAGTCTCCTTCCCCCGCTCGGAGAGCTGAGGGACGGCCGGCCCGGCCGACGGTCGCGGGCGGCAGACCCCGTGACCGGACAACGACGGAACCGCGCACCGCCGGACCCGGCCGCAGAGGCCGAACCCGGCGGTGCGCGGCACCACGGCCACACCGCCTGCCGTTGAGACGTGCGGCCCCGCACTTGGGCCCCGAATTGGGGCCAGGGACCCATCCCGCCCCGCCCGTCCCTCCCTACCCTCGGGCCGTGTCGTAGACCGAGGGCGGAGGTGGGGGCATGACCTCGATCGGCGGAGTGCCGGGAGCCGGGTTCGGGTGGCCGCCGGGCGGCAGGGAGCGCCGGCCCCTGCCCGGCTCGCTCGCGACCGCGCTGGTCCTCGTCCACACCCTCTTCGCGATCACGGTCCTCGGCGGACTCGGCGTCCTGCTCACCGCGTCCTCGTACGACGCCGTCGACGGCGGTCTCCTCGCCCTCACCGCCTACGCGGCGGCCCCCGGCGTCCTCGGCTGGTGGCTGGCCCGGCGCACCTGGCAGGGCGGCACCAGGGTCCTCGCCGGCCTGATCGCCGTACAGGCCTGGTTGATCGCCGGCTCGGTATCCAACATCGCCGGCGGGTCGCCGCGCGGCTTCACCCAGCTCTTCCTCCCCCTCCTCGTCCTCTACTTCCTCACCCGCGAGGACAGCCGCGCCTGGTACCGCCTCCCGGCCCCGGACCGCGCCGAACGCCGCCCCTTCTCCCTGTCCCGGATGATCCGCTGGCGGCGCGACGAGGGCCAGACGGCGGTGGAGTACGCGGGCCTGATCGCGGTCGTCGCGGCGGTCGTCACCGCCCTCCTGGTCAGCGGCCTGGGCGCCCAGATCCTCGGCGGCCTGCAGTCCGCGGTCTGCAAGGTCACCGGCACGGCCTGCTCGGCCCCGGCCGCCGACGGTGGTGACACGGACGTCACGGCCACCCGCCCGGACACGGCGGACGGCCCGGCACCCAGGCCCGAAGCGGGTGAGAACGGTCGCCCCGAGGGCACGGAAGGCCAAGCCGGGGAAGACGACACCACGGAGGAGGAGGCCGACGGTCAGGACGGCACAGGCGGCCGGGGCGACACCGCCGACGAGGGTGCCGCCGGCGACGAGAAGAAGGACGCGGACGACGGCTGCTTCTCCGGCGTGGGCGCCTTCTTCGGCTGCACCGGCGACCAGCTGAAGCAGGTCGGCGAAGGTCTCGTCGTCGACGGCATCGGCGGCGACCTCAAAGGCATGTGGGACACCGTCACCAGCCCGCTCGACACCCTGGACGGCCTGAAGGACTACGGCGGTGTCATCGCCGACCAGTGGTCACAGGACGCCAAGGACGCGGGCGACAAGTGGGCCGAGGGCGACTACTGGGACGCGGTGACCGACTGGGGCGGCGCCACCCTGAACTCCGGCGGCAAGGTCCTCGACGACGTGTTCATCGGGGAGGACGTCCGCGACCAGTGGAACCAGGGCAACGAGACCCGCGCCGTCACCACGGTCGTCTGGAACGTCGGCTCCCTCTTCATCCCCGGCTACGGCGAGGCCAAGCTCGCAGGGAAACTCGGCAAGCTGGGGAAGCTCGGCAAACTGGGCGATCTGGGCAAGCTCACCGAGAAGGCTACGGACGCGGCGGCGGACGCCGGGAAGGCCGCCAAGGCGGGCGACGTCAAGGGCGCCGAGAAGGCCGCGAAGGAGGCAGACGAGGCGGCGGACGAGGCCGAGCGGAAAGCGCGCGAATCCGGCTGCACCATCGCCGCCCCGCCCCGCAGGACCCCGTACGACGGCGGCACCCCCTACGGCGGCGGCACCACGCGCGCCCCGGCGCCTCTCACCGGCTCCTCCGGCACGGGCACCACGGTCCTGGCCGCCGGCCTGCCGGCCGGGCATGTCGTACGCGCCGACGGCACGCCGTACGTCGTGCTCGCCGCCGACGGCTGTGACGAGGAGGCCAAGCAGCAGGCTCAGGAGGCGCGGAAGAAGGCCGACGAGGCGGAGCTGCAAACGCTCGAGGCCCGCGCCGAGGCCGCGAAGGCAGCGCTGCGGGAGCAAGGTTCCTCCGTTCCCGACGACCAGATCGACGGGCTCGTCGGCCGGGCCAAGGAGAACCCGGATCCGAACAAGGGGGAGATCAGCAGGAAGGACGCGGCTGACGCGCTCGACGAGATCACCGACCTGGCCCGCCGCGGCAACGTCAACCGCGATGCCGCCGCGGCCTTGCAGGGCAAGGTCGTGAACGCTTCCGACGCCAACAAGCTGGCGGAAGCGCGCGCGGAGCTGAACGCCGTACGCAGAGCCGCCGACGACGCGGCCCCCGGCACCACGGTGGACGCCGGTGTCGGCGGCAAGATGAACCGGCAGGAGGCCGACCTGGGCAACGGGGAGAAGGTGAATCTCGACGAGATCCCCGACGCCGACGTGGTCTACAAGGACAAGAACGGCACCGTCCACGTCAAGGAGGTCAAGAACGCCGGCTCGGCCACGCGCAAGGCGGACTTCGCCAACCAGGTCGAACGGCTGAAGAAGTGGGCGGGCAAGGAGCCCGGCCGCAAGGCCACCGTGGAGATCGAGACGACGGAGCGCTGGACGTCGATCTTCAGCGAGTTCAAGCCCGCCCGGAACGGCAAACCGGCGAAAGACACCAGGACGGCGGCCGGCGAGATGGCCAAGAACGGTGTCGACGTGCGGGTGGCCGGCCAGGGGTTGTCCGCCGACGAGCTCGGCAGGATGCAGCGCGCCATCGACGAACGGTCCGCGAACGGCACCATGGACTGGGCGAAGATGAAGGACCCGGAGAGCGCCAAGGCGTACCTCGGGATCGGCTGAGCGGACGACGACGGAGGCACGAGCGTGACGGGACGGCGGGAATGACCGAGCCGGACAGGGAGCCGGGCGCCGAGGAACGGTGGGACCCACAGGTGCCGCGGTGGCACGATCCGGAGGGCGACTACGTCCTGCCCCGCGCTCTGCGGTCCCTGCCGCACCCCTGGGACGCGGGCGACTGGAGCCGGATCGCGGAACTGCCCCGTACCGAAGACCGCTTGGCCGAGGCGCGCAGGGTGGTCACCGTCCTCCTGGAAGACCCGGAACTGTCTCCCCGCGTGCCCCGGCCGCCGTCGCCCGGCCTGCTGTGGCACGTCTGGGAGGACTTCCACCGAGCCGTGGGGGAGAGCATGCCCCGCACGGGCGACGTCACGTGGTCCGGCGTGGACGAGCTGGTCCGCGCGTGGCAGGACCGGCCGAGGCTGTATCCGCTGCAGCGGCACGTCGTACGGCACGTCGAGGCGGCGATGCTGGCCCTGATCCCGTCGCTGCGGGACGACATCGCCGACTCGGTCTTCCGCTGGCTGGCCCTCGACCCGGACCCGGGTCGCTTCGCCGAGTGGGCGGTCGACCTGGCCGAGCGCTGCGTCACGGAGGACATCGGGGCCGACTCGGCGCTCGAACTGCTGGGCGCGATGCGCACGAGGACGGCGAGGGCGGCGTTGGAGCGCCTGTCGGCGAAGCCGGACGGCCCGGCGAGCTGGGACAACGCGGAGGCGGCGCAGAGCGTGCTCTTCGAGCTGGGTGGCGAGGACACGCCCCGCTGACCGGAGGCGCCGCAGTCCGGGCCGAGGACGCCTACCCGGCCCCGCCCGAGCTGACGACGACCTCCACCCGCACCCCGTCCCGCACCCCCCACCCACCCATCACCCCGGCCTCCGCCTCCACCACGTGCCGCGACCGCAGCCGAGGCATGCCCAGCCGGCCCGGCCGCATGGTGCGCACGGCGATGACTCTCAGGTCACGGTCGAGGTAGGCGACATCGATGGCCATGCGCATACGGAAGGTGTGCACACTGCCGGCGGGGGAGAGCAGCATCGCCCCGTCGAGGGACTCCCGCCCCAGCAGCCCCCGGGTCCGGGCCCGATAGGACGTGGCGATCTCCAGGGGCACGCGCACGGCGGCCCGCCCCTCCGCGTGCACCACCAGTTCGCCCCGCCCGTCCCGCCACCGCCGCCCCATCGGCCCTCCCGTCCCGGCCCCTTCACCATCGAGGCTCTTGCCTTTGCTGCTTCCTGACTGAAACGCCCGCGGCCGGGTGGCACTTGACGAACCGGCATACGTGTTACGCAACCGTTACGGCTCGAACCGGTCGACAGGCCACCGATTCCTCCCCATACACCCCGCCCGTTCACAAGCTTCGCCCTGGTATCGCCCCACACCGCTGGATAGCTTGGGTTCGCTCAAGAGAAGCCTCGCCTCTGACCGGGAGCCGACCGTGAACCGCCGCCCCACCCTCCTCGCAGCGCTCACGCTGACCGCCGCTGCGGCCCTGACGCTGTCCGCGTGCGGGAGCGATGACAGCTCCAAGGCCACGGACAGCGACAAGATCGCGGGAGCCGACACGGGAGACAAGGCATCGGCCTCGGCGACCCCGAGTGCCGCGGACGCGGGCGACCGCCCCACGATCAAGCTGCCTTCGGACGTGACCTACAGGTTCGAATGGAAGAAGACCGGCGACGCCGACAAAGACGCCGTGCTCGGTGACGCCGAGCAGCGCATCAAGGCCGTCGACATGGCCATCGCACGGCAGGACCCGCTCGACAAGGCCTACCGCTTCTACTCGGACGGCACGGCCGCTGCCGCCAGTCAGAAGTACATCCAGGAGTTCGTCGACCACAAGGCACGGACGACGGGACTGACCCGCTTCTACAACGAGAACGTGACCGTCAAGGACGACGGCACGGCAGCTCTCGTGTACTGCGAAGACCAGAGCAAGGCGTTCAACAAGTTCCTGAAGACCGGTAAGACGGATGTCACGCCGGTGACCGAGGACAGCTACGTCGTCTACGCGGGCACCCTGCGCAAGAACGACAAGGGCGTCTGGGTCACCGAGCGACTGATCTCGCAGCGGGGGAGTGCCAAGTGCCGGCCTTGATCCGTTCCAGGTACCTGCTGCTCACGTCGGGCCTTCTCGCCGCGGTCCTGGCCACCGCCGGCCCCGCTCACGCGGAGAAGGGATTCGGCGGCACCGACGGTGCCACGCAGGAGGCCGAATCCGGCAAGGACGGCACCGTCTCCGTCACCGTCGGCGGCGTCGTCTTCGACCGTTCGAAGAACGGCAGCGGCAACTCCGCGGGCGCGCTCACGGCCGCCACGTCCTGGACGCCCCCGCCCTGCTGGTACGCCCCGAAGTACACGCCGGAGCAGCTCCAGAAGGAGCTGGAGCCCATCTGGGACGCCGGTTCGACCGGATACGAGTGGGACGCCGCGCAGCGCGACCGCTACGTCAACGGCAAGCCCTACAAGGACTTCAACAAGGACAAGACCGGCGAGGGCTACTTCTGGGACTCGTTCGTCAACGAGGACTTCCCCCCGGGCTGGGACTCCTGCGAGGAACCCCCCTTCTGGGTCGACCAGGGCGACCCGCCGCCCGCCGACATCGAGAACGCCGTCACGCCCGAGATCCTCGCCGAACTCGCCTACGCCGAGATACGCGTCCCCAGCACGAAGGTGACCCTGGCCCCCGCCGCCGCGACCAAGGTCAACCTGCCGACCTGGGCCTGGCTGGACGCCGCCGACTTCAAGCCGGTGTCCGTCACCGCGTCCGTACCGGTGATCGGCATCAGCGCGACCGCCACGGCCCGGCCGGTGTCGCTCAGGATCCAGCCCGGCACCGAGGACGCCGTGACCTACCCGGCGTCCGGCGTCTGCCAGATCGACGACGGCCGCATCGGCGAGCCCTACGCCAAGGGCAAGGCGGACCGGACCCCACCCTGCGGAGTGCGCTACCTGCGCTCCTCGGGTGACGGCACGTACCCGCTCCAGGCCACCGTCACCTGGGAGATCGACTGGACCGGCACGGGCGGCGCGGGCGGCGACCTGCCCGACGGCACGTTCGGCGCCACCCAGGACGTGGTCGTGCAGGAGATCCAGGCGGTCAACCGCTGACACCCGGGCAGGGGGCGCCGGGTGGCGGCCCCTGCCCGCGCGACGACGACCCGCAAAAGGTGTTGTCCGGCGGCCGGGGACGTGGGTAGGAACTTCCCATGACCGCACTAGGCGCCGTGTTCCGGCCCCAACTGGCCCCCGAACGCCTGCGATCCGTCTGCGAAGCCGCCGACGCCGCAGGGCTCGAACAACTCTGGCTGTGGGAGGACTGCTTCAGAGAGGGCGGTGTCTCCACTGCCGCCGCCGCCCTCGCCTGGACCGAGCGGGTGCGGGTCGGGGTGGGGCTGCTGCCCGTGCCCCTGCGGAACGTCGCCCTCACCGCCATGGAGGTCGCCTCGCTGCACCGGATGTTCCCGGGGCGGGCCGTCGTCGGCGTCGGGCACGGCGTGCAGGACTGGATGGGGCAGGTCGGGGCCCGGGTCGAGTCGCCGGTCACGCTGTTGAGGGAGTATCTCCTCGCGCTGCGTGCCCTGTTGCGCGGGGAGCGGGTCACCACCGGCGGGCGGTACGTCACGCTCGACGACGTCGCCCTCGACTGGCCCCCGATCGAGATGGGCAGCGCGGCCGGGACCGGGGTGCTCGCCGGGGCCACCGGGCCGCGTTCCCTGCGCCTCACCGGCGAGGCCGCCGACGGCACCATCCTCACCGCCAACACCGACGCCGACGGCGTGCGCACGGCGCGGCAGCTCGTCCACGAGGGGCGCAAGGCCGCCGGGCGCGAGGCCGAGCCGCATCACGTCGTCGTGTACCTCCTCGCCGCCACCGGGCCCGGCGCCGAGGCGCGGCTGCGCGCCGAACTGGCCGCCGAGGGGGTGGCCTCCGTCCCCGGCCTGGGAGTCGCCGGGGACGCCGGTGCCGTCGCCGAGGCCGTCGCGCGGCTGGCCGAGGCCGGAGCCGACACGGTGGTGCTGCAGCCGACCGGGGACGAGCCCGACCCGGAGGGCTTCGTACGGTTCGCCGCCGAGGAGGTGCGTCCCCTGGTCGGGTGAGGCCCCGGGCAGACCCCGGGCGGAACCGGGCCGGCGCGGGCGGGCCAGGCGTGACGGCCGCGTCGGCCCAGGGGGCTGCACCGGGGTCGCAGAGGCCCCCCGGTGTGCGGCAGGGCCGACTGTCAGTGGTCCCTGCCACACTCGCGGCATGAGCGATGACGATCTGGACGTACGCCTGCGTGACGTGGTGGAAGCCGACCTGGAGCTCTTCCTCGCCTTCGAGCACGACCCCGAGGCCGCCCGGCGTTCGCGGTTCACGCCCCGCCCGCGCGACGCGTTCCTGCGGCACTGGCGGACCACGGTCCTCGGCGACCCCGCCAACCTCGTGCAGACGGTGACCGTGGACGGCGGTGAGGTCGCCGGCAGTTTCGTCGCCTGGTGGGACGAGGACCGCCGCTTCATCGGCTACTGGCTGGGGCGCCCGTACTGGGGACGCGGCATCGGCGGCAGGGCCCTGCGCCTCTTCCTGGAGCGCGAGACGCACCGGCCGCTGTACGCCGACCCCTTCGAGGGGAACACCGGCTCCGTACGGCTCCTGGAGAAGACCGGCTTCCAGCGGAGCGGCACCATCCGGCACGGCGAGGACACGCACATCCTCCTGGTCCTCCACTGACGCCCCCGCAAGCGGCCGGCGCCCACGACCCCCAGTCCTGGCCGCAGCCGCAGCCGCAGCCGCAACCCCAGCCGCAGCCATGCGGCAGCACCCCCGCCCACACGCGAAAATGCCGCGCCTCCCCGGCCCCAGCCCTGTCACCATCCCCCCATGGCCGAGCACCGCACCCCACCCCCCGAGTCCTCCACGCCCCCCTCCTTCGAAGCCCTTCTCGCCGAAGGCGCCTCCGTGCCCACGGAAGGCTGGGACTTCTCCTGGTTCGAAGGGCGGGCCACCGAGGCACGGCCCTCGTGGGGGTACGCCGTGTCGATGGCCGGGCGGCTGAGCCGGGCGAGTGCCGTGCTGGACGTGCAGACCGGCGGTGGTGAAGTGCTCGCCTTCGCCCTGGCGGAGGCGAGCACGCGACCCGCCCTCACCGTCGCCACCGAGGGCTGGCCGCCCAACGTCGCCCAGGCCACCGCCCTCCTCGGGCCGCACGGCGTCCCTGTCGTGGCCGCCGCCGAGGACGCCCCGCTGCCCTTCGCCGACGGCGCCTTCGACCTGGTCGTCAGCCGTCATCCCGTCCGGCCGCACTGGGACGAGATCGCCCGCGTGCTGCGGCCGGGCGGCACGTACTTCGCCCAGCACGTCGGCCCGGCCAGCGTCTTCGAACTCGTCGAGTACTTCCTCGGCCCCCAGCCGGAGGAGGTGCGCGGCGGCCGTCATCCCGAGCGTGAACGGGCCGACGCCGAGGCCGCCGGACTGGAGGTCGTCGATCTGCGGGCGGAGCGGCTGCGGATGGAGTTCCACGACATCGGCGCGGTCGTGCACTTCCTGCGCAAGGTGGTGTGGATGGTCCCCGGCTTCACCGTCGAGGCGTACGAACCGCGCCTGCGGGCCCTGCACGAGCGGATCCTGGCCGACGGGCCCTTCGTCGCGCACAGCACCCGCCACCTCGTCGAGGCACGCAAGCCGGGCCGGCCGGCACCTCCCGCGTGATCAGCGGCGGCCCACTCACGCGTGCGGCCCCACCGTTCACGGGTGCGGCCCCGGCGTTCACGGGTGCGGCCCCGGCGTTCACGCGTGCGGCCCCACCGTCACCTTCCCCAGCACCAGCTCCGCCGTCGCCTCCAGCACCTCGCCCACCCGCTCCGCCTGCTCGCCCAGCTCCCGCCGCTGCCGTGCCGTCAGCCGGACGAGCGGCTCGACGGTGACGGTCGTACGACGGCCCCGGCGCCGCTGGTGCCACACCCCGGCCACCACCCCGTCGACGAGCAGCACGGGGTGATTGCCGGCCTGGCCGCCGGCGAGGGCGCGCCGGTACGCCTCTCCGGGGAACAGCCGCTCCCGGGGCTGCCCGGCGATCACGTACGCGTCGAAGTAGGGCAGCAGCCGCACCCCCCGCGCGGGACCCTCGGGAAACCGGGTGTCACCCGCCGCCACCCACGCCGGTTCGCCCTCGAAGGCGACCTCCTCGACGGCCCCTGCCGCGGCCAGCTCCCGGAACAGTTGCGCGGCCCAGCCGGCCGGTGTCGCCAGCCACCGCGCGAAGTGCGCCGCGGTCGCCGGTCCGTAGGCGTGCAGGTAACGGCGGACGAAGTCGGACAGCGCCTCCTCCGCCCTCCGGGTTCCCCCCACCCCGGCCCCGCCGGCGTCCGTGGTGTACGTCGCCTTGCGCCCCCGGTTCGGGCCGAAGCACAGCATGCCCGCCCAACCCGCCCGGTGCATCACCTGGCGCCAGCGCGGCCACATGTCCTGGAACGCGGGCATGACCCGGTCACCCGCCCAGGGGCCCGTACGGGCGACGACCTCCTCGGTCAGTTCGTCCAGGGTCAGGCACCTGCCGTCGAGCGCGTCGCCGATCGCCGCGACCACCTGCCCGGCCTGCTCGTCGGTGAGCCGCACGTCGGGCGGGAAGGGACTCGGGCCGGCCGGGACGGCCGTCAGGGCCGCGGACCACAGGGGAAGTTCGCGCGCGGGCAGGAGGTGGACCGTGCCGCGCGGGCCGTACGTCTTGACGAGGGACCGCTCCTCCCAGAGCGCGGACCGCACGTCCGTCCGCGTCACCCCGCCCGCCGCCCGGATCCCGACGGACACCTCGGCGGCGGAGAGCACCTGCGCATGCGCCCCCCTCATCGCGGCGACCACGTCGACCACGTCGGCCGCGTCACGCACCTCGGCCACGCCGCCGGTTTCCGCCGACCCGGTCCTCGACCCGGCCGTCGACCCGGTCTCCACCGCCCCGGCCGGAAACTGCCGCTGCGCCCGCCGCGCGCTCGCCGCGTCCCAAGTGATGCTCACGGTGTTCGTCATGATGTGACCGTAGGAGGGAACGAGGACAGATCCTGTCCTCTTCGGGTCGCGTGCCGTGCCACTCCGTCCACTCACATCTCTTGCGCATCGCACGACCAGGGTTTTCACATCGTTATCGACCCCGGCTCGCTTCCGGGACGCCCCATCGCGTAAGTTCGGACCAAGGTAATTCGCGTGAGCAAAGCTGCGCGGGCGGTACCGCGCAGTGGAGGGGGCTGCGCGGTGCCAGAACCTCTCCCCGAAGAGGGTGTGGGAGGTCAAGCGGGCGTTCACGGCCGGGTTCACCCGTCAGGGGGACGGCCGGACAAGTCGCCGGACGGCGCCCAAGCCGCGGCAAATCCTGCGGATCCTGCCCCAGATCGCCCGAATCCCCTGCGTACAGGCCGCGTTTCGGCCAGGCGTGAGCCGTGAATCTGAGGTTCCGCTGTCATCGCCGCGTCGCCGGACGGCTCCGGAGAGTAGTTGTGGCACGCCGATGCACGCAGCATCACTTACAAAGGGTTATGGTGGAAACCCCCCCCCTCGGGCCGGTCCGTCTCCCCCCCCACGGACCGGCCCGTTTTCCTTCTCCCGCCGGGCGGCTCGAACCAGCGGCCGGAACCTTACGTTCCGCACCCAAGGGTCGCCCAGGGCGGCGGCGGGGGTAGGCTTCGCCTCCGGGGACTGCCAACGGGCGGGGACCGCCCGCGGCCACGACCGGGCCGCACGCCGCGGCCTGTCCGATCCGTACGGAGGGGCTGACAATCACGTGAACCTGCGCGACAAGCTGCGTGGCCTGCTGGTCAGGCTGTACGCACGCCGGGTGGAAGGCCACCTGGACCACGCTCAGGTGCCCAAGCACATCGGCGTCATCATGGACGGCAACCGGCGCTGGGCGAAGGCCGCCGGATCCAGCACCGTCCACGGACACCGGGCCGGTGCCGAGAAGATCGAGGAGTTCCTCGGCTGGTGCACCGAGACCGACGTCGAGGTCGTCACCCTCTGGCTGCTGTCCACGGACAACTTCGACCGTCCGCAGGACGAGCTCGTCCCGCTGCTCGGCATCATCGAGGACGTCGTGCGCACCCTCGCCGCCGACGGCCGCTGGCGCGTCCACCACGTGGGCACGCCCGACCTGCTGCCCTCCGGGATGCAGACGGTCCTCAAGGAGGCCGAGGAGGCCACCGCGCACGTCGAGGGAATACTGGTCAACGTCGCCATCGGCTACGGCGGCCGCCAGGAGATCGCCGACGCCGTCCGCTCGATGCTGCTCGACGCCCAGGACAAGGGCACCTCGATGGAGGAGCTCGCCGAGGCCGTCGACACCGACATGATCGGGCGTCACCTCTACACGAGCGACCAGCCCGACCCCGACCTGGTCATCCGCACCAGCGGCGAGCAGCGGCTGTCCGGATTCATGCTCTGGCAGACCGCGCACTCCGAGTACTACTTCTGCGACGTGTTCTGGCCGGCCTTCCGCAAGGTCGACTTCCTGCGCGCGATGCGTGACTACGCCGCCCGCCACCGCCGCTACGGCGGCTGAGCAGGCCGAGCACACATCACGCGACGGTCCGGGGCACGCCCGCGGGGACGGGCCCGGACGCCGGACGTCCCACGTCGTAACTCTCCCTGGTACCCCACCGAAGACGCACGTCACACGGAGTTCACCCGCGCGCCGTCATATGCCGTGGCATGGCGACGCTCGTTCGAGGGCATAACCCAGTCAGGTCGACGCCCGAACCACGGGTGTCGGATCTCAGCGGACGGCACGGGGCCGTCCGCCCGGGAGGCCCTTTGCACCAGCCCGATCGTGCGGTCACAGCACGGACGCAGGCGGAGGGCCGGTTCTCGGCCCGTGCAGGGCGGCCGACAACCGGTCCAGCTCCACTCCGTCGCTCCCCGACCTCATCCGAGGGGGTACGTCCTTCCGTGGTGACCAGCACAAAGCGCCACAAGCCCGACCGGCGCACCTATGTCCTCGACACCAGCGTCCTGCTGGCCGACCCGAACGCCCTGAACCGCTTCGACGAGCACGAGGTCGTGCTGCCCATCGTCGTGGTGACGGAGCTGGAGGCGAAGAGGCACCATCCCGAACTCGGCTACTTCGCCCGGCAGGCCCTGCGCCTGCTCGACGACCTCCGGGTGCGGCACGGCCGCCTCGACGCCCCCATCCCCATGGGAGACCTGGGCGGGACCGTCCGTGTCGAGCTCAACCACTCGGACCCCAGCGTGCTGCCCAGCGGCTACCGCCTGGGGGACAACGACTCCCGCATCCTCGCGGTCGCCCGCAACCTGCAGGCCGAGGGGTTCGACGTCACCGTCGTCTCCAAGGACCTCCCGCTCAGGATCAAGGCGTCCTCCGTCGGACTCCTCGCCGAGGAGTACCGCGCGGAACTCGCCATCACGGACTCCTCCGGCTGGACCGGAATGTCCGAACTGACCCTGCCCGGCGAGCAGGTGGACATCCTCTTCGAGGAAGGGCAGGTCCACGTCCCCGAGGCGGCCGATCTGCCGGTGCACACGGGTCTGATGATCCAGTCGGAGCGCGGCAAGGCGCTCGGGCGGGTCACACCCGAGGGCAACGTCCGGGTGGTGCGCGGGGATCGCGAGGTGTTCGGCATCAAGGGCCGCAGCGCCGAGCAGCGCATCGCGCTGGACCTGCTGCTCGATCCGGACATCGGGATCGTGTCCATGGGCGGCCGGGCCGGCACCGGCAAGTCGGCGCTGGCGCTGTGCGCGGGCCTGGAGGCCGTGCTGGAGCGCCGTCAGCACCAGAAGGTGATGGTCTTCCGTCCGCTGTACGCGGTGGGCGGGCAGGAGCTCGGCTATCTGCCCGGTACCGAGGCGGAGAAGATGAGCCCTTGGGCGCAGGCGGTGTTCGACACGCTGTCCGCGGTCACCAGCCGGGAGGTCATCGAGGAGGTCACCGCGCGCGGGATGCTGGAGGTCCTGCCGCTCACGCACATCCGCGGACGCTCGCTGCACGACGCGTTCGTCATCGTGGACGAGGCGCAGTCCCTGGAGAAGAACGTACTTCTCACCGTTCTGTCCCGGATCGGGGCCAACTCGCGGGTGGTCCTCACCCATGACGTGGCCCAGCGGGACAACCTCAGGGTCGGCCGCTACGACGGTGTCGTCGCCGTCGTGGAGAAACTGAAGGGTCATCCGCTCTTCGCGCACGTGACCCTGACCCGGTCCGAGAGGTCACAGATCGCTGCCCTTGTGACCGAAATGCTCGAAGACGGGCAGATGTGACCGTCCCGCCCTGACAAGGGGGGAAACAGGCGGCAGTTGGCGCCGTCCGGAAAGGCGAAGAGCCTAGCCGGGCGGCGCCTTCGCGTGTGGCCTTTCCTGTGAATCTCCCGCGCCAAACGGGATGTGAGCTTTCACACGCAGCACAGAATTGCCTTGCCCCGTCGGCTTGCGGCAGAGTCTCACTCCTGTCAGGCCCCGCATACGACACACCTGTACCCCCAGCGGTACGGCACCACAGCACAGCACCAACTCCATAGCGATGTCGTATGCCGCCCGAGCACCACGCGGCACTCCCCTCGCGGGAGTTGCCCACCGGGCCCGCGCCTCCCGTGACCCCGCAGTTGGGGAGGCCAGTGCCAGGGGCACGATTGCGTCCGCGAGGGTCACCGAAGCGGGCGATGCTGGAAGGAAACCGTGTGAGCCGGATCTCGGTCCGGGGATTCGCAGTGGCCTCGGCCACGGCGGTCACCGCTGTCGGAAGCGTCGTCGGCGTTGCCTCGGGCAGCACCGCGCAGAACAACGACGCGGAAGCGACGGCAAGCGGCGCCACGCTGCTCGCGGACATCCCCGCGGGCCAGCAGGCCCAGGTGCAGACCGCGTCCCTGACGCAGCAGGCCGACGCGCAGGCCATCGCGGCGGACGTGAGCGCGAAGAAGGACGCCGAGGAGGCCGCCCGCAAGGCAGCCGCCGAGACGGCCATCGCGAAGAAGAAGGCCGCCGAAGAGGCCGCCGAGAAGGCCGCCGAGGAAGCCAAGGAGCGCGCGGAGGCCAAGGCAGCGGCCACCCGCTCCAAGGACATCTCCGACTTCCCCGTCGCGTCCTCCTACTCCATCGCGCAGATCCAGGCGATGGCACGGCAGATGGTGCCGGCGGGTCAGTTCCAGTGCTTCAGCAACATCGTGGACCACGAGTCCGACTGGAACTACAAGGCGGTCAACCCCTCCTCCGGTGCCTACGGCCTGTTCCAGGCCCTGCCCGGCTCCAAGATGTCGTCCGTCGGCGCCGACTGGCAGACGAACCCGGCCACCCAGATCAAGTGGGGCCTGAACTACATGAACGACCGCTACGGCAGCCCGTGTGACGCCTGGTCGTTCTGGCAGGCCAACCACTGGTACTGAGCCGACCGGCCCACGGCCGATCCTCTCCTTCGCACGAGCCCCGCACCGTCGTACGGTGCGGGGCTCGCGCCATGTACGGTCGGACGCGGACGGCTCCCGGGGGGAGTGGTGCGCACGGACGGGGGAAGAGGACGGATCATGTCGCGAGTGCCAGGGTGGCTCGGCCGGCTCGGTGCCGGACTGACCGAGATGAGCGAGCGGTACAACGAACGCCGTGCCGCGGCCGAACGGGAGCAGGACGACGCCGAGTCCGTCCCCCGGGCCGACGAGTACGTGCCGCCGCCCCCCGACTACGCCCCCGACGTCCCGGCCCGGCCCGATCCGGCGCTCGCGGTGCCGTGGGGGGTGCGGGTCGCGGCGGAGGCCGGCTGGCGGCTGCTCGTCCTCGCGGGCACGCTCTGGGTGCTGATGCGGGTCATCAGCGCCGTCCAGCTGGTGGTGCTCTCGTTCGTCATCGCGCTGCTCATCACGGCCATGCTGCAGCCGACGGTGGCGCGGCTGCGGCGCCACGGGGTGCCGCGCGGACCGGCCACCGCGCTGACGGCGATCCTCGGGTTCGTCGTCATGGGCCTCATCGGCTGGTTCGTGACCTGGCAGGTCATGGAGAACATCGACGACCTGTCGGGCCAGATCCAGGACGGCATCGACGAGTTGCGGAACTGGCTGCTGAACAGCCCCTTCCACGTCACCGACAAGCAGATCAACGAGATCGCCAAGAACCTGCGGGAGGCGGTCGGGGCGAACACCGACCAGATCACCTCCGCCGGCCTCGAAGGCGTCACGGTCGTCGTCGAGGCGCTGACCGGCATCCTGCTCGCCGTGTTCTGCACGCTGTTCCTGCTCTACGACGGCAAGCGCATCTGGGAGTGGACGCTGAGGCTGGTGCCGGCGGCGGCGCGCCCGGGCATGGCCGGGGCCGGGCCGGCGGCGTGGCGGACACTGACGGCGTACGTGCGGGGCACCGTGATCGTCGCGCTGATCGACGCGATCTTCATCGGGCTCGGGATCTACTTCCTCGACGTGCCGATGGCCGTGCCGCTGGCGGTGTTCATCTTCCTGTTCGCGTTCATCCCGCTGGTGGGTGCGGTGGTCTCCGGGGCGCTCGCGGTGGTCGTCGCGCTGGTCACGCAGGGCGTGTTCACGGCCGTGATGACGCTGGTGGTGGTGCTGGCGGTGCAGCAGATCGAGGGGCACATCCTGCAGCCGTTCATCCTGGGCCGGGCGGTGCGGGTGCACCCGCTGGCGGTGGTGCTGGCGGTGGCCTGCGGCGGCATGGTGGCCGGGATCGGGGGCGCGGTGGTCGCCGTGCCGCTGGTGGCCGTGACGAACACCGTCGCCGGATACCTGCGGGCGTACTCGCGGAAGGCCGCCGTGCGGCACGCGGTGCCGCCGCGCGGGGCCACGGCGGTGAGCGCCGACCCGGCCCCCGAGGCGCCGCGGGAGTAGCCCGCACGACGAACAGGGCCCCGTCCACCGGTGGGTGAACGGGGCCCTGTCACGACGGGCGTACAGCCGGGGGTTACTCGGCCAGGACCGCCTCGGCGTCCAGCGTCACGCCGACCGCCTGGATCACGGACGCGATCTTGAACGCCTCCTGGACGACCTCACGGTCGATGCCCGCCTTGCGGAGCACCTGCTCGTGCGAGTCGAGGCACATGCCGCAGCCGTTGATGGCCGAGACGGCGAAGGACCACAGCTCGAAGTCGACCTTGTCGACGCCCGGGTTGCCGATGACGTTCATCCGCAGGCCCGCGCGCAGGGTGCCGTACTCGTGGTCCGACAGCAGGTGCCGCGTGCGGTAGAAGACGTTGTTCATCGCCATCACCGCGGCGGCGGCCTTGGCCGCCGTGTAGGCCTCGGGCGACAGGTTCGCCTTCGCCTCGGGCTCCAGCTCGCGCAGCACGATCGGGGAGCGCGAGGCGATGGCGGTCGCCAGCACGGTGCCCCACAGCTGCTGGGCCGGCAGGTCCGAGTTGCCGATGACCGAACCCAGGTTGAGCTTCAGGTCCTTGGCGTAGTCCGGTATGCGGGACTTCAGGGAGTCGAGGGACATGCCTCACTCACCGGCCAGCAGCTTGACCGGGTCCAGGGTCTCGTCGCCCTTGGACCAGTTGCAGGGGCACAGCTCGTCCGTCTGGAGCGCGTCCAGGACCCGCAGGACCTCCTTGGGGTTCCGGCCGACGGAGCCGGCGGTCACCATGGAGAACTGGATCTCGTTGTTCTGGTCCACGATGAAGACCGCGCGCTTGGCGAAGCCGTCCTCGCCCTCGATGCCCAGCTCGCGCATCAGCTCGTGCTTGGAGTCGGCCATCATCGGGAAGGGCAGGTCACGCAGGTCGTCGTGGTCCTTGCGCCAGGCGTGGTGGACGAACTCGGAGTCGCCGGAGAAGCCGAGGACCTGGGCGTCGCGGTCGGCGAACTCGTCGTTCAGCTTGCCGAAGGCGGCGATCTCGGTCGGGCACACGAAGGTGAAGTCCTTGGGCCACGCGAAGATGACCTTCCACTGACCCTCGTAGGTCTTGTGGTTGATCTGCTGGAACTCCTTGCCCTTCTCCAGCGAGACGCAGGCGGTCAGGTCGAACTCGGGGAACTTGTCACCGACAGTGAGCACACGCTCTCCTTGCAGCGAAGAAACACCCGGATTGCGGGCGTTTCCCATGGGTTGGACGGTGTTGATGTTGGCACAGCGTCGATTGATTACGGAAATAGCTACACTCGGTCGGGTTGATCGGAGGTAGTTATCAGTGACGGTGGGTAGTAAGCGCAGGCAGCCCAGCCTCGCGCAGCTGAGGGCGTTCGCGGCCGTCGCCGAGCACCTTCATTTCCGGGACGCGGCCGGAGCGATCGGCATGAGCCAGCCCGCCCTGTCGGGCGCGGTCTCGGCGCTGGAGGAGACACTCGGAGTGACGCTCCTCGAGCGTACGACGCGCAAGGTGCTGCTCTCGCCCGAGGGCGAGCGGATCGCCGTACGGGCCAAGGCGGTCCTGGCCGAGGTGGGCGCGCTGATGGAGGAGGCCGAGGCGGTCCGGGCGCCCTTCACCGGCGTGCTGCGCCTGGGGGTGATCCCGACGGTGGCGCCCTATCTGCTGCCGACCGTGCTGCGGCTCGTCCACGAGCGCTACCCGCACCTGGATCTGCAGGTGCACGAGGAGCAGACGGCCAACCTGCTCGACGGCCTCGCCGGGGGGCGGCTCGACCTGCTGCTGCTCGCCGTGCCGCTGGGCGTGCCGGGGATGGTCGAACTTCCGCTGTTCGACGAGGACTTCGTGCTCGTCACGCCGCTCGACCACCGGCTGGGCGGCCGCGAGGGCATCCCGCGCGAGGCACTGCGCGAGCTGAACCTGCTGCTCCTGGACGAGGGGCACTGCCTGCGCGACCAGGCCCTGGACATCTGCCGGGAGGCCGGCCGCGACGACGTGCCCGTCACCACGACCGCCGCCGGGCTGTCCACGCTGGTGCAGCTGGTGGCGGGCGGGCTCGGGGTCACGCTGCTGCCCCGCACGGCCGTCAAGGTCGAGACCTCGCGCAGCAACCAGCTCCTCACCGGCTACTTCGCCGATCCGGCCCCCACCCGCCGGGTCGCCCTGGCGATGCGGGCGGGGGCCGCCCGCGCCGCGGAGTACGAGGAACTGTCCGCCGCCCTCCGCCAGGCCCTGCGGCCACTGCCCGTGCGGGTCCTGGACCGGGACGCCTGACGCCGCCCCGGTCCGTCCGCGGGGCCTACTCGGTGCGCAGCCCGTCCGGTCGCATCAGTTTCAGCAGCGGCGGCAGGCTCAGCAGTGTCACCACCAGGACGACGCCCGCGCCGATCCCGGTCATCGACAGCACACTCGGCCAGTCCACCCGCACGGAAGCGTTCACCATCCGCAGCAGGACCGCGCCCAGGGTCATGCCGACCGTCGCGGCCAGCAGCAGGCCGAGCCCGATCGGGACCGCCGTCTGCCACAGCACCGACAGGCCGAGGGTGCGGCGCCGGGTGCCGAAGGCCACCAGCGCGGACAGCAGCTTGCGGCGTTCGCGCAACTGCTCCAGCTGCGAGACCAGCAGGCTCGCCCCGATCAGCGCCAGTACGGCCGCCGCGCCGACGAACAGGCCGGTGCGGATGGTGGCGTAGCGTTCGTTGCGCTCCACGGCGTGCCAGACGACGGGGTCGACCGTGGGGTCGATGCGGGCCGCCGTGTTGCGCACGTACTCGTAGGCGTCCGGTTCGCTCGGGGAGAGGCTCAGGTAGAGCTCGTCGCGGGCGAGGGAGGCGAGCCGGGCGGAGTCGGCGCCCGGTGTGATCAGGATGCCGCCGCGTTCGGTGCCGGTCGGGTCCTCGCGGGACTCGGCCTGCCGGATGCCCTGCGGCACGGTCCAGGAGAACTGCTTGCCGGGCCGGTCCACGTCCGTGCCGTCCAGCCACAGCGTCTTGCCCGGCTTGCCCATCCTGTTCGTGTAGGTGTCGTACTCGGCGCCGCGGACGGCGAAGACGTCACCGTCGCGGCAGGAGGGCAGGGTGGCCACCTCGCGCAGCGAGGCGCAGTCGCCGAGGGTGACCTGGACGATGGCCTCCGCGTCGGCGCCCCGGCCGGAGAGGTACGTCTCCGACAGCGCGGTGACCTTGCGGACGCCCTCGGTCGCGCGGAACTTCTCGGCGGCGGAGGCGGCGTCGAGGCGGTCGGGCACCCGCACCTGCATCTGGGCGCGGGAGACGTCGTACCGCGAGGCGGCGGTGTAGTCGCCCTCCACCCCCGCGAACAGCATCTGGAGCGCGATCGCCCCGGCCACCGCCACCGCGATGCCGTTGACCATGCGGGCCGCCGCGCCACTGCTCAACTGGAGCCTGCGCACGGCCAGCTGCCAGGCGACCCCGCCCGAGCCGAGCCGGGCCACGACCGTCTCGACGACCCACGGCAGCAGGGCCGTGACGCCGACGAGCAGCAGCATCACGCCGCCGACCACGAGGTACTGGTTGAAGGTCCTCTCGTCGTCGCCCTGCCCGATCATCGGGGCGAGCATCGCGAGCCCGCCCAGCGGCAGCAGCAGCCGCCACCACAGCCGGCGGCGCGCCGGCCTGGCCGTGCGCACCACGCCGAGCGGCTCGATGACGACGCCGCGCAGCGCGAACAGGGTCACCAGCACCGCGGCCGTCGGCACCGCCAGCGCGACCAGCGCGGCCAGCAGGGGAGAGGGGTTCAGATAGCTCGGGAAGACGCTGACGTGGAACACGTCGATGGAGGCGGCGAGTTCCCGACCGAGCAGGAAGAAGCCGGTGCCCAGGACGAGTCCCAGCACGGAGCCGGCCAGTGCCTCGCCGGCGGCGATCCGCCGGGTCATCCGGCCGTCGGAGCCGACCAGTCGCAGGGCCGCGAGCCTGCGGTCGCGCCGTTCGCCGCCGAACCGCACGGCCGCCGCGATGAACACCGCGACCGGCATCAGCAGCACCACGAAGACGACCAGGACCAGCAGGAGCAGCACCGGGTCCCAGGGGTCGGGCGACCCCAGGTCCGGGTTGCCGAAGCTGTCGATCCGGGCGCCCGCGGTGCCGGAGCCGAGCCGGTCGGCCAGCTCCTTGCCGCCCGCGTAGAAGGCGAGTTCCTGGGAGCCGATGAGCCCCTGCTCGCCGATGGTGCCGGTGATCCGGTAGGGCAGCCGCTCCCGCAGCAGCTTCCCGTCGCCGGACGCGAGCAGTTCCTTCAGCGCAGGGGAGACGACCATGGTGCCGTCGGCCGGGAACTCCGAGAGCCCCGGCGGCAACGGGGCCTTCGGGCCCTCCCGCTCCAGCAGGCGTCCGCGCACGTCCTGGTCGCGGAACGTGGTGTCCGCGTCCAGCACGACCAGCGTGTCGTCGGCCTCGGGGATCTTCTGCTGGCTCAGGGTGTGGTCGCTGCGGGCCTCCTCGCGCCGGTCCCGTTCCGTCAGCGCGTTCGGCAGGGCGGTGGTGAGCAGCAGCAGCGCCACACCCAGCCCCACGCCGACGGCCGTGAGCAGCGCCCGGGTCCAGCCCTCGCGCCCGCCCGCGAGGGCGAACCGCACCCCCATGGCCAGGTCCCGTGTCCACTGCCGGACGCTCATACGACGCGCTCCATGTCCCGCGACCTGCCGTCCCGTACGACGATCTCGCGGTCGGAGTACGCGGCCACCCGGGCCTCGTGCGTGACGAGCACGACGGCCGTGCTGGCCGACCGGGCGGCGTCCGTGAGCAGTTCCATCACGCGCTCGCCGTTGAAGGAGTCGAGCGCCCCGGTCGGCTCGTCCGCGAAGACCACCCGGGGGTTGGTCACCAGCGCCCGGGCGACGGCGACCCGCTGCCCCTGGCCGCCGGAGACCTCGCCCGGCCGCTTGCCGCGCAGGTCGTCGACCTCCAGCCGCTCCATCCACGCCAGGGCGGCCCGCTCGGCCTCCTTGCGGGGGGAGCCGTTCAGCCGCAGCGGCAGGGCCACGTTCTCCACGCAGGTCAGCTCGGGCACGAGCTGGCCGAACTGGAACACGAAGCCGAACTCCGAGCGCCGCAGCGCGCTGCGCTCGGCGTCGCTCATGGAGGTGACCTCGCGCCCGTCGTAGACGATCGAGCCCGAGTCGGGCGGGACGATCCCGGCGAGGCAGTGCAGCAGGGTCGACTTGCCCGAACCGGACGGGCCCATCACGGCGACGACCTCGCCCGGGTGGATGGAGAACTCGGCGCCGTCGAGCGCGGTGGTCGGCCCGTACACCTTGCGCAGGTCCTGGGCGGTGAGCAGCGAACCAGCGGGAATCGTCACCGGGCCACCGCCTCGCGCAGCTTGTCCAGGCGCGCCGCGGTCAGCTCCAGCCAGCGCAGGTCCGCCTCCAGGTGGAACAGCGCGTGGTCGCAGATGAGCTGGTCGGCGAGGTCGCCCTTGCGCTTGCGGTCGGTGAGGATGCGCATGCTGCGCAGGTGTTCCGAACGCTGGGTGTCGAGGATGTCGGAGGCGTCGCGGTGGGTGAGCAGCGCGAGGACGACCTTGGTGTAGAGGGTCGACTGCAGGTACGGCTCCGGCTTCTCCGGCGTGGCGAGCCAGCGCTCGACGTCGGTGATGCCGGCCTCGGTGATGGCGTACCGCTTGCGCTCGGGACCGCCGCCCGCCTCGATGCCGTCGACCTCGACGAGCCCGTGCTTCAGCAGGCGGGACATCGTCGAGTAGACCTGGCCGTAGTGGAGCGGCCGGTCGTGACCGAACTTCTCGTCGAAGGCCCGCTTCAGGTCGTAACCGTGCCGTGGACCGGACTCAAGGAGCCCCAGGAGAGTGTGACCGATGGACATGAGCAGGACTGTACACGGGGTGTATACCCGCTATGTATACGCCGAGTGTCTAGATCATGGCGGGGTGTGGGGGAGTGCAGGTCGCGAGGCCTTGTCACGGTTCCGTAACAGCCCCGGCGCCCCTCAGGCCTGTGGCGGCCCGGCGGTGGAGCCGCCCTGGGGGCCGGGCGGCCGGCCCCGCCGGGGCAGCGGCCCGGTCTCCCGCGGCAGCCGCCCCGCCTCGGCCAGGGCCCTGCGCAGCAGGAACTCGATCTGCGCGTTCGCCGACCGCAGCTCGTCCCCGGCCCACCGGGCCAGCGCCTCGTACACCGCCGGGTCGAGCCGCAGCAGCACCTGCTTGCGCTGCTGCGGCCGCCGCGGGGAGGGGGAACCCTCGGAAGGAGCCGTCACTGGTAGAGCGTCCCGGCGTTGAGAACGGGCTGCGGGGCGCGGTCGCCGCACAGCACCACCATCAGGTTGGAGACCATCGCGGCCTTGCGCTCCTCGTCGAGCGTGACGAGGTCCTGCTCGGTGATCCGGGCGAGCGCCGACTCGACCATGCCCACGGCGCCCTCCACGATCTGCCGCCGGGCCGCGACCACCGCTCCGGCCTGCTGCCGCTGGAGCATCGCCGAGGCGATCTCGGGGGCGTAGGCGAGGTGCGTGAAGCGGGACTCGATGATCTGCACGCCGGCCGCCTCCACGCGCGCGTGCAGTTCGACCGCGAGCTTCTCGGTGATCTCCTCGGCGTTGCCGCGCAGCGAGAGGCCGTCCTCCTCGTGGGCGTCGTAGGGGTACTCGATGGCGATGTGGCGCACCGCCGCCTCGGTCTGCGTGGAGACGAACTCGATGTAGTCGTCCACCTCGAACGTCGCCTGGGCGGTGTCCTCGACGCGCCACACCACGACCGCGGCCAGCTCGATCGGATTGCCGTAGGCGTCGTTGACCTTCAGCACGGCCGTCTCGTGGTTGCGCACGCGGGTCGAGATCTTCGTGCGCGAGGTGAAGGGGTTCACCCAGCGCAGGCCGTCCTGCCGGATCGTCCCCCGGTACCGGCCGAAGAGCTGGACGACGCGGGCCTCGCCCGGCGCCACCATGTTCAGCCCGCACATGGCGAGGAAGGCGGCCAGCGCGACCAGGATGCCGCCGATGATCAGGGCGGCCTTCGCGCCGGTGGCGGCCACCGCCGTGGCCGCCGCGATCAGCCCGGCGCCGGCCAGCAGTCCGAGCAGGCCCAGCAGCAGGGCGAGCCCGCCGCCGATGCTGTGCGCGGCGAACTCGCGCACGCGTGGCGCCGGCATCTCGGGCACATCGGCGGTGACCTGTGCGTCGTGTGTGGTCATGGGTGTCCCCCGGTTCCTCTGAGAAGCCACGCTTGCCTAGCTTCTGTCTAGCTAAGTGATATCACTTTACCCCGCGGTGGCAACCTGACACGTGTCTCGTACGTCGGTTCCGTTGGGATGGGTGCTGATTGTCACGTCCGCAAGGACCCGGATCGACAGCCCTTTCTCATATCTCCCGGTGTTAGCTTTCTGAGCTGACCTGAGCGGCGAACCTGTGTGACATGTGAGCACACATGAGCGAAGCGGAGCGGATCGGACCGATGGGACGAGCGGAAGAAAGACGCGCCCGACAGCGCGGTGGGCGCCGGGCGGCACCCAAGCGCCGCCGTTCGTCGGGCGCTGCCGGGAAGAGCGGCATACGCAGGCTCTTCACCTGGAAGAAGATCCTCGGCACCTTCCTCGGCCTGTGCCTGCTCGGGATGGGCGCCTTCATCGTGCTGTACATGGTGATCGACATCCCCGAGGGCAACGCCGACGCCAAGCGCCAGAGCAACATCTACAAGTACAGCGACGGCTCGATCATGGCCCGCGACGGCAAGGTCAACCGGGAGGTCGTCGACCTGTCCCGGGTCTCCAAGGACGTCCGCCTGACCTTCGTCGCCGCCGAGAACAAGACCTTCTACAAGGACGCCGGCGTCGACCTCAAGGGCACCGCCCGCGGCCTGTTCAACACCCTGGCGGGGCGCGGCGCGCAGGGTGGTTCGACGATCACCCAGCAGTACGTCAAGAACTACTACCTGACGCAGGAACAGACCGTCTCGCGCAAGCTGAAGGAGCTGGTCATCTCCCTGAAGCTGGACCGGGAGAAGTCCAAGGACCACATCCTCGCCGGCTACATCAACACCAGCTACTACGGCCGCAACGCCTACGGCATCCAGGCCGCCGCCCAGGCCTACTACCGCACCGACGCCGAGAAGCTCGACGTCGCGCAGGGCGCCTACCTCGCCGCGCTGCTCCAGGCCCCCAGCCAGTACGACTGGGCCGTCGCCTCGGAGACCGGCAGGAAGCTGGTGAAGGCCCGCTGGAACTACGTCCTGGACAACATGGTCGACGAGGGCTGGCTGAGCCGGTCGGAGCGGGACGGGATGGAGTTCCCGGTGCCCGAGGAGCCCAAGCCCGTCCCCGGCATGGAGGGCCAGAAGGGCTACCTGGTCAACGCGGCGAACGCGGCGCTGGAGCGGCAGCTCGTCGCCGCCGGCACCGCCGGCAGCGCCAAGGAGGCCGAGGCGATGGTGAACGCCGGCGGCTGGACCGTCACGCTCAACATCGACAAGAAGAAGCAGACGGCCCTGGAGAAGTCGGTCCGGCGGCAGCTCACCAGCAAGCTCGACCCCGACAGGCGCAAGGTCGACGCGGACGTCCAGGCCGGTGCCGTGTCCGTGAACCCCAGGACGGGCGCGGTCGTCGCGATGTACGGGGGCACGGACTACTTCAAGCACTACGTGAACAACGCCACCCGCTCCGACTACCAGCCCGCCTCCACCTTCAAGCCGGTCATCCTGGCCGCCGCCCTGGAGGAGCGGGCCGAGACGCAGGACGGCAAGCCGATCACCGCGAGCACGGTCTACGACGGCACCAGCAAGCGCCCGGTCGTCGACAACGGCAGCAGGGTCGGCTTCGCGCCGGAGAACGAGGACGACGCCGACTACGGCCCGATCTCCGTCCAGACGGCCATGAACAAGTCCGTCAACTCCGTCTTCGCGCAGATGGGCGTCGACGTCGGCATGCCCGAGGTCGTCGAGGTCGCCGGCAAGCTCGGCATGGACACCGAGAACATGGAGGCCGTGCCCGCCCAGACCCTCGGCAGCATGGGCGCCAGCCCGCTGGAGATGGCCGGGGTCTACGCCACGCTCGACAACCACGGCAAGAAGGTCACCCCGGCCCTCGTGAAGTCGGCCGAGCACCTGAACAGGACCGTGACCATGCCCGACGCCGTCGGCGAGCAGGTCATCAGCCGCGAGGCCGCCGACACGGTGACCTCGGTGCTGACCGGAGTGGTCGACGACGGCACCGCCCGGGCGTCCGTGCGCGACAACCCCCTGCGCGACGGCCAGCAGGTCGCCGGCAAGACGGGCACGTCCGACAACAACAAGTCGGCCTGGTTCGTCGGCTACACGCCGGACCTGGTCACCTCGGTGGGCCTGTTCGGCGAGGACAACAAGCCGCCGTACCGGCAGGTCCCGATGTACAAGGCCGGCGGCCAGCCCCGGGTCAACGGCGGTGGCTTCCCGGCGCAGATCTGGGCGGCGTACACCTTCGGTGTGATGGACGAGGTCAGCAGGTTCGACCTGGAGACCCGGCAGGGCGCGGCCGTCGAGCCGACCCGGACGCCGACTCCGTCCCAGTCGCCCACGAAGGAGCCGACGCAGGAGCCGACCACCGAGGAGCCGTCCTCCTCGCCGCCGCCGACCACGCAGGAGCCGTCCACCACCCCGCCGACGAAACCGTCGACGACACCGCCCACCTCCACCCCGCCGACGAAGCCGTCGACGACCCCGCCGGACGACGGCGGTGGCCCGCTCGACCCGGTCGAGCCGGACGAGGACGAGTAGGACGCGCGAAGGGCGCCCGGTGCACACCGGGCGCCCTTCGCGCGTCACACGTCCCCGCGGCTCAGCCGCGGTTGAGCTCGAACCACACCACCTTGCCCGTGCTGAGCCGGGTCGCCCCCCAGCGCCGGGCCAGGCGGTTCACCAGGTACAGCCCCCGGCCGCCCTCGTCGGTGGCACGGGCCTGCCGCAGCCGCGGCAACTGGGGCACGTCGTCGCCCACTTCGCAGCGCAGCACGTCCGTGCGCAGCAACCGCAGGGTCACCGGCCTCGACGCGTACCGCACGGCGTTCGTCACGACCTCGCTGACCAGCAGCTCCACGGAGTCGCTGAGTTCCTCCAGGCCCCAGCGCTGCAGCGCGCGACGGGCCAGCCGGCGGGCCCGGCCGGGAGCGGCGTCCTCCGGCTCCAGGAACCAGTACGCCACGTCACTCGGCGCGATCCCGTCGAACCGGGCGGCGAGCAGCGCGATGTCGTCGTCCCGGTCGCCCGGGCCGAGCATGTCGAGCACCTCGTCACACAGCGCCTCCAGGGGCGGCGGATGGTCCGGCCCGGTGAGCTGCGCGGTCGCGGCGAGCTTCTCCCGCAGCTGCTCGATGCCGGTCCACACGTCCCGCAGGCGCGACTCGACCAGGCCGTCGGTGTACAGCAGCAGGGTCGCCCCGGCGGGCGCGTCCAGCTCCACCGCCTCGAAGTCGACGCCGCCGACTCCGATGGGGGCACCGGCCGGCACGCGCAGCACCTCGGCACGCCCGCCCAGGTGGAGCAGGACGGGCGGCGGGTGACCGGCGTTGGCGATGGTGATGCGGTGCGCTACCGGGTCGTAGACCGCGTAGAGGCAGGTCGCCATGCGGTCCACGCCGAGGCGCTGGGCCTGTTCGTCGAGGTGGTGCAGGACCTCCTGCGGCGGCAGGTCGAGCCCGGCGAGCGTCTGCGCCGTGGTGCGCAGCTGGCCCATGATGGCGGCCGACGTCATGGAGCGGCCCATCACGTCGCCGACGACCAGGGCGACGCGGCTGCCCGGCAGCGGGATCGCGTCGTACCAGTCGCCGCCGACCCGGGCGGTCTCCGCGGCCGGCAGGTAGCGGGAGGCGAGCCGCACACCCGTCGGGCGGGGCAGCGTCTCGGGCAGCATGGTGCGCTGCAGCTCGTCCGCGATGTAGGCCTCGCGGCCGTACAGCACGGCCTTGTCGATGCCGAGGGCGCTGTGCGTGGCCAGCTGTGCGGCCACCAGCAGGTCGTCCGGCTCGAAGGCGATGCGCTCGGGGCGGCGCAGGAACAGGGCGGCACCGATCACGCGGCGCCGGCCGCGCAGCGGCGCCAGGATCGCGCGCTGCCCGTCCGGCACGGCGAACTCGCCACCCTCACCGAGCAGTTCCGGCAGGGCGGCGCGAGCCGCCGGGGCGTCCGTGAAGACCGGGCGCACCCCGCGCAGGACCTCGGCGAGCGCGCTGCCGGGCCGGACCTCGCACAGCTCGGCGCCGACCGAGTCCAGCTCGTTCGGCTCGGGCTGCGCGGCCGGCAGGAAGCCGTTCTCGGTGTCGCGCTCCGCCGGTATCCGGTCGGTGCGGCGCAGCCGCAGCACCAGCGGGCCGGTGGGCCGCTCGTCGCCGACGGGCAGCGGGTCGCGCAGATAGACCAGGATCGCGTCGGAGAAGGTCGGCACGGTCGCCCGGCACAGCCCCATCACGATCTCGTCGAGGTCGATGCCGCGGGCGATCCGCCGCGTGGCCGCGCCGACGAACCGCAGCCGGTCGCCGTCCCGCCGCATCGGCGTGGGCCGGCCGGGCGGCAGACTCTGGCCGCTGCGGCGCTCGGGGCCCTCGGCGTGCGCGGCATGCCGGTCCTGTTCGTCGGCCGGCTGGAGCGGAATGCCCTCGGGGGCGGGGCGCGGCCGAGGGGTGTCGCGCTCGGCGGTCTGCTCGGCACCCGGCTGGGAGTGCTCGGAGGCGGGGTCGCTCACGGTGTCCTTGCCCTTGCCGAACGGCGTGGAGGTGCCCGGCTGAGACGTGCCCGGCGGAGTGTGGGCCGTCGTGACCGGAACGGTGACGTCGCCGCCGCAGCGGCCCTGGACCGGTAAGGCGCCGGCGCCCGGCGCACGGGCCGGTGCCGGGGTGTGCACGAGCGCCCCGCGGGGGTCCGCGGGGTCGACGCCCTGCTGGGGGCGTTCGAAGGAGGTCGGCTGCTCCGTCACGCGTGTCGAATCCATCCGTCCGGGGCTGCACGCCAGGTGTGCAGCTTCTCCCGCCGAAACTCCGATACCCGGAATACGTGCCCCAGGAACGGAATTCCCGCGTGGTCAGAGGTTGTTCCTGTGCCACCGGCGGGCCGCCCGCGGCCCGCGGAGCCTGCGACGCAGGCCCTGCCGGTGTTGCCCTCGTACCCCTCGCTCACGTCCTGCCGCCCCTCGGTGACGATCGGTCAAGCTCAGCGCGTGCTCCGGTAGTTGCCGCCGCGCGCCCTTGCGGAGGACGATCCTACGTTTCTTGCCCGGGGGCGCATCAAGGGTCTCATGAGGACATGTGCGCGGGCGTACGATCCCAGTCCTCCGGCAGTGACGGTACCCCCCAGGACGGATCCGGGCGCCAGTGCTGCCAGCCTTCCGAGAACGGCGGCCCCCAGGCGTCGATCACCGCCACCGCGGCCCGTCCCGCCGCCCGTACCTTTTCCGCCTGCTGGTCGTCCATCAGCCCGTCCCGCCGGGCCTGGGCGAACTCGTCCTCGTCGCGCCAGTGCCAACTGCGGTCGGGATGCACGGAGATGTCCAGGAAGTGGTCCTCGGAGTCTACGCCGCCCTCCCAACGGGCCAGCGGCTCCTCCAGGTTCACGTACCAGTTCTTGAACTGCCAGCCCGGCTCCCAGAACAGCCAGACCGACCAGGGTTCGCCGGGCCGGGCGAGCTTGAGCACGCCCGTGCCGAACCACCGGTCGCGCTGCACCGTCCGCGGCTTGGTGTATCGCGACTCCAGCGGCTCCTGGTGCACCGGCGTGCCGTCGGCCAGCACGGGCTTCACGCACTCGGTGCCGGGCGCCAGCCACACGGCGAGCACGTCCGCGTCGTCCCGGACGACGGTGACCGGCCGCGCGATGTGGATGCGCGCGCCGCCGTTCTCCCGGTACCGCCACAGGATCCGGCTCCCGGGCGCCCAGAAGCCCGTCGCACCGCCCTTTGCCATGCGTCTCACCGCTCCGCCCTCCGCCATGGACAGATATTAGGTGCCACAGGCATACGACGCTGCGGCGCGTGTCACGGTTCACGCGCCGGGCGTACAAGCGCCCCGTGGCGTCACGGGTGCGTCATGCGCAGGACATCCAGCGCCTCGTCGAGCTGCTCCGGAGTCAGGTCGCCGCGCTCCACGTACCCGCTCTCCAGCACGACCTGACGGATCGTCTTCCGCTCGGCCAGGGCCTTCTTGGCGACCTTCGCGGCCTCCTCGTACCCGATGTACCTGTTGAGCGGCGTGACGACCGACGGGGAGGACTCGGCGTACTCCCGGGCCCGTTCGCGGTTCGCGGTGATGCCGTCGACGGTCCGGTCGGCGAGCAGCCGCGTCACGTTGGCGAGCAGCCGGATCGACTCCAGCACGTTCTTCGCGATGACCGGCAGCATCACGTTGAGCTCGAAGTTCCCGGCGGCGCCGGCGGTGGCCACGGTGGCGTCGTTGCCGACGACCTGGGCGGCGACCATGAGCACGGCCTCCGGGATGACCGGGTTCACCTTGCCCGGCATGATCGAGGAGCCGGGCTGGAGGTCGGGCAGGGCGATCTCGGCCAGGCCGGTGCGCGGCCCGGAGGCCATCCAGCGCAGGTCGTTGGCGATCTTCGTCAGTCCGACCGCGATGGTCCGCAGCTGCCCGCTGGTCTCGACGATGCCGTCCCGGGCGCCCTGCGCCTCGAAGTGGTCCCGCGCCTCGGTCAGGGGCAGCCCGGTGGTGCGGGCGACCTCCTCGATGACGGCCGCGGAGAAGCCGGGCGGGGTGTTGATGCCGGTGCCGACGGCCGTGCCGCCGAGGGGCAGTTCGGCGAGCCGGGGCAGGGACGCGTCGAGCCGCTCGATCCCGTACCGCACCTGGGCGGCGTACCCGCCGAACTCCTGCCCGAGCGTCACGGGCGTGGCGTCCATCAGGTGCGTCCGCCCCGACTTCACGACGTCGGCGAACTCCTCGGCCTTGCGCTCCAGGGAGGCGGCGAGGTGCTCCAGGGCCGGGATCAGGTCGCGCGTCACCGCGGCGGTGGCGGCGATGTGGATGGAGGACGGGAAGACGTCGTTGGACGACTGGGAGGCGTTGACGTGGTCGTTCGGATGTACGGGGCGCCCGAGCCGCTCGGTGGCCAGGGTGGCGATGACCTCGTTGGTGTTCATGTTGGACGAGGTCCCGGACCCGGTCTGGAACACGTCGACGGGGAAGTGCTCGTCCCACCGGCCCTCGGCGACCTCCCCGGCCGCCTCCTGGATCGCCCGGGCGATGTCCTCGTCCAGGACCCCCAGCTCGGCGTTGACCTTGGCCGCCGCGCCCTTGATCCGGGCCAGCGCCTCGATGTGCGCGCGCTCGATGCGCTGCCCGGAGACGGGGAAGTTCTCCACCGCCCGCTGGGTCTGGGCCCGCCACTTGGCGTGGGCCGGCACCCGCACCTCGCCCATGGAGTCGTGCTCGGTGCGGTATGCGGTCCTGTCCTGCTCGTCGGTCATCGACGATCACCTCCACGTGTCACAGCGTCAGCGCCGCGACCACTGTTCCCCGTGGAGGCGATTCGTCACCGCGCCGGTCAGGCGAGTCCGGGACCCCGTACCGGAATGGACGTGAACGTGGGCGCCGGCGCCGGGTCCTGGAAGAAGTCGTTGCCCTTGTCGTCGACGACGATGAACGCCGGGAAGTCCTCGACCTCGATCTTCCAGACGGCCTCCATGCCGAGCTCCTCGTACTCGACGACCTCGACCTTCTTGATGCAGTCCTGGGCCAGGCGGGCGGCCGGGCCGCCGATGGAGCCGAGGTAGAAACCGCCGTGGGCGTGGCACGCGTCGGTGACCTGCTTGCTGCGGTTGCCCTTGGCCAGCATCACCTTGGAGCCGCCCGCCGCCTGGAACTGCTCCACGTAGGAGTCCATGCGGCCGGCCGTGGTCGGGCCGAAGGAACCCGACGCGTAGCCCTCGGGCGTCTTCGCCGGGCCCGCGTAGTACACCGGGTGGTCCTTGAGGTACTGCGGCATCTCCTCGCCCGCGTCCAGCCGCTCCTTGATCTTGGCGTGCGCGATGTCGCGCGCCACGACCAGCGGGCCGGTCAGGGACAGGCGGGTCTTCACCGGGTACTTGGTGAGCTCGGCGAGGATCGTGTCCATCGGCTGGTTCAGGTCGATCCTGACGACGTCGCTCTCGTCGAGGTGCTCGTCCGTCGTCTCCGGCAGGAAGCGCGCCGGGTCCGTCTCCAGCTGCTCCAGGAAGACGCCCTCGGCGGTGATCTTCGCGACGGCCTGGCGGTCGGCGGAGCAGGAGACCGCGATGGCGACGGGACAGGAGGCGCCGTGCCGCGGCAGGCGCACCACGCGCACGTCGTGGCAGAAGTACTTGCCGCCGAACTGCGCCCCGATGCCGATCTTCTGCGTCAGCTCGAAGACCTTCTGCTCCAGCTCCTTGTCCCGGAAGCCGTGCCCCAGCTCCGAGCCCTCGGCCGGGATCTCGTCCAGGTAGTGCGCGGAGGCGTACTTCGCGGTCTTCAGGGCGTACTCGGCGGACGTGCCGCCGACCACGATCGCCAGGTGGTACGGCGGGCAGGCGGCCGTGCCCAGCGAACGGATCTTCTCCTCCAGGAACTTCATCATGGAGGCCTCGTTCAGGACGGCCTTCGTCTCCTGGTACAGGAACGACTTGTTGGCCGAGCCGCCGCCCTTCGCCATGAACAGGAACTTGTAGGCGCCGCCGTCGGTCGCGTACAGCTCGATCTGCGCGGGGAGGTTGGAGCCGGTGTTCTTCTCCTCCCACATGGTGAGCGGAGCCATCTGCGAGTAGCGCAGGTTGAGGTTCTTGTACGCGTCGTAGATGCCGCGGCTGAGGGCCTCCTCGTCACGGCCCCGCGTCAGCACGTTCTGTCCGCGCTTGCCCATCACGATCGCCGTGCCCGTGTCCTGGCACATGGGGAGCACGCCGGCCGCCGCGATGTTCGCGTTCTTCAGCAGGTCCAGCGCCACGAACTTGTCGTTGCCCGACGCCTCGGGGTCGTCGATGATCCGGCGCAGCTGCGCGAGGTGGGCCGGGCGCAGGTAGTGCTGGATGTCGTGGATGGCCTCCTCGGCGAGCTTGCGCAGCGCCTCCGGCTCCACCTGGAGGAAGGTCCGCCCGTCCGGCCCCTCGACCGTGGAGACACCCTCGGAGGTCACCAGCCGGTAGGGGGTGGTGTCCTCTCCTTGCGGGAGCAGATCGGTGTACGCGAACTCAGGCATCTCAGCCCATTCCTCACTCTGCGGACGGCGGCCCGCCTCCTTTGGCGAGCGCCCACCAGCGTAGAACCTGCCACTGACGCCGAGCTTGTGAGGTAAGGCTCAGTTCGTCACATCCCAGGCCGGACCCGGCGGGACCGGCCCGGGGGGTGTCGCGATCTATCGTGTGTGGGTACGCTGCTGCCGTGGACCTTCAGAAGCAGGACCCTCACGCGCAGACCGGCCCCGCCGTCTCCGAGCTCCGCGCCTCCGACGCCGAGCGCGACCGCATCGCCGACATCCTGCACGACGCCCTCGCCGAGGGCCGCCTCACCGCGGACGAGCACGCCGAGCGCGTCGAGGGGGTGCTGCGCGCCAAGACGGTGGGTGAACTGGAGGTCTTCATCCGGGACCTGCCCGCGGCCCACGGCCCCCGCCCGGGTCCCGCCCACGCCCCGGCCCCGCACCGCCCCACGGCCGGCGCCATCCCGGTCGAGCCGGACGACAACGTGGTCGCGGTCTTCAGCAGCGCCGTCCGCAAGGGCCGCTGGCGCGCGGGCCGCCGGATCCACGCCTACGCGATCTTCGGCAGCGTCGAGATCGACCTGAGCGAGGCGCTCTACGACCACCAGCAGGTCGTCGTCAAGTCGTTCGCGATCTTCGGCAGCGTCGACATCCGCGTCCCGGAGAACGTGTCGCTGCGCGGCATGGGCGGCGGCGTCCTCGGCAGCTTCGAGGTGGCCACGCTCGACTCGGGCGACCCGGAGGCCCCGATCGTCTACGTCGACGGCTGGGCCGTCTTCGGCAGCGTCGAGGCGCGGGCCAGGCGCGGCAAGATCGTCGCCGACATCCTGGACCGCGTGCAGCGCAAGGTCGACAGGAGTTTGCGCAAGCATCTGGGCCACTGACGGTCGCGAACCAACCGGAAGGGGCGGTTCGGAACTCAGTGCATAGGCGCGCGCACAGCGGGTAGGCCTTGCTGCATCGTCTCTCGCTCGCGAAGCCGTCGTCAGGAGTAGACCGTGCTGCAACCGCCGCATTCGTCCCTGCAGGTCGCTGCCGTTCCGGCCCCGCGGGTGCCAGCGCGAGACAGGGACCAGGACGCCCCGTGGCACACCGAGGCGGTGTGCCGGCGCGACGAGGCGGGCCTGTTCTTCGCCCCCTCCAAGGAGCCCACCGCCGCCCGGCTCTCCCGGGAGGAGGCGGCCAAGCGGGTCTGCGCCCGGTGTCCGGTCATGGTCGAATGCCGCGAGCACGCCCTGCTCCAGCCCGAGCCCTACGGCGTCTGGGGCGGCCTCACCGCCGCCGAGCGCCGCGTGGTCCTGGCCCGGCGCCGCCGCCGCGACCTGGAGCTGAAGAAGGCGGCCCGCTCGGCCAACCAGATAGCGGCGGCCGGCTGACTTCCGAGCAACACGAAGCAGGGCGCCCCCACCGCACCGGGGACGCCCTGCTTCTCTGTGCGGAGCCGTCGACTTCGGGTGAGCGCCCCGAAGGGGCGCGGGGAACGGCGCGCCGGGCCACGTACCCGCCGCGGCCGCCCGGCGACCCGCACCGGCCCCGTGGGGCCCGCACCGGCCCCGTGGGGCCCGCACCGGCCCCGTGGGACCCGTACCCCGGCCCTACGGGTGCTACTTGCCCTTGTCGAAGTCGATCGCGCTGTACGCCCGCAGCTTGGACAGGCGGTGCTCCGAATCGATTCTGCGCACCGTGCCCGAGCGCGACCGCATCACGATCGAGTCGGTCGTCGCGGTCTCGGCCCGGTACCGCACGCCCCGCAGCAGCTCGCCGTCCGTGATCCCGGTCGCGACGAAGAACACGTTCTCGCCGGTGACCAGGTCCTCGGTCGTCAGCACCCGGTCGAGGTCGTGCCCGGCGTCGATCGCCCGCTGCCGCTCCTCGTCGTCCTTCGGCCACAGCTTGCCCTGGATGGTGCCGCCCAGGCACTTCACCGCACAGGCCGAGATGATGCCCTCGGGCGTGCCGCCGATGCCGAGCAGCAGATCGACGCCGGTGCCCTCGCGCAGCGCCAGGATGGAGCCGGCCACGTCACCGTCGGAGATCAGCTTGATGCGCGCCCCGGTGTCCCGGATCTCCTTGATGATGCCCTCGTGCCGCGGCCGGTCCAGGATCACCACCGTGACGTCCTCGGGCGCGGACCGCTTGGCCTTGGCGACCCGGCGGATGTTCACCGACACCGGCGCGTTGATGTCGACGAAGTCCGCCGCCTCGGGGCCGGTGACGAGCTTGTCCATGTAGAAGACCGCGGACGGGTCGAACATCGACCCGCGCTCGGCGGCCGCCAGCACCGCGATCGCGTTGGTCATGCCCTTCGCGGTCAGCGTGGTGCCGTCGATCGGGTCCACGGCGATGTCGCACTCGGGCCCGGTCCCGTCGCCGACGCGCTCCCCGTTGAACAGCATCGGGGCTTCGTCCTTCTCGCCCTCGCCGATGACGACGACACCGTTCATCGAAACGGTGGAGACGAGGGTCCGCATGGCGCGGACCGCGGCACCGTCGGCGCCGTTCTTGTCACCGCGTCCGACCCAGCGGCCCGCGGCCATCGCCGCCGCCTCGGTCACCCGGACCAGTTCCAGGGCGAGGTTGCGGTCGGGGGCCTCGGAGGGCACATCGAGTTCGGACGGCAAATGATGATGCTCGGTCATCGGAGCGCACCTTTCTGTACGACGACGGCCGGATGAGGGCTTTGTCGCCCGACTCTATCTCCGAGCCCGCAAAATGAGCAGGGGCCCCCACGGATGAGCGCAGCACGGACCTGCGACGATAGGGGGCGTGGCAGGCACGAACGGCAAGCAGAAGACGGCGCGGGACATGATCCTCTCCCTCGGGGTCATCGTCCTCGTGGCGGGGGTCATCTACCTCTTCATCCCGCACGACGACAGCGCACCCGACATCAAGCGCGTCGACTACCGGGTCGAGCTGCTCACGGCGCGCCGCGCGGCCCCGTACCCCGTCGCCGCGCCCGAGGGCCTGCCCGGCGCGTGGAAGGCCACCTCCGTCCGCTACCGGGGTGACGACTTCGACACCTGGCACCTCGGGTTCCACGATCCCGAAGGGGAGTACGTGGCGGTGCAGCAGTCCACTCAGCGCCGGCCCGTCTTCCTCGACGAGGCGACGCAGGGCGCGCGCGAGACCGACAGGACCGAGGAGATCGCCGGCCGGACGTGGACCCGCTGGGAGGGCGGCCGCTACGACGCGCTGGTCCTGGAGGGCACCAAGGGCTCGACGACGGTCGTGACGGGCACGGCCTCCTTCGCCCAGCTGACGAAGATGGCCCAGGCGCTGCAGACGAAGTGAGCGCGCACGAGGAAGGCCCCCGGCGACAGCGCCGGGGGCCTTCCTCGTGTCCGTGGCTCAGACGGTCGTGACGACCTGGTCGAACGCCAGACGCGGGGAGCGCGGGTACCAGGCGTCCGGGCCCGGGCGGCCGATGTTGACGACCATCAGCGGGGTGTGGTCGTCGTCCAGGAACTCCTTGCGCACGCCCTCGTGGTCGAAGCCGGTCATCGGGCCGGCGGCGAGACCGGCGGCGCGGACGCCGACGATGAAGTACGCGGCCTGCAGGGCGGCGTTCATCGTGGCGGAGCCCTCGCGCACGGGGCGCTCGGCGAAGAAGGCGTCCTTGGCCTGCGGGAAGGCCGGGAACAGGTGCGGCAGCTCCTCGTGGAACTCGTTGTCAGCGGAGAGGATCGCGACCAGCGGGGCGCTCGCGGTCTTGGCCCGGTTGCCCTCGGCCATGTGGCCGACCAGGCGCTCACGGGCCTCGGGGGAGCGGACCAGGGTGATGCGCAGCGGGGTCTGGTTGAAGGCGGTCGGGCCGTACTTGACCAGGTCGTAGATCGCCTGCACCTGCTCGTCCGTCACCGGCTCGTCGGTGAACGTGTTGGCGGTACGGGCCTCGCGGAACAGGAGGTCCTGGGCTGCGGGGTCAAGAACGAGAGACATGAACGGAACCTTCTCGGGTGGTACGTCGGGCCCGGGGGCGCCGGACCGGCTGACGTCTGCGACGGTACGCCAATGAAGTTCAATGTTCAACTAAATTGGGGGCGTGGTGATCGGCTTCACACTGATTCACCCCGTGGTTCCCGGTGTCCGCGCGGAGCTACTCGGCGTCCGCGCCCTCCGCCGCCGACTCCTCCGCCAGCGCCGCGTCCAGCCGCGCCCGCGCCCCCTCAAGCCAGCGCCGGCACACCCGGGCCAGCTCCTCGCCCCGCTCCCACAGCGCCAGGGACTCCTCCAGCGTCGTACCGCCCGCCTCCAGACGGCGGACGACCTCGATCAGCTCGTCGCGCGCCTGCTCGTACCCGAGCGCCTCGGCCGTGCCCGGCGCCTGTTCCACCTCGCTGGTCATCCGCCCACCCTATGTGTCGACTCGTACGGAGAACTCACCCTCGGAGACCCGCGCGCGCAGGGCCTCGCCGGCCTCCACCTCGCCCGGATCGCGGACCGCGTGCCCGTCCGCCCTCTGCAGCACCGCGTACCCGCGCTTCAGGGTCGCGGCGGGGGAGAGGGCCACCACGCGCGCGTGCGTGTGCGTCAGCTCGGAGTCGGCGCGGTCCAGCTGGTGCCGCAGGCAGCGTCGGCCGCGGTCGAGCAGGTCCGCCACGTGGTCGGCGCGCTCGTCGATCATCCGGTGCGGATCCTGTATCGACGGCCGCGCCAGCGCGTGCGCCAGGCCGCGCTCCTCCCGGTCCAGCAGCGCCGCCACACACCGCCGCGCCCGGTCCCGCAGCAGCCGCACGCGCTCGTACTCCTCGCCGACGTCCGGCACGACCTTCTTGGCGGCGTCCGTCGGGGTGGAGGCCCGCAGGTCCGCCACGTGGTCCAGCAGCGGATGGTCGGGCTCGTGGCCGATCGCGGACACCACGGGCGTACGGCACTGGGCGACGGTACGGATCAGCTGCTCGTCGGAGAACGGCAGCAGGTCCTCCACGCTGCCGCCGCCGCGCGCGACAATGATCACGTCGACGTCGTCGAGCGCGTCGAGCTCCTTCACGGCCTGCACCACCTGGGACACGGCGTGCACGCCCTGCACGGCGACGTTGCGCACCTCGAAGCGGACGGCGGGCCAGCGGTGCCGGGCGTTCTCCAGCACGTCCCGCTCCGCGGCCGAGGCCCGGCCGCAGACCAGCCCGATCAGCTGCGGCAGGAAGGGCAGCGGCTTCTTGCGCTCCGGCGCGAACAGACCCTCCCGCGCGAGGGACTTCTTCAGCTGCTCCAGCCGGGCGAGCAGCTCCCCGACCCCGACGGGCCGTATCTCGGCGGCCCGCAGCGACAGCTGCCCGCGCGGGGCGTACCACTCGGGCTTGGCGAGGACGACGACCCGGGCGCCCTCGCTCACCACGTCCGCGACGGCGTCGAACACCTGCCGGTAGCAGGTGACGCCGACGGAGATGTCGTGCGACGGGTCCCGCAGCGTCAGGAACACCACACCGGCACCCGGCCGCCGGGACAGCTGCGTGATCTGCCCCTCGACCCACACCGCGCCGAGCCGGTCGATCCATCCCCCGATGAGCCGCGACACCTCACCGACGGGCAACGGGGACTCCGGAGTCGTGTTCACAGCCATGTCCGCGAGCGTAGTGGGCGCCACCGACAATGCCGATCAGCGGCTCGGACCCGCCGGATCCGCCCCCGGTCACGCGGCCGGGGGCGGCACCGCCGCCCCGCGCCTTTCCTGCACCACCAGCACCGTCAGCCCCACCGCCAGCCACACCGCACCGACCGTCCGGGCCGTGGCCGACGCCTCCACGATCACGGCCACGGTGATCGCCGCGCCGGCCACCGGCACCACAACGTGCCGCCACCAGCTCACCGCCCCGCCCCGGCGCTGCACCGCGAACCAGCCCACCACGCTCGCGTGCAGCAGCGTGAAGGCCGTCAGCGCGCCGACGTCGACCACCGACACCAGCTGGTCCATCCCGTCGTCCCGGCGCGCCGCCCACACCGCCGCCACCAGCGTCACCACGGCCGCGCACAACAACGCCACCCGCGGCACCCCCGCGCTGGTGCGGGACAGCAGGCGCGGCAGCCGCCGGTCGCGGCCCATCGCGAACAGCAGCCGGGCCGCCGCCGCCTGCCCCGCCAGCGCCGCGAAGGCCGCGCCGATCGCCTTGCTCACCGCCACCAGGTCGTGCAGCCAGGTGCCGACCGAGACGTCCACCGCGTCGTAGAACGCCGACCCCTGCCGCCCCGGCTCCGCCGCCAGCCGCGCCGACGACACCGGCTCCAGCAGCGCCACCAGGTACGTCTGCGCCACGAACAGCACACCCGCCAGCGCCAGGCAGAACAGCAGCGCCTGCGCGATCTTCGCCGAGCCGCCGGTGACCTCCTCCGCGAAGGAGGCGATCGCGTCGAACCCCAGGTACGACAGCACCGCCACCGACACCGCCCCGAGGACCGCCGACATCGCGAACGCGCCCTGCGTGCCGTCCCCCGACAGCGGCGACAGCCAGCCCCGCTCGGCACCGCCCCGCGCCAGGACCACCACCGCGGCCACCACGAAGACGAGCAGGACGACGACCTCCAGGAGCAGCACCAGGAAGCCCACGCGGGCGGCGGCCCGGACGCCCCACAGGTTCAGCAGCGTCGTCACGACCACCGCGAGCGCCGACCAGACCCACCGCGACACCTCGGGGACCAGCGCGTTCATGGCGACCCCGCAGAACAGGTACGCCACCGCCGGGATCAGCACGTAGTCCAGCATCGCCATCCAGCCCGCCACGAAGCCGGCCTCTTTCCCGAGCCCCGCGCGCGCGTAGGCGAAGACCGAGCCCGCCTGCGGGACGACCCGGACCATCTGGGCGTAGCTGAACGCCGTGAACGCCATCGCGACCGTCGCGACGACGTACACCAGCGCCACCGCCCCGTGCGACTTGGCGTCCAGCGTGCCGAACACGCCGACCGGGGCCATCGGCGCGATGAACAGCAGCCCGTAGACGACCAGGTCCCGGAAACCCAGGCTGCGCCGCAGCGCGCCGTCCCCGTCGGCCGCGCGGGCCCGCGTCCCCGGCTCCGCCATCGTGGCCCGCCTCCGCTTCCGTCACTCGCGCCGCGTCCGTTCAGTCTTCCCGGGGACTCCGCACGGACGCGATCTTTGACCCGCCGAACGCGGCCTTACGATGGGACGCATGTCTGCTTCGCCTGGCCGCCGTGTCCTGCTCGCCGCCCCCCGTGGCTACTGCGCGGGCGTGGACCGCGCCGTGATCGCCGTAGAGAAAGCGCTGGAGCAGTACGGCGCTCCCGTCTACGTCCGCCACGAGATCGTCCACAACAAGTACGTCGTGCAGACCCTGGAGAAGAAGGGCGCGATCTTCGTCGAGCAGACGGAAGAGGTGCCACCGGGCAACATCGTGATGTTCTCGGCCCACGGCGTGGCCCCCGTCGTCCACGAGGAGGCCGAGCGCGGCAAGCTCGCCACCATCGACGCCACCTGCCCGCTGGTCACCAAGGTCCACAAGGAAGCCGTCCGCTTCGCCAACGAGGACTACGACATCCTCCTCATCGGCCACGAGGGCCACGAGGAGGTCATCGGCACCTCCGGCGAGGCCCCCGACCACATCCAGCTCGTCGACGGCCCGGGCGACGTGGCCAAGGTCGAGGTCCGCGACCCGTCCAAGGTCGTCTGGCTCTCCCAGACCACGCTCTCCGTCGACGAGACCATGGAGACCGTCGACGCCCTGAGGGACAAGTTCCCGCAGCTCATCTCCCCGCCCAGCGACGACATCTGCTACGCCACGCAGAACCGCCAGCTTGCCGTGAAGCAGATGGGCGCCGAGTCGGACCTGGTCATCGTGGTCGGCTCGCGCAACTCCTCCAACTCCAAGCGCCTGGTCGAGGTCGCCAAGATCGCCGGTGCGCGCGACGCCCACCTGGTGGACTTCGCCGACGAGATCGACGAGGCCTGGCTGGAGGGCGTCTCCACCGTCGGCGTCACCTCGGGCGCGTCCGTGCCGGAGGTCCTGGTCGAGCAGGTCCTGGAGTGGCTCTCCCAGCGCGGTTTCGAGGACGTCGAGATCGTCAAGGCGGCCGAGGAGTCCATCACGTTCTCCCTGCCCAAGGAGCTGCGCCGCGACCTGCGCGAGGAGGCGGCCGCGCTGGTCGCCGAGCGCGGCGGCGCCGCGGCCGGTGAACGTTCCGCGGAGTGATCGGGGAGCTGTCGCGGACGGGCCGGGCGGCCGGGGCCGTCCGGCCCGTGACGGTCAGTCCCACGTCGTAACGTAGGGCCATGCAGATCTTCGGTGTGGACATCGGCGGTTCCGGGATCAAGGGTGCCCCGGTGGACCTGGACAAGGGCGACCTGGCGCAGGAGCGCCACAAGGTCCTCACCCCGCACCCGGCCACGCCCGACGCGGTGGCCGACGGCGTCAAGCAGGTCGTCGACCACTTCGGCTGGACGGGACCCGTCGGGGTCACCTTCCCGGGCGTGGTCACCGACGGCGCCACGATCCGTACGGCGGCGAACGTCGACGCCGGCTGGATCGACATGGACGCGCGGGCGCTGCTCGGCGAGCGGCTGGGCGGACTGCCGGTGACGGTGGTGAACGACGCGGACGCGGCGGGCGTCGCCGAGATGCACTTCGGAGCGGGCCGCGGCCGACGGGGCACGGTGATCCTGCTGACGTTCGGCACGGGCATCGGCAGCGCGCTCTTCGTCGACGGCGTGCTCGTCCCGAACACCGAGCTGGGCCACCTGGAGCTCGACGGGCACGACGCGGAGAAGCGGGCCTCCAGCAAGGCGCGCGAGGACCACGACCTGTCGTGGGAGCACTGGGCGGAGCACCGCGTGCGCAAGTACCTCGCCCATGTCGAGATGCTGTTCTCGCCGGAACTGTTCATCATCGGCGGCGGCGTCAGCCGCAAGGCGCACAAGTTCCTGCCCCACATCGAGGGCATCAAGGCGCAGATCGTCCCGGCGCAGCTGCAGAACAACGCGGGCATCGTGGGAGCGGCGATGCGGTCGGCCGGGCACTAGCGCCAGGCGGGCTGATCGGCGCGGTCAGCGGCACATGGCCTGGTGGGCGCCGTCAGCGGCGGGTGTTCTGGTGGGCTCGGTCAGCGGCGGGTGCTCCGGTGGCCGCAGACTTCGGCGCACTGGCGCACTGCCGTGGGCACAGGTCATGCCCGGCCGCAGCGGCCCGTCGGCGGACGCGGCCTCCGCCACGGCCTGCGGTGTGCTCCCGCCGCATCAGGAGCGCGCGGCCTGCAGCGGCGGACGGCTTCCGGCGGCCGCCGCCGCTGCTGCCGCCCGCCTGCGGCGCACCAGCCGGATCCGCCGGGCGATCACGATCAGGCCGGCGACGAGCGTCCCCCCGTACAGCCATCCGGCCTGGGTGGCGAGCGCCGTCACCAGCCCCATCAGCCGGCTCCCGCCGTCGCCCTCGGCCACCGGCAGCAGCCCCGCGGCGAACGCGATCGGCACGACCACGGGCGCGGTCATCAGGTCCCCCGGGCGCACCCAGAGGGCGGTCAGGACGCACACCGGCAGGAACAGCACGCCGTACGCCGTCAGGGACGCCCCGAACAGCGCGGCGCACAGCGCGCCCAGCAGGAACATCGCCACCGCGCAGAACAACCCGCTGCCCAGTCCGGTCAGCCGCGGGTTCGGCAGCCGCCCCGCGGGGGCCGCCGGTGCGGGCGCGGGCCGCCGCACCGGCGTCGGACGGCGCTGCGGCCCCGGTGGCCGGGCAGGGCGCGCGGCCGCGCCCTGCGCACCCCGTTTCACCTGCGGTGGCAGGGGTGGCCTCGGCCGGTCGCGTCGCGTTCCGTACTGGGCAGGTCGCGTCCTGTATTGCTCCACCGCACCAACTTAGGTCGTTCAATATGCCGAATAGGCCGTCAGACACGCCGTAGGACGAGGCTTGGCCAAGCGTTCGAGAGGTCGCCCGGGGTGGCCCCGGGCACGCCGTAGACTGGTGGATCGGCCGGTCCCCTGGCCCTCTGGTCTCTCCACTCACGGGAAGTCGCAACGTGTCGCTCACGATCGGAATCGTCGGCCTGCCCAACGTCGGCAAGTCGACCCTCTTCAACGCCCTGACCAAGAACGACGTGCTGGCGGCCAACTACCCGTTCGCCACGATCGAGCCCAACGTCGGGGTCGTCGGCGTCCCCGACCCCCGGTTGACGAAGCTGGCCGAGATCTTCTCCTCCCAGCGGGTCCTGCCCGCCACCGTGGACTTCGTCGACATCGCGGGCATCGTGCGCGGTGCCTCCGAGGGTGAGGGCCTGGGCAACAAGTTCCTGGCGAACATCCGCGAGTCCGACGCGATCTGCCAGGTCATCCGTGCCTTCAAGGACGAGAACGTCGTGCACGTCGACGGCAAGGTCTCGCCCAAGGACGACATCGAGACGATCAACACCGAGCTGATCCTCGCGGACCTGCAGACCATCGAGAAGGTCCTGCCGCGCCTGCAGAAGGAATCGCGGATCAAGAAGGACATCGCGCCGAAGGTCAAGGCCGTCGAGGAGGCCAAGGAGATTCTGGAGAAGGGCGACACCCTCTTCTCCCAGGGCATCGTCCAGGGGACCGAGCGGGCGGAGCTCCTGCACGACCTGCACCTGCTCACCACCAAGCCGTTCCTCTACGTCTTCAACGTCGACGAGGACGAGCTGACCGACGAGGACTTCAAGAACGAGCAGCGCGCCCTGGTCGCCCCGGCCGAGGCGATCTTCCTCAACGCCAAGCTGGAGGCGGACCTCGCCGAGCTCGACGAGGACGAGGCCCTGGAGCTCCTCCAGTCCGTCGGCCAGGAGGAGCCCGGCCTCGCCACGCTCGCCCACGTCGGCTTCCGCACGCTCGGCCTGCAGACGTACCTCACGGCCGGCCCCAAGGAATCCCGCGCCTGGACGATCAAGAAGGGCGCCACGGCCCCCGAGGCCGCCGGCGTCATCCACACGGACTTCCAGAAGGGCTTCATCAAGGCGGAGGTCATCTCCTTCGACGACCTGGTGGAGACGGGCTCGGTGGCGGAGGCCCGCGCGAAGGGCAAGGCACGCATGGAGGGCAAGGACTACGTCATGCAGGACGGGGACGTGGTGGAGTTCCGCTTCAACGTGTGACCGTTGCACTGGCGCGCGTCAGGACGGCTCAGGGTGTGTTGCTTCGGCTTGACGCGTCCACCATCCCCGGACCAGTGAAGTCGAATGACTGCACGCCCAAGTCAGTCGCCATGATCGTTCGTCGCGGAAAGCTCGCGGACGGCGACTCCTCGTTCACCGCGGGCCGCAGCTACGGCGTCCTGGGTATCTCGCGTTACGAGGGCCGGCTCATGGTCCTCGTACGGGACGACCACCGGCTTCCGGTCTGGACCGAGCTGTCCGACTTCGAAGTCGACGGCGTGGAGCCGACGCCGGCGGACGGCGGGGACGAACCGCGCGACTCGCGTGAGTGCAGCCGGGTCCGCATTGATGGCAGCGACGGTCATGCCCTCACCCTGGAGTGGCCGCCGCGTGACCCGGATCCAGGTCTACCCGTACCTCTCGGTCGCGGACTGTAGGTACACCGACGGCAGCACCCCGCGAACCGGACCTCACAAGGAACACTGACAAATGCTCCCAAAGATCGATTTCACGCCCGACAGTCGCAGCGATATCGGGTCCGGTTGGGAGAAGGCGTGGGAGGCCGGCCGGATCGACTTGGCGTCTCTGAGTGCGACAGATTTGCGCTACGGGTTCTTCGAGTACCCGGTCGACTTCACCGTGGACGGTCACGCGTTCCTTTCGGCCGCCCGGCTTCCGTTGATCGACATCATGTTCACGCTGGGGCACTCGCTGGAAAGTCTGAGCTCCGTGGGGGCGGCAGAGATCGATTTCACGGAGAACAGTTACGTCATCCGGCTCGCACTCGCGGGCGACCAGGTGCAGTTCACCTCCACGCGCGGCGTTCCGACGCCACCTCCCAGCTGCTCGCTGGACGCATACGTGTCCCGGGTCCGGTCATTCATCACCGAGGGTGTGGAGTACCTCGAACGTCACCATCCGGCGCTGACCCGGAACCCGGCGATGGCTTCCCTGCGGGAGAGGGCGGGTGTCTGACCGCCATGGTGTCCCCGGCCGATGCGCGTGCACTCGCGCCCTACGTGGCCCTGGCCGAGTCCTTCGTCTCCGGGCGGATCGGCGCGCTGGAGTTCGAGTCGCGGTTCTGGGGTGAGTTCCGTGGGCTGCGGGATGTTTCCGACCAATGCTTCGGTGTCCTCAACGAGTTGTTCTACGTCGTCGAGGACTTCGTGGCGGATGTGGCGGCGCGGGAGCCCGGAGACGTGACGGAGGCCGAGCTGCTCGCCGGGGCGCGGGTCTTCCTCGGGGCCTGTCGGGGGCTGTGACCACGTCTGCGTCAGCGCCGGTGCCGGGAGCAGCGCGCGGCCGCGATCGCGGCGGCCGCCGCCAGGGCCAGCACGGTGAGGGCCGTTCGCTTCCTGTGGTCCGGGGCCTGCCGGGGGCCCTCGGGTGGGGGCGTCTCCCCGGCCAGGTCCCGGGTGATGCGGCGCCAGACGTGCTCCGGGGGTGCGGCCGGCAGGTCGACCAGCTCCGCCGTGCGGGCCGCTTCCACCACACGGGTCATCGTGTGCAGCTCGTCGCGGCAGCGGGCGCACTCGGCGACGTGGTTCAGGGCGGCGGTGTCGGCCGGGGTCGGGGTGGCGTTGCCCAGGGCCAGTTCGACCAGGTGGGCCGGGTCCACGTGGGTCACTGCGGCCTCCCGGACTCGATGGGCTCCGCCGTCACGACGAGGTTGGAGAGGTAGCCGCCCCGCTCGGGGACGAACGGGGGCGCGCAGGTGATGAGGGTGAGGGCCGGGGAGCCCGAGCGGCGGAACGCCGAGTCGGGCAGTTCGGCCTTGGGGACCGTGACGCGGGAGACGATCCGGTAGCGCACCGGCTGCCCGCCGTCCCGGCTCACCTCCACCCGCTGGCCTCGCCGCACGTCGTACAGGGCGGCGAACTCGCCGAGGTCGCCGGAGTCCGTGTCGACATGGCCGACCAGGACGGCGGAGCCCCGATCGCTGCCGGGAGCCGGGCCGTAGCGGTACCAGCCGGCTGTGGCCGGGTCTTCGGGGACGGTCATGTCGCCCTTCTTCGTCACCCCGACGGGGATGACGCGCGCGTCGAGGTCCACGTCGTCGACCACGACCCGCCGGGGCGGCGGTTCGTCCGCCGCGGCGGGTGGCGGTGGGTTCCGGGACGCTTCGGCGGGCCGTGACGCGGCCGGCGCGGCACGTTCCACCGGGGCCGCCGCGAAGTCCCGTGGCGGCCCCGTCCGGTCGGGCGGCGGTCCCGCGACGCCGACGGCGGCTGCCAGTGCGGCAGCCGCCAGAACCGGGCCCGGGCGCCGTCGCCTGCCGTCACCCACGCCGGCCGGCGAACCGGCGGGCCGTCAGAACGCCCGTCACCGTGATCACTCCGGCCGCGGCGGCCCAGGCGGGCCAGGTGGCGGTGTCGGAGGAGTTCGGGGTGACGGCCGCACCGCTGCCGCCCGCGTCGACGCCGCGGGGGGCCGAGGCCATGCCGCTGAACGACTGGGTCGCCAGAGCCAGGTTCTTGTCCTCGGCGCTGCCCCAGGCGTAGACGACGTTGCTGGTGCCCTCCTTCAGGGAGAGGTCGGCCGGGCCTATGGCCACGGTGTCCGTGCCGGCCAGCACCACATCGGCGTTGACCGAGCCGGCGTCGACCTCGGCGGTGTCCTCCTTCGGGTTGGTCAGGTCGGTGAAGACGGGCTGACCGCCGGCCCGGACGTCCACCGCGGGAGCGGCCGCGACATGGCGGACCGTCAGGCGCGACTTGCCGGCGCCGACCTCGGAGACGTCGTTGGTGAAGGCCGTGAGCTGGGGCTTGCCGTCGGCGGAGAGGTGCGCGGCGACCGTGGCGTTCCCGCCCTCGGGCACCTCGACCTTCTTCTCCAGCGCCGGCGTGCCCTCCGGGCCCTTGCCCGCTTCGAAGATCTTGATGTCGTACGTGCCGGCGTCCAGGGACTGCGGGTCCGTGACCGTGCCGGGCTTGAAGTCGCTGAGCAGTTCGGTGCCGTTGGCGTACACGTCCACGGTCAGTCCGGGGATGCCGTGGAAGACGGACACCATGGCCTTGTCCTGCTGCTGGTCGGCGAGGGCCGGGGCGGCCGCGCCGAGGGCCAGGGCGCAGGCGCCTGCGGAGGCTGCTACGGCGAGGTGGAGTCGGGAGTTCATGGGGATCATCCCTTCAGAAGGAGCCTCCGTACGGTGCGGAGTCTCGGTCCCGTTTCGGGGGTGATGGCCCCCTTGGATGCGCGAGCGGGTGCGCTCGCGTCTGTTTTCACGCGCCGGGGCCGGAGGCCGCGGACTGCTCGATCACCACGCGCAGACGGTGCAGGCCGCGGCGGGCGTGGCTCTTGACCGTGCCCAGGGGCAGACCGGTGCGTTCCGCGATCTGGGCCTGCGTGAGGTCCTCGTAGAAGGCCATGCAGAGCACCTCGCGCTGGGGGCGCGGCAGCCGGGACAGCGCGTCGACGAGCAGCACCCGGTCCAGGACGCGGTCCGGTGCCGTGTCGCCGTACCCCGGGTCGGGGTCGGCCTGGTGGGCGGCCGAGTCGATGAGCGTCAGGCGCCTGGTCCGGGCCGCCAGCGCGTCGACGATCTTGCGGCGGGTGATGCCGACCAGCCAGGCGCCGAGCGGCCCCCGTTCCGGGTGGAAACCTGCCCGGCCGCGCCAGGCGCCGAGGAAGACCTGCTGGGTGACGTCCTCCGCCTCGTGGGTGTCGCCCAGCAGCCGGGTGGCCATGGTGTGGACGAGCGAGCCCCAGCGGTGGTAGATCGCGGCGAACGCCTCCTCGTCGGCGGCGAGGAGGCCACGGGCCAGCTCCTCCTCGTACCGCGTCTCCTCCACAGGCGGGGCGAGGGCGGTGAGTCGCGTGTTGGTGATCATGGCCTGGTTCCTCCTGCCGGCGTCGTGCGGGACGGAAGACCGTTTGCCGAACCGCACCGGTCGCGCTGTGGGAGCGGCGCCCCTGCGCTGTGCGCCCAGTGTTCGGCGCACAAACGACGCACAGCAACATGCGTCGTTTGTGCGTCGTACAGTGGGGGCATGGCTGCACAGGAACGGGACGGACAGAGCGTGCCGATCGGCGCCGCGCAGGCCGGCGGCGGTCTGACCACGGGCGAGGTCGCCCGGCGGCTGGGGGTGGCACCCACGACGGTCCGCACCTGGGACCGCCGCTACGGCCTCGGCCCCGACGCGCACACCGGCGGCCGGCACCGGAGGTGGACCGCCGGGGACGTGGCCCGGCTGGAGCGGATGTGCGCGCTGACGGCGACCGGGATACCGCCCGCCGAGGCGGCGCGCATGGTGCGGGAGGAGTCCGTCCCGGAGGAGGACCCGGCCGCCGGGACCAGTGCCGGTGCGGTCGCCGGAGCCGGTCCGGACGGGTCGCCCGCCGCGACGGTGTCACGGGCGGGCCGGGACGGGCTCCCCGCGGCGGCTTCGGATCCGGGCCCGGACGGGCGCTCCGCCGGGACCTCCCCGGAAGCGGTCCCGGCGGCTCCCGCCGCCGCGCCCCCGGGCCGTCCCGCCCGCGGACGGGCCCGCAGCCGCGCCGGCAGCGGGCTGCGTCTGGGCGACGTGCGCCAGGAGTGCAAGGGCATCGCGCGGGCCGCCCTGCGCCTGGACGCCGCCGCGCTGGACGACCTGCTCCGCTCCGCGATCGACGAGCACGGGCTGATCGCCGCCTGGACCGAGGTGATCATGCCGACGCTCCAGGCGGTGGGCCGCAAGTGGGAGAGCTCGGGGGAGAAGTACGTCGAGGTCGAGCACTTTCTGTCCTGGCACGTCTCCGGCGCGCTGCGGCGCAGCACCCCCGGCCCGGTCACCGACCGCCCGGGCGCCGTCACGGTGCTCGCGTGCGTACCCGGGGAGCACCACACGCTGCCGCTGGAGGTGCTGGCCGCCGCCCTCGCCGAACGGGGCCTGCCGGTGCGGATGTTCGGCGGCGCCCTGCCCGTCGAGTCCCTCGTCACGGCCGTGCGCAGGACCGGACCGGCCGCGGTGGCGCTGTGGGCGCAGTCGCGCGGCACGGCCAGTCGTCCGCTGGCTCAGCACGTCGCCGCGATGGAATGGGGGGTGCGCGGTGCCCGCCGCAAGCCGGTCGTCCTGACGATCGGGCCCGGCTGGGCCGGCGGCCGGTCCGTGCCGGGGCTGCCGCGCCCGGCCGGGCTGGCCGAGGCCGTCGGACTGGTGGAGTCGGTCGTCTCGCAGCAGCCGCGGGCCGGCGCATCCGAACACCCCCTGCGGCCGGAAGGGTGAACGAACTGATCAACTCGTCGGCCCGTGCGCGGGGTGGAGCGACGCCGCGGCACGGGCGGCGCGTATGTCCTCCCGGTGGCCGGGAACGGGGTGTGGTAATGATCGGCGGGTATGTCCGGACGGCCGGGAGAGGGGGTGTGGTGGTGATCGGCACGCGTGTCCCGGCGGCCACCGACGGCGACCGGAACCGCCGCGTCGCCGGCCCGGGGCGCACGAGGGGCCGGCGGGCCCGGGTGCCAGGTGCGGCGGCCTCCGAGGCAGGTGCGGCGGCCTCCGAGGCAGGGGCGTCGGCCTCCGCGGCCGGAGTCCGGCCCCGCACGCCCCGAGCCTGGCCCTGCACGCCCGGAGTCCGGCCCCGCACGCCGGGAGCCTGGCCCCGTACGCGCGGAATGCTGGCCCGCGGGCACGCGGGGGCGGCCCCCGTGCCCGGAGTCCCGCCCCGTATGCCGGGAGTCTGTCTCCGTACGCGCGGAGTGCGGGCCCGGGTGCCCGGGGCGGCGGCCCCTGTGCTCGGAGTCCGGCCCCGTATGCCGGGAGACTGGCCCAGGACGCCCGGAGTCCGGCCCCGCACGCCGGAAGTCCGGCTCTGCACGGGCGGAGTCCGAGCCCGGATGCCGAGGGCCCTGGCCCGGGTGTCCGGAGTCCGGACGTGCGGAGGGTGGGGCGGCCGGGGCTGGGGCCGGTGAGCGCCGGGCCCGGCGGCGCGGCCGACGTGGTGATCGTCGGGGGCGGTGCCGCCGGACTCAGTCTCGCGGACCGGCTGCTCGGGACCACGTCGGCCACCGTGACCGTCGTGGAGCCGCCGGACGGGCCCGCGCGCCCGGCGGAGCGCACGTGGTGCTTCTGGAGCGAGGGCGACGACGACCTCGGCGACGCCGTCGCCGCCGACTGGCCCCTGCTGCGGGTGCACGGCTCCGACGGGGAGGCCCTCACCGTCGACCCGGCCCCCGCGCGGTACCGCATGGTGCGGTCCGGGGCGTTCGAACGGCTGGTGCACGCGCGGCTGGCGCGCTCGTCCCGCGGGCGCCTGCTGCGCGCCACGGCCCGGACGGTGCGCGACGTGCCCGGGGGCGCGGAGGTGCGCTGCACCGCAGCCGACGGCGGGACGCTCACCCTGCGCGCCCGGCGCGTGTTCGACTCACGGCCGCTGCCCGCGCTGCCGCCGGCCCGGACCCAACTGCTGCAGCACTTCCGCGGCTGGTTCGTGCGCACGGACACCGACCGGTTCGATCCCACGATCGCCGACCTGATGGACTTCCGGGTGCCCCAGCCGACGCACGGCCTGGCCTTCGGCTACGTCCTTCCGCTCACCCCCGGCCAGGCGCTCGTCGAGTACACCGAGTTCTCCCGCGCCCCGCTGACCACCGAGGCGTACGAGACGGCCCTCGGCCACTACGCCCGCGAGGTCCTCGGCCTCGGCGCGTTCACCGTCGAGTCCGCCGAGCAGGGCGTCATCCCCATGACCGACGCCCGCTTCCCCCAGCGGGCGGGGGAGGCCGTCTTCCGGATCGGCACCGCGGGCGGCGCCACCCGCCCCGCCACCGGGTACACCTTCGCCGCCGTACAGCGGCACAGCCGGGCCGTCGCCGCCGCCCTGCGGGACGGCCGCACCACCGTGCTCCCGCCCCACGGGCGGCGGGCCCTGTTCATGGACGCCGTCCTGCTCAGGGCCCTGGACACCGGCCGCATCGACGGCCCCGCCTTCTTCACCGACCTGTTCCGCCGGACCCCGGCACACCGTCTGCTGCGCTTCCTGGACGGCGCCACCTCGTTCCGCGAGGAGTGGGGCATCGGACTGCGCACCCCCGTGGGCCCGATGCTCCGCACCACGCTCGAGGTGCCCTTCCTGCCCCGCCGCGCCCACCCCGTCCCCCGAACCGGAGAGAGCCCTCGATGACCCTGTTGCGCGACCACGACCTGGCCCACGCCTTCGACCACGCGTCCCGCACCTACGACCGGCTCACGGCCCTCAACCCCGGTTACCGCACCGACCTGCTGCGCTCTGCCCGCCGGCTGCGGCTGCCCCGGGACGGGGCCGGGCTGCACGTCCTCGACCTCGGGTGCGGCACCGGCGCCTCCACCCGGGCCCTGCTGCGCGTCGCGCCCCGCGCCCGGATCACCGCCGTCGACGCCTCCTCCGGCATGCTGCGGCAGGCGCTGGCCAAGCCGTGGCCCGACAGCGTGCGGTTCCTGCACCTGAGCGCCGAGGAACTCGCGACGGCGGCCGAAGGCCCCTTCGACGCGGTCTTCGCTGCCTACCTGTTCCGCAACGTCACCGACCCCGACGGCGTCCTGCACACCGTACGGACCCTGCTGCGGCCGGGCGGGCGGCTCGCCGTCCACGAGTACAGCCTGGGCGGCTCCCCGGCCCACCGCGCGCTGTGGACCGCCGTGTGCCAGGGGCTGGTCATCCCCGCGGGCACCCTCACCGGCGACCGGGACCTGTACCACCACCTGTGGCGCAGCGTCCTCGACTTCGACACCGCGCACGAGTTCACCGGCCGGCTCACCCGCGCCGGGTTCGCCGACGCGCGCGCCCTTCCGCTGGCCGGATGGCAGACCGGCATCACCCACACCTTCGTTGCCCGCAACGCCTCCACGCCGGCGGTCCCGGAGGCGGCCGGGCAGACGCTCACCGGGACGCTCGCGCGGCCCGCGTCCGCCGCGGAGGCCGGCCGATGAGCACCCGCACCCCCCGCACCGCCCCCGCCCGGCGCGGCCGGGACCGCAAGGCCGAGGTGCTGATGCCCGCCCCCGGCCGGGACGGTTTCGGGCACCGGGACGCGCCCTCGGTCGCCGTGGTGGGCGGCGGCATCGCCGGCCTGGCCGCGGCCACCGGACTGGCCGAACGCGGTGCCCGGGTCACCCTCTACGAACGCGAGGACTCCCTGGGCGGACGCCTCGCCGGCCACCGCACCGAACTCGCGGACGGCTCGGTCGTGACCATGAGCCGCGGCTTCCACGCCTTCTTCCGCCAGTACTACAACCTGCGCGGCCTGCTGCGGCGGACCGATCCGGCCCTCGCACGCCTCACCCCGCTGGCCGACTATCCCCTGCGGCACAGCGGCGGCCTGACCGACAGCTTCGCCCGCGTCCCGCGCACCCCGCCCCTCAGCGCCCTCGGTTTCGTCGCCCTCAGCCCCACCTTCGGCTGGCGCGACCTCGGCGCGCTGGACGCCCGGGCGGCGCTGCCGCTGCTGGACGTCAGGGTGCCGGAGGTCTACGAGCGGTTCGACTCGGTCAGCGCGGCCGGCTTCCTGGCCGGCGTCCGCTTTCCCGAGGCCGCGCACCACCTGGCCTTCGAGGTGTTCTCCCGCAGTTTCTTCGCCGACCCGCGCGAGCTGTCCGCCGCCGAGCTGATGCTGATGTTCCACATCTACTTCCTCGGCTCGGCGGAGGGCCTGCTGTTCGACGTGCCCGACGAACCCTTCCCGCAGGCCCTGTGGGAGCCGCTCGGGGAGTACCTCCAGCGGCTCGGCGCGGACCTGCGCACCGCAGTCGCCGTCGAGGGCGTCACCCCCGCCGGCACCCGGGGAGCCGAGGTGCGCACCGACGCCGGCAGCGAGCGGTACGACGCCGTGGTGCTCGCCCTGGACACCACGGGGCTGCGGCAGGTCGTCGCCGGCTCGCCCGGTCTGGGCAGCGGGGAGTGGCGCGACGACGTCGCCGCCCTGCGCACCGCCCCGCCCTTCCTCGTCTCCCGGTACTGGCTCGACCGGCCGGTCCACGCCGACCGCCCCGGCTTCCTCGGCACCAGCGGCTACGGCGGTCTGGACAACATCAGCGTCCTGGAGCGCTACGAGGGCGAGGCGGCCGGCTGGGCCGCGAAGCACACCGGATCGGTCGTGGAGCTGCACGCCTACGCCGTCCCGGAGGGCTCCCACCGGGAGACCGTCCAGGACGAGCTGCTCGAACAGCTGTGGCGGGTCTACCCCGAGACCCGCGAGGCGCGGATCGTGGACGTCCGGCACGAATGGCGCGCGGACTGCCCGCACTTCCCGGTCGGCACCCACCACCGGCGCCCCGCCGTCACGACCCCGCACCCGTGGCTGACGCTGGCCGGCGACGGGATCCGCTGCGACCTTCCCGTGGCCCTGATGGAACGGGCCGCCACCACCGGCTTCCTGGCGTCCAACGCCCTGCTCGCGGGGTGGGGCGTGCGCGGCCAGGTGCTGTGGACCGTGCCGCGCGCCGGACGCTCCCCGGCCCTGCGGGGTCTCAACGCCCTCGCGGGACGCCGCCCGTGACGTCGCCGTACCGCCACCGGGCCTGACCGGCACCGCACAGGACCCCGCCCCGCCGTCGAGGCCGTGACGGACGGGGCGGGGCCGATCGGGGGTGTCTCAGCCGGGGAAGCGGCCGGTGCTGCGCAGCGTCCAGCGCCGCTCGGCGTAGGCGAGGTCGTCGCGCCACAGCCGCCCGGCGGTGTACCGCATCAGGGGGCGCAGCGCGGGCGCGGCGGCCCGGGCCAGGGCGAAGCCGCGCCGGTCCGAGGTGGCGATCACGGCCTCGACCACCGCCGTGCGCGGGTGCGCGTCGGCCGCCGAGGTCAGGGGCGTGGCGTGCGTCTCCACCACGGAGGTGGCGCCCTCGCCGTCGGTGATGCGCATGAGGACGGTGCGCGGTTCCGGCGCGGTGAACTCGGCGCGCACCGGCACGACCAGCCGGCCCGCCACCCGGAACGACACGTCGACGACGAAGCTGTCGTCCTCCTCGCCCCGCGGTTCGCGGGCGACCGTCAGGTCGACGAAGGAGTACGGGTGGAACCAGGACCCGTGCCACGGGTCGAGCCGGTTGGCCACGACGTCCTGCGGTTCGCACCGCCCGATCGCCGTGAACACCGCGTCCACCCCGCCGTCAGGCGCGGGGCGCTGCGGCACCACGGGGCGCTCCGACGGCTCCTCGCCGCCGACCCCGTCCAGCCGCACCCACACCAGCACCCCGTCGTCGTGGACGGGGTACGGCTGCCAGCCGGCGAACGGGGAGCCGCCGTCGAGGGCCAGTCCGTGCCAGTGGCACACCAGCGTGCCGCACACCACCCGGCTGTCCCGCAGCGGGGCGCCCAGGTGCGGGCAGGCCCCGGGGCCGGCGCGCAGCTCGCCCGACTCCGCGCGCCACAGCACCACTTCGACGCCGCCGACGGTCCTGCCGTAGGGCCTGCCCGGACGTACGGTGCGGGAGGCGCCGACGACGAACCAGTTCCCGGAGGGCCGGGCCGACGCGCGTTTCAGCGCGTCGGCGATCAGCGCCGGACGCGCCGCGCGCCAGGTCGGCTCCTGCTCCGACCAGCCCGGGCCGCGGCGCCGCCGCAGCGGCGACGTCCAGCCCGCCTTGTCCGCGCGATCAGCCACGGGACGGTCCTTTCCGTTCCAGTGAACCAGGGGAGGCCGCGGGCGCCCGGCGCCACCGGGCGGCCGCCACCTTCAGCAGCCCGGCCGCGGCGACGGCGGCCCTGCGGCGGTCGGGCACCACCGCGCGGCGGTGCACCACGGTGTAGTCGTCGCGTGCCACCTCGTCCAGGATGCCGCCGTACAGCGTGAACGCGGTGGCGATGCAGGGGCGCACCCGCGGATCGAGCATGGCGATGCCCGGCTCGGCCTCCCGGTAGACGTCCCGGGTCATGGCCTCGGCCGCCACGAGCGCCGCCCGGATGCGCGGGTCCCGGCGCCCGGTGCGCCGGGACCACTCCAGCAGCGGCCGGTCCACGCCGTGCGCGGCGAGCAGGTCGGCGGGCAGGTAGATCCGGCCGCGGTCCAGGTCCTCCCCGACGTCCCGCAGGAAGTTGGTGAGCTGGAACGCCACCCCGAGGGCCGCCGCGTGCGGCGCGGCCTCCTCGCGCGGGACGACCGGGCCGAGCACGGGCAGCATCTGCAGCCCGATCACCGCGGCCGAGCCGTGCATGTAGGCCCGCAGATCGGCGTAGGACGGGTAGTCGGTGACGGTCAGGTCGGAGCGCATCGAGGCGAGGAAGTCGGCGAACAGCTCCACCTCGATGCCGTACCGCTCGGCGGTGTCGGCCACCGCCCGCACCACGGGCTCGTCCCCGCCCCCGTTGCGCAGCGCGTGCGCGAGATCGCCCTCCAGCCGCTTCAGCGACAGGTCGCGCTCCTCGGGGGTGCGGGTCCGGTCCAGGTCGTCGACGATGTCGTCGGCCCAGCGGGCGAAGCCGTACAGCGCGTGCACGGCCGAGCGCCGCTCCACCGGCAGCAGGCGCGTGGCGAGGAAGTAGGTGCGGCCGTGACGGGCGTTGAGCTGCCGGCACCGGGTGTAGTCGGCGCGCAGGCCGGGGTCGGTGATCCCGGCGGCGTCCAGTTCACGACGGGTCATGGGCACCTGCTCCGGTCGGGGTGGACGGGACGGTCCGCGCGACGGGACGGGGCCGGGCCGGCGCGGCGCGGCGTCCCGAGCCGCCGGTGACGCGCGCGGCGGCGAGCTTGCCGCTGACGAGCACGGTCGGCACACCCACACCCGGGGTGGTCCCGCAGCCGGCGAGCACCACGTTGTCCAGCCCGCGGACCAGGTTGCGCGGCCGGAAGGGGCCGGTCTGGGCGAAGGTGTGGGAGACGGAGAAGGGGCCGCCCGCCGCGTGGCCCCGGGCCGTCCAGTCGAGCGGGGTCACCAGCTGTTCCTGCTCGACGCTGTCCGCGAAGCCGTCCAGGCCGCGCCGCTCCAGCTCGGCGACCAGGCTGTCGCGGTAGCGCGGGCCCAGCTCGCGCCAGGCGGCGGCGGAGGGGCCGACGTCGGTGTTGGGGCAGGGCGCGAGGACGTAGTGCAGGTGGCGGCCCGGCGGCGCGAGGGAGGGGTCGTGCGCCGTCGGGCGGGTGATCAGCAGGGACGGGTCGCTCATCAGCGATCCCGTGCGGGTCAGTTCGTCGAAGGTGCTCTCCCAGGCCGCGCCGAAGGACAGCGTGTGGTGGGCCAGTTGCGGCCAGGTGCGGTCGGTTCCCGCGTGCAGGATCACCGCGGAGGGCGAGTGCCGCAGCGCCACCGGGCGGCGCGGGGCCCGGCCCAGCAGGCGGTGCGCGGTGGACAGTTCGCAGGTCAGCACCACCGCGTCGCACGGGATGCGCTCACCCGAGGCGAGGCGCACGGCCCGCACCCGCCCGGCGGAGCGTTCCAGCGCGCTCACCTCGGACCCGTAGCGCAGCTCGGCCCCGGCACCGGCCGCCGCGTCGGCCATCGCCCGCGGCAGCGCGTGCATGCCGCCCTTGGGGAACCAGACCCCGGCGACGGTGTCCATGTAGGCGATGACGGCGTAGGCCGCCAGCGCCCTGGCCGGGGCGACTCCGGCGTACAGGGCCTGGAAGGAGAACACGCGGCGCAGGCGTTCGTCCTGGAGGAAGCTGCCGATCCGGCTGTCCAGGCGCCCGAAGCCGCCGAGCGCCGCCAGCCGGGCCAGGTCGGGGTGGAGGAGCTGGAACGGCGAGTCGAAGTTGGTGTCGATGAAACGCCGCATCTGCGCCCGGTACAGCCGCTCCAGCCACTGCCGCAGCCTGCGGTAGCCCGCCGCCTCGGCCGGTCCGGCGAAGCGCCGCACCTCCGCCTCCATGGCCTCGCCGTCGGTGTGCACGTCGAGCGAGGTGCCGTCGGCGAAGGCCGCGCGGTAGGCGGGGTGCAGGGGCGTCAGCTCCACGCGCCGGTGGAGGCTGTCGCCGACGGCCGCGAACGCCTCGTCGGCCAGGTCGGGCATGGTCAGCACGGTCGGTCCGGTGTCCACCCGGTAGCCGCCCATCCGCACCCGCCCGGCCCGGCCGCCCGGGCCGGAGTCCCGTTCGACGAGCGTGACCCGGCGGCCGGCGCCCAGCAGGTGCAGGGCGCAGGCCAGGCCGGACAGGCCCGCTCCCACCACGACGACGTGATCCGTCGGCCCCGACACGGTCCTCATACGAGCTCCTCGGCGGGGCGCGGGGCGACGCCCGCGGCCCGCTCGACCAGGGCGGCGAACTCCCGCCGCACATCGGGGCCGGCGGCCACGGCCTCGAAGTGCCGCAGACCCGCCGCCGCCAGTTCCTCGATCCGCGCCTCGACCTCCGCCCGGGCGCCCGTGCGCTCCAGGGCCGCCCGCATCCGCTCGACGGTGTGCCCGGCCCGTGCGCCCGCGCCCGGGGCGAGCACGGCGGCGGCGTCGTGATCACCGGCGGTCCCGGCGAGCCGGACGGCGACGGCGAGGAGCGGGGTGAGCTTGCGGTGGCGCAGGTCGTCGTCCGCGGGCTTCCCGGTGCGCGCCGGGTCGCCGAAGGCACCGAGGAGGTCGTCCCGCAGCTGGAAGGCGAGCCCCGCGCTCCGGCCGGCCGCCCGCAGCGCGCCCAGCGTGGCGGAGCCGGCGCCGGCCAGCGCCGCGCCCAGCGCCAGGGGCCGCGCGACCGTGTACAGGGCGCTCTTGAGGACGGCGATGGTCAGTGCCTCCTCGGCGCTGGACGAGCCGCCGGCCTGGGCGTTGAGGTCGCGGTACTGCCCGGCGACCATCTCGGTGCGCATCTCCCGCCACTCGGCGTACAGCCGCGGGCCCTGCGGCACACCGAACGCCGTCTCCGTCAGCAGGTCGTCGGCCCAGGCCAGGGCCAGATCGCCCGCGAGCACGGCGGCGGACGTGCCGAACGCCTCGGCGCAGCCGTCGCCCGGGCCGGCCCGGTGCCCGCGTGCGAACTCCACGTGCAGCGCGGGAGCGCCCCGGCGCAGGGACGATCCGTCCATCACGTCGTCGTGGATCAGCGCGCAGGCCTGGAGCAGTTCCAGGGCGGCGCCCAGGCGCAGCACCGCCGTCGGGTCGCCGGTGCCGCCCGCGGCGCGCCAGCCGCACCACACGAACGCCGTCCGCAGCCGCTTGCCCCCGCGCCGGGTGAACGCCGCGACGCGCCGCGCCATGTCGTGGGCGAACAGCGCGTCGGTCTCACGGGCCTGCCGCAGCCGCGCGTCGAGCACCCGCTCCAGGACCCCCTCCACGGCGATCGTGGCCTCACGGGCGGTGCACGGGGTGTCGTCCGTGTCCGCCGGTGCGGCCGTCGTCGGCCCCGGTCCAAGCATGCGCAGCCCCTTCTCGCTTCCGGTCATCCGAACATCAGTGCTTCCGCGGGGGGCGGTGTCCTGGATGCGCCGGCGCCGGGCGTCCCGCGGGCGCACCGGCTCCGCCGCCCGGTCCCGGCCCCGTTCACGCGCGCCCCCGGGCGGCCTTGAACCGGGCGAGCCCGTCGCCGAGGTCGATGAGCGGCTCCGGGTAGCGGATTCCGGCGCGCAGGTCCTCCGGGAGCCGCCAGGGCTCGTGGACCGCGCTGCCCGGCACCTCATCCAGCTCAGGTACCCAGCGGCGCACATAAGCACCGTCCGGGTCGTAACGCCTGCCCTGGAGCACGGGGTTGAGGACGCGGTGCGGGCGGGTGTCGGTGCCGGTGCCGGCGACCCACTGCCAGTTCAGCTGGTTGTTGACGATGTCGCCGTCCACCAGCAGGTCCAGGAAGTGCCGTGCGCCGATCCGCCAGTCCACGTACAGGGTCTTGGTCAGGAAGCTCGCCGTCAGCAGCCGGGCCCGGTTGTGCATCCAGCCCTCGTGGCGCAGCTGGCGCATGCCCGCGTCGACCATCGGGTAGCCCGTACGGCCCTCCTTCCAGGCGGCGATGTCGTCGGCGGCCTCGTCCTCGCCGCGCCAGCGGTCCTGGCGGGTGCGGTAGTCCCGCACGGAGGCGTCGGGCCGGGCCGCCAGCACCTGGTGGTGGAAGTCGCGCCAGCACAGCTGGCGCACGAACGCCTCGGCCCCGGGTCCGCCCTCGCGGCGGGCCCGGTGCACGAGCTCCACCGGCGAGAGCGCCCCGAAGTGCAGGTACGGCGACAGACGTGACGTGCCGTCACCGGCCAGGTCGTCGTGCCGGTCCTCGTACCGGTCCAGGTCCGCCCGCGCCCAGGCGGCGAACCGCTCGCGCCCCGCCGTCTCCCCGCCGGGCGGGAGATCGGCGGACACGTCCCCGGCGTCCGCGCGCGAGGGCGGCTCCTCGCCGCGCGCCGCGTCGGGCACGCGCACGGTGCGCGGCGCGGGCAGCGGCTCCCGCAGGCTTTGCTGCGACCAGCGGCGCAAGTAGGGGGTGAACACCGCGAAGTGGCCGGAGCCGGTCGGGGTGACGGCTCCGGGCGCGACGGCGGTGAGGACGGTGTCGTGCACCCGCAGGGCGACGCCGTCGGCGCCGAGTTCCTCGCGCAGCCGTTCCTCGCGGCGGTGGGCGAAGCCGGTGATGCCCGCGGCCAGGTGGACCTCCGTGGCGCCGCACTCGGCGGCGACCGCGCGGACCTCCCGGGCGACCGGCCCGGAGCGCACCACCAGCCGTCCGCCGCGCCGGCGCAGCGAGGCGTCGAGGTCGGCCAGGCAGTCGGCGAGGAAGGCGGCACGGTTGGGCACGTCGAAACCGGCCGCGCGCACGGCGGGGTCGCGGACGAACAGCGGCACCACCTCGTCCGCCGCCGCCAGCGCCGCCCGCAGCGGCGGATGGTCGTGCAGGCGCAGGTCCGAGGTGAACAGGACGACCGCGACGGTCATGGCGTCACTCCTGGGGCGGCGAAGCGGTGGTGCGGGATCACGTCTGCCCGGTCCTTCGTGCGGCCCGGGCCCGCCGGGCGCGCGAGGCCCGGCGTCCGTGGGTGCCGTCGGCCGCCGCCTGGGCGATGTTGCGGGCCATGCCGCCGAACACCACCGCGTGGAACGGGGCGACGCTCCACCAGTAGGCGTGGCCCAGCAGGCCGCGCGGATGGAACAGGGCCCGCTGCCGGTAGCGGGTGCGGCCGTCGGCGCCGGTCTCGGCGTACATCTCCAGCCAGGCGAGGCCGGGCAGCCGCATCTCGGCGCGCAGCCGCAGCAGCCGGCCGGGCTCGATCTCCTCGACCCGCCAGAAGTCGAGCGAGTCGCCGACCCTGAGGTGCTGGGTGTCACGCCGGCCGCGGCGCAGCCCGACCCCGCCGACGAACCGGTCGAGCCAGCCCCGCGCCGCCCAGGCCAGGGGTGAGGAGTACCAGCCGTTCTCGCCCCCGATGCCCTCGACCACCCGCCACAGGGCCTCCCGGGAGGCGTCGACGGGACGTTCCCGTTCGTCCTGGTAGAGGCTGCCGCCCGCCCAGTCCGGGTCGGTGGGCAGCGGGTCGCTGGGGGCCCCGGGCACGGAGGCCGAGGACCAGCGTGTGGTGACCTCCGCCTCGCGGACCTTGCGTAGCGCCAGGTTCAGGGCCTCGTCGAACGGGACCGGCCGGCCCGGCAGGTCCGGCACGTACCGGGCGATGTCGTGCTCGCGGCACACGACCTCGTGCCGCAGCGATTCGGTCAGCGGCCGGGCGATCGAGGCGGGCACCGGCGTGACCAGGCCGACCCAGTGGCTGGAAAGCCGCGGGGTGAGGACCGGGACCGGCACGATGAACCGCCGCCGCAGTCCGGCGACGGCCGCGTACTGCAGCATCATGTCCCGGTAGGTGAGGACGTCCGGCCCGCCGATGTCGAAGGCCCGGTCCACGTCGTCCGGCATGGTCGCCGAGCCGACGAGGTAGCGCAGCACGTCCCGGATCCCGATGGGCTGGGTACGGGTGTGCACCCAGCTGGGGGTGACCATCACGGGCAGGCGTTCGGTGAGGTAGCGCAGCATCTCGAAGGACGCCGAGCCGGAGCCGATGACGACGGCCGCTCGCAGCACCGTGGCGGGCACCGGGGCGTCGAGGAAGATCTGCCCCACCTCGGCCCGGGACCGCAGGTGCGGCGAGAGGTCCTCCTCGGGGACGTGCTGCGGGGTGAGCCCGCCGAGGTACACGATCCGCTTCACCCCGGCCAGCCGCGCCTGCTCGGCGAAGACGCGGGCGGCCCGCCGGTCGGTCTCCTCGAACCCGGAGCCCGAGGTGAGGGCGTGCACCAGGTAGTAGGCCACGTCGATCCCGCGCATCGCGGCGGCGACCGACTCCGCGTCGGTGACGTCCCCGCGGACGGTCTCCGCCCGGCCCGCCCAGGGGTGGTCGCGGAGCTTGCCCGGCGAGCGGGCCAGGCACCGAACGCGGTGCCCGGCATCGAGCAGCTCCGGCACCAGGCGCCCGCCGACGTAGCCGGACGCCCCGGTGACCAGGCAGTGCAGCCCCTGCCCTTCCTCCGCCATGCTCTGCCTCCCGTCTCAGGCCGCGATCACGGCCGGCCCCTACAGGAGACTTCCCGACCGGCCCGCACGGCGGATGCACGACACGTCACCCGGGGCCGTTCAGCCGGACGGAGCATCGGCCCCCGCCGCCCGCCGCACCGGCGCGCCGCGGCCGGCCAGGACGCTCGGCCACCACGCGCGCGGCCCGAGGTCGATCATCAGCGCGGGCACCAGCAGGGAGCGCACCACGAGCGTGTCGAGCAGGACCCCGAAGGCGACGATGAAGGCGATCTGCACCAGGAACGCCAGCGGGATCACCATCAGGGCCGCGAACGTCGCGGCGAGCACCACACCCGCCGAGGTGATCACACCGCCGGTGGTGGTCAGCCCGCGCAGCACGCCCTGCCGGTTGCCGTGCACGAGCGCCTCCTCGCGCACCCGGGACATCAGGAAGATGTTGTAGTCGACGCCGAGCGCCACCAGGAACACGAAGCCGTACAGCGGCACCGACGCGTCCGTGCCGCTGAAGCCGAGCAGGTTCCCGAAGACGAGCGCCGAGACCCCGAGCGTCGCCAGGAAGTTGAGCCCCACGGTCGCGACCAGCAGCACCGGCACGAGCAGCGAGCGCAGCAGCACCATCAGGATCAGCAGGATGACGGCCAGCACGATCGGCACGATGACCGTGCGGTCCCGGGCGGCGGTCTGCTGGGTGTCGTACTGCTGGGCGGTGTACCCGCCGACCAGGGCGTCGGCCCCGGGGACCGCGTGCACCTCGGTGCGCAGCCGCTCCACGGTGTCCTTGGCCGCGTCGCTGTCCGCCGAGGCCTTCAGCGTGGCGTTGATCAGCACCCGCCCGTCGGCCACGAGCGGTTCCCCGCCCCCGGGCCGCCCGGACGCGGTGACGGCGGCCGCGCTCGCGACGCCCTCGGTGCCCTCGGCGGCCGCCGTCACCTCGGAGGCCCGGCCGGCGTCGGCGATGATCACGGCCGGGTTGCCCGAGCCGCCCGGGAAGTGCTCGCCGAGGGTGCGCTGCGCCGCCACCGAGGGCGCGTCGTTGACGAAGATCTCGTCCAGCGGCACGCCCTTGGAGGACAGCGAGGGCGAGAAGGCCGCGAACACGGCGAGGATCAGTGCCGTCACCACCCAGGTCCGGCGCGGCCGGCCGTCCACCAGCGCGGCGACCCGCCGCCACACGCCGCTGCCCTGCGCGGACTCCTCCGCCGCCTTCGGCCGGGACGGCCAGTACGCGGTGCGGCCCAGCAGCGCCAGCACGGCCGGCAGGAAGGTGAGCGTGGTGAGCACGGCGCAGACGATGCCGATGGCGCCGACCGGTCCGAGGGCCCGGTTGTTGGTGAGGTCGCTCGCGAGCAGGGCCAGCAGCCCGAGCGCCACCGTCGCGGCGCTGGCGGTGATGGCGCCGAAGGAGCGGCGCACCGCGGCCGTCGCCGCAGCGGCCCGGTCGCCGCGCACGGCGAGTTCCTCACGGAAGCGGGCGGCCAGCAGCAGGGCGTAGTCGGTGGCGGCGCCGATCACCAGGATCGACAGGATGCCCTGCACCTGGCCGTCGACCCGGACCACGTCCCGGTCGGCCAGCGCGTAGACCACGGCACAGGCCAGGCCCAGGGCGAAGACCGAGCCGAGGATGATCAGCAACGGCAGCAGCACGCTGCGGTAGACGAGCAGCAGGATGAGCAGCACGGCGCCGAGGGCCACGCCGAGCAGCAGTCCGTCGATGCCCGCGAAGGCGTCCGACAGGTCGGCCTGGCTGGCCGCGGGGCCGGCGATCTGCGCCTCGGTGCCCGGCACCTTCCCGGCCGCCGCCCGCACCGCTTCGAGGGCGGTGGGCAGCTCTTCGCCCAGGTCGGGTTCCAGCTGCACGACGGCCTGCATCGCCTCCCCGTCGTCCGAGAGCAGGGCGGGGGAGGGCCGGTCCACGACGCCGGGCTCACCGGCGAGCGCCGCCACGGCACGGGTGGCGTCCGCCCGCTGGTCCGCCGTCAGCCGCTCGCCGCCGGCCGTCCACACGACCACGGCGGGCAGCGTCTCGGACTGGTCGAAGGCCTCCCGGGCCTGGAGCACCCGTGTGGATTCGGCGCTGCGGGGCAGGAAGGCTGCCTGGTCGTTGGTGGCGACCTCGCCGAGCTTGCCCGCGTACGGGCCGAGCGTGCCGCCCACCCCCAGCCAGACGAGAAGGAGAGCGAGCGGCAGGAGCCGCCGGGCCCAACGCTGTGCGGTACTCATGCGCATCCCAAGCGGTAGACGAAATTACTCACTCATAAAGTATCTCAATCATCGAGAGATAATAGGGTGGGGGCATGAGCGGTCCCAGCGGTTCCGGTGCGCCCACGTCATCCCTTCCGGCCGAGGACCCGATCGGGTTGCACACCTTCGCCGTTCTCCTGCGCCGGATGAACAGCGAGTTCAACCGGATCGCCCAGGAGTTCGCCCACGCGCAGGGCCTGCACGTCACCGACATGCAGGCGCTGATCGCGATCCTGGACGCCGAGGCCGAGGCGGATCCCGAGGCGGGGGAGGGGCCGATGACGCCCGGCCGGCTGCGCAAGCGGCTCAACCTCACCTCCGGCGCGGTGACCGCCTGCCTCGACCGGCTGGAGCGGGCCGGGCACATCCGCAGGGTCCGCGACGCAGGAGACCGGCGCGTGGTGCACCTGCACTACGCGGAGGCGGCCCGGGTCCTGGCCCGGGACTACTTCCGGCCCCTGGCCCGCAGCACCGACGCGGCCCGCGGCCGCTTCACCCCCGAGGAGCTGGGGGTCGTCGTCCGCTTCCTCGCCGAGATGAACGGGGAGCTGGCCCTGCTGCGCCGGAACGTCGACTGACGTCCTCCCGGCCGTCGCATCCGGTCCGGTCGAACATCTTCGTGCCCGGCCGCCCGGCGAACATCCCGGACCTCGGTCTGACGAACGTGATCTTCAGCTTCGTGATGGGGCTGCTCATCGCGACCTTCGGCATGTACGGCCGGGTCTCCGGCAAGCTCTCGCACGGCAATCCGTACTGGCGGCGCGGGCGCCCCGAGCAGGCGGCGAGGGAGCGCGAGGCCGCCGCCCTGCGGGCCGGGCCTCCCGAGGCGGTGCGCCCGCTGGCCGCGAGGGCGGTGGACGAGGGAACGGGCCGGAGGCGGGTCCTGGACTGACCCCCGCGCCCCGGCCCGACGTGCGGGGGCCGGACCGCCGACGGCCCGGCCCCCGCGCTCCGTCAGAACTGGAGCGCCCAGGCGTCGATCCGCCCGGTGTCGAAGTTCGCGTTGTCGCTGACCCGGAGCTCCCACGTGCCGTTCGCGGTCTCCGAGGAGGCGTTCACGGTGTACGTGGTGTCGATGTTGTCGGCGCTGCCGCCGGTGCCGTAGCCCTTCAGCGTGTAGGCCGTGCCGTCGGGGGCGATCAGCTGGACCTGGAGGTCACCGATGTAGGTGTGGACGATGTGCACCTCGACGGCCAGGGCCGACGGGGCGTTGCCGGAGACGCCGGAGACCGTCACGGGGGACTCGGCGGTGGCGTTGTCGGCGATGGCCTGGTCCGCGGTGTTCTCGAAGCGCGGTCCGGGCGGGGTGGTCGTGCCGCCGCCCACGTACAGCAGCCGGTTGGGTGAACCGGTGCCGGGGCTGGTGACGACGCCGGTGGTGGCGGCGGCCGTCAGCGCGGCGGAGACCTGCGCGGGGGTGGCCGTGGGGTTGGCGGCCAGGTGCAGGGCGGCGGCCCCGGCGACGTGCGGGCTCGCCATCGAGGTGCCGGAGATGGTGTTGGTCGCCGAGTCGCCCGTGCTCCACGCCGAGGTGATGGAGGAGCCGGGCGCGAACAGGTCCAGCACCGAACCGTAGTTGGAGTAGCCGGCCTTCGCGTCGCTCGACGTCGTGGCGCCGACCGTGACGGCCTCGGTGACACGGGCCGGGGAGCGCGTGGAGGCGTTGGTGGACTCGTTGCCGGCCGCGACGACGAAGGTGACGCCGGAGGTGATGGCGTTGCGCACGGCCGTGTCGATGGCCGTGTCGCCGGGCCCGCCGAGGGACATGTTCGCCACGGCCGGCTTGACCGCGTTGCGGGCGACCCAGTCGATGCCGGCGACGACCTGCGCGGTGGTGCCCTGGCCGGAGTTGTTCAGCACCCGGACCCCGACGACCTTGGCCTTCTTGGCCACGCCGTAGGCGTTCCCGGCGACCGTGCCGGCGACGTGCGTGCCGTGTCCGTGGCCGTCCTGGGCGGTGTTGTCGTTGTCGACGGCGTCGTAGCCGTAGGAGGCACGGCCGCCGAAGTCGCCGTGCGTGATGCGGACGCCGGTGTCGATGACGTACGCCGTGACGCCCTCGCCCGCCGCGTCCGGGTAGGTGTACGAGCTGTTCAGCGGCAGGCTCTTCTGGTCGATGCGGTCCAGGCCCCAGGAGGGCGGGCTGGGCTGCGTCGCGGTGATGGAGAACGTCCGGTTCTGCACCACGGAGGCGACGGCCGGGTCGGCGGCGAGACGTTGCGCCTCCGACGCGGAGGCCTCGACCTCCCAGCCGTTGAGGGCCTTGGTGTAGGTCCGCTCGATGTCCGCGCCGTACTTGTGCGCGAGGGCGCGGCCCTCTGCGGAACCGGCCTTCCCGGTCTTCAGGGTGACGATGTAGCTGCCGGCGACGGCGTTCGCGGCGCCCTCGTACTGGACGCGTCCCTCGGCGACCGGGGCCGCGCCGGCGGGGAGGGCGGAGACCAGGCTCGCGAGGAGCGCCGCGGTGGCCGTCGCGCCGAGCGCGGCCAGTCTTCGCCGGGTGGAGCGGTGGGGAGTACGCATCACTGCCATCTGAGGGGTCCTCCTCATCGGTGGTGCGCTGTGGGGTGTGGTGCACGCCCGTTGGAGCACCCGGGAGTCATGGTCATGTCAACCAGAGGGTGACTCCTGTGCGTCAGCCGAAAGATTGAGGCCTCCACAGGAATTGCACAAGGGCCCTGCACGGACCCGCAGAGCCCTTGTGATGGACCATCAGGCATCGAACGCCGTGTTCCGGCTCCGCTTCCCCCAGGCCAGCACCTCGTCGCGCACCCGGTCCAGGTGCTCGAGCACCGCGCCCACCCCGTCGTCGCCCAGCGGCAGGCGCAGGGGCGTGGGGTCGGCCTCCAGCGCGGCGAGGATCAGCGCGGCGGCCTTGGCCGGGTCGCCCGGCTGGGTCCCGTCGCCGCCGGAGACGAGACCACGCGTCCGGCTCACCTTGCCGTACACCCCGCTGTCCGCGCTGGCGCCGGCCCGGCCCGTCTCGAACAGGCCGGTGCGGAAGGCGCCCGGCTCGACGATCAGCACCTTGACGCCGAACTCGGCGACCTCGTCCGCGAGCCCCTCGGACATGCCCTCCAGGGCGAACTTCGTCGCGCTGTACGCCGAGAAGCCCGCGAAGGACAACTGCCCGCCCATGCTGCTCATCTGCACGATCGCCCCCGAGCGCCGCTCGCGCATGTGGGGCAGCGCGGCCCGGGTGAGCGCGGCCGGGCCGAAGACGTGCACCTCGAACAGCGCTCGCAGCTCCTCCTCCGTGGTCTCCTCGAACGCCCCGACGTGGGTCCGGCCCGCGTTGTTGACCAGGACGTCGATCCGCCCGTGCCGCGCCACGACGTCCCGCACGGCGGCCTCGGCCGCGCCGGTGTCGGCGACGTCCAGGCGCAGCGCCTCCACCCGGTCGGGGTGGACGGCGACCAGGTCGTCCAGCGCCTCGGGGCGGCGGGCCGCGCCGACCACGACGTCGCCCGCCGCGAGGGCGGCCTCGGCGATCGCCCGCCCGAACCCGCTGCTCGCGCCCGTGATGAGCCACACCCTGTCCATGACCACTCCTCGTCTCGTCCCGTCCCTTGCGGCAACCACCCTTCCCGGAACGGCAGTTGTCCGTCCACTGCTGCGGCCTGGCGACGGGTGCGGGCGTACTCGGCCGGTCCGTGCGGTCGCGGCGGGAGCGGCTGCGGGCGGCGACGGCCCGAGTGCGGACGGCAGTCCGAGCGCCTCCGCCAGCTCCGCGCGGGCCGCCCCCGCCGACCCGTCCGCCAGCAGCGGCCAGACCCCCGCGGCCGAGAACACCGTGTCCTCCCGCAGGGCAGACGCCCAACGGGCCGTCAGCCGGTTCACCCCCGTACCGCCGACTCCGCCGTCCCGGCCCGGCCCGCCGTGTCCACCGCCCGCATTCCGCCGCCCTGACCGCGCCGCTTACGATGCGCCCAACTGTTCGACGAACCCCCGCCCGCCGCCTCAGCCAGGAGCACCGTACCCGTGTCGATACCCCCGCCCCCCGGGTCCCCGCAGCCCCGGGACCCGTACGGGCCGCCTCCTGCCGACCCGTCGCAGGCCCACGGTCCGTACGGTCCCTACGGCGCCGCCGGGCGCCCGTACGGCGCGCCGGTCTCCGTCAACGCCCTGGCCGTCGCCGCGCTCGTGCTCGGCGTGCTCTGCTTCATCCCCGTCCTGGGGCTGCTGCTGGGGCTGATCGCGCTGCGGCAGATCAAGAGGTCGGGGCAGAGCGGGCGGGGCATGGCGATCGCCGGGGCCGTGCTGTCGTGCGTCGGGGTCGTGCTGTGGGCGGCGGTGCTGTCCTCGGGCGCCGCCTCGAAGGCCTGGGAGGGGTTCAAGGACGGCGCGCAGGGCAACGAGAGCCTGTCCCTGGGCAAGGGCGACTGCTTCGACGCGCCCGGCGGCCTGGAGGGCGACACGTACGACGTCGACCCGGTCTCCTGCACGGGCCGGCACGACGGCGAGGTCTTCGGCACCGTCACGCTGCCGGGCGGCTCCTTCCCGGGCGACGCACACCTCACCGACCTCGCCGACGAGCGGTGCTACGGGCTGCAGGACCAGTACGCCATGGACTCCTGGGCGATGCCGGCCGACGTCGACGTGTACTACCTGCTGCCCTCCCGGGAGAGCTGGCGCTACGGCGACCGCGCGATCACCTGCATCTTCGGCCACACCGAGGCCGGGACGCAGCTGACCGGCTCGCTGCGCGGCGATCCCACCACGCTCGGCACCGACCAGGTCGTCTTCCTGTCCACGGCCAACGCCTACGACGCGGCGCTGTACGAGGAGCCCGAGGACACCCCCGAGGACGACCTCGCCGCCCACCGGGCCTGGGCCACGCAGGTGGACGACGTGCTCGGCGAGCAGATCGAGGCCCTGCGCGCCCACTCCTGGCCGTCCGGGGCCCGGCGCCCCGTCGCCGACCTCGTCGAGGACCTGGAGGACGCCCGCAAGGAGTGGGCCCGGGCGAGCGAGGCCCGCGACGCCGGCACCTACTTCACGCACTACGACAAGGCGTACGCCTCCGTCGACGGCCCCTCGACCGTCACCGCCCGCAAGTCCCTCGGACTGGCCTCGACCCCGCCGGTCTACGACGAGGATGAGGGCGGTGCCTCCGAAGCGCAGGTGTGAGAGCGGCCATAGCGGGGAGAAAGTGCCTGCGTAAAGCCCTCAGGGCCCGCATGTCATCACATCGAGTGATTCTCTGGCCTTTGCTTGCACGGCACAACCCAGGGTTGCCACGCTGTTGCTGTCTGTACAAGCTGATGGGAGCGGCCAGTGACATTCGGTGAGCAGCCGGCGTACTTGCGTGTCGCGGGTGATCTCCGCAGGAAGATCGTCGACGGTCAGCTCCCCCCGCACACCCGGCTCCCCTCCCAGGCCCGGATCCGCCAGGAGTACGGCGTCTCGGACACCGTCGCCCTGGAGGCCCGCAAGGTGCTGATGGCCGAAGGGCTGGTCGAGGGCCGCTCCGGCTCGGGGACGTACGTGCGCGAGCGGCCCGTGCCCCGGCGCATCTCCCGCTCCGGCTACCGCCCGACCGGCGGGGCGACGCCGTTCCGCCAGGAGCAGGCCGACGGCGAGGGGCGCGGCACCTGGGAGTCCAGCAGCGAGCAGTCCGAGGCGAGCGTCGCGGTCGCCGAGCGGCTGGGCATCGAGCCGGGCGACCGCGTGATGTGCACCCGGTACCTGTACCGCGAGAGCGGCGAGGCGATGATGCTCTCCACGTCCTGGGAGCCGCTCGCGGTGACGGGCCGCACGCCGGTGATGCTGCCGGAGGAGGGCCCGCTCGGCGGCATGGGCGTCGTCGAGCGCATGCGCGCGATCGACGTGATCGTGGACAACGTCACGGAGGAGGTCGGCGCCCGCCCGGGCCTCGCCGAGGAACTGCTCGTGCTGGGGGGCGTCCCCGGCCACGTGGTCCTGGTCGTCCAGCGCACGTTCTACGCCTCGGGCCGGCCCGTCGAGACGGCCGACGTGGTCATCCCGGCCGACCGGTACCGGGTCGCCTACCACCTTCCGGTCAAGTAGCGAACGCTCACATCCGCCCCGCGGCGCGCTCCCCGCGCGCCCCGCTCACACGCTCACCGGGACCGCCACCGCCGTCCGGGGCTCCGCATGCCCCGGAGTCGATCACCGTCTGCGCAGGTCGACCGTCGTGTATGAGGTATGCCACCGAACTGGTGCGCCGAGGTACGCGGACGGCGCGTTCGTCGGCGTGCGCCCCCTGCGTACTGGCTGGTTGCGTACCTCTTGGTGAAAAGCCGTATTCGCTGCGTGAAGGTTAGGCGTACGCTCAGGCATATGCGCATTGCGGTTTCCTTAGCGGGTGGGGCTCGGCACAGGCCGCGAGCGGGAAGTGGAGGGGCGCGATGAACGACAGCACGGTGACTCTTCCCTGGCTCGTGATACGTCAGGACGACAACGGCAATCGCTACCGCGTCGGGCGGTACGCGACCCGGGCCGAGGCCCAGAAGATCGCGGACAGCCTCGACGGCCGCGGCCACAAGCAGCTCTACTGGGTCGAACGCCTGGGCCAGAGCGGGCCGGCCATGCACGACTGACCCGGTACCGCACCGGCCCCGCGCGCGACCGGCCCGGTGCACGGGGAACTCGCGCGTGACCGGCCACGTGCACGGCTGACCACCTGCACGCCTCACGGAGCGCACGCCTGACCACGCGCGCGACCGACCACGCGCGCGACCGACGACGCGCACGACTGGCCACGTGCGCGACCGGCACGTGCGTCACCGACCCGTGCGCGACGGACTTGCGCACGACGGACCACGTGCGTCACCGACCCGTGCGCGACGGACCGCGCGCAGCATCACGTGCGTCACCGTCCACGAGCACGAAGCACCCCGTGCGCCACCGACCTTGTGCACGCCCCCCCCGCGGGCCGGCGGCGGCCTTCTCCGCGCGGACCGGCGGCGGCCTTCCCGTGCGGACCGGCGCCCCCGGCGCCTGCCGGGCCGGGGCCGTGGCGTGCTCCCGTAGGCTCCCCGCATGACTGAGCACATCGTCGTCGTGGGTGCCGCGCTGATCGACGGCGGGCGGCTGCTGGCCGCCCGGCGCAGTGCCCCCGTCGAGCTGGCCGGGCGCTGGGAGCTGCCCGGGGGCAAGGTGGAGCCCGGGGAGACGGCCGACGCGGCGCTCGTGCGCGAACTGCGCGAGGAACTCGGCGTCGACGCCGAGGCCGGCGAGCGGATCCCGGGCGAGTGGCCCCTGCGGCCGCCGTACGTCCTGCGGGTGTGGAGCGCGCGGCTGCGGCCCGGCTCGCCCGTCCCGGAGCCCTTGCAGGACCACGACGAGCTGCGCTGGCTCGGCCCCGGAGAGATCTGGGACGTCGACTGGCTGGACCAGGACGTCCCGGCCGTCCGGCAGGCCCTCGCACACCTGGGCGGCCTCCGCACCGGCGTGGCGGAAGGGCCCGGCGCCTGAAGCCTGGCAGGGGCGCGTGAGGCAGGACGACTGCTGTACGGGCGCCCCGTACGCCTTTGGTGCCACCGCGCGCCTCGCCGCGCGGTACTCCGCCCTGAATATCGGGTATGTGCCCATTAAGCCCATGAAACCGGACATGAGTGGGTCTGCCGACAGGGAAGTGATCGGCGTGATCGACACCGCGGGTGACTGCGCCGAGTGGACCTTTCCCGCCGAGCCGGACGCCGTGCGCACCGCCCGCCGTGCCGTCCGCGCCCGGCTGCGCGACTGGGAGCTGGACAGCCTCGCCGACCTCGCGGCCCTGCTGGTCAGCGAGCTGGTCACCAACGCGTTGCGGCACGCCACCGGCCCCATCGGCGTCCGGCTGGTCCGCCCCTCCGCCCTGGACGGTGTGCTGCTGGTCGAGGTCTCCGACCCGCTGCCCGACCCGCCCCGGGAGCGGGCCGCCCGGCCCGAGGACGAGAGCGGCCGCGGACTGCAACTGGTCGCCTCCTCCACCCGGCGCTGGGGCACCCGGCCCGGCGGCGCGGGCAAGACCGTGTGGTTCGAACTCGCGGTGCCGGAGTGAAAAAACGGTGTACGTACCCCGTACCGCTGTAGAGCGATTGGTTCAGGCCAGTGGCGGTTGTCGGCGGACGGGGTTCGACGACGTGTCCCCTGGTTAGAAGACTGGAAGTGTTCTCACGGTCCGGACCGAAAACCATCGGGACCGTGCTGTGATCGTGAACACCGTGTTGTGCGGCACCGTAGTGCTGGATACTGCGGGCAGCCGCCCCTGGTGACCGGTGCCGGGCGCGGTGAGCTGGAGGGGACGGTTCGCGTGAGCGAGATACCAGCGAAGGCCACGGAGTCGGAGGACCCGTCGGAGGGCGCGAGGGCGAGGGCCGCGGACGGCCCGGCCTCCGCGGTCCCAGGTGCGCTCGCGGCCGGCGGGGTCCCGCCCGGGGACGCCCTGTGGCAGAGCAGCCCCCCCGGTTCCATCTACGACTACATCAAGGTCGCGTCCTTCTCCATCGGCCCCGACGGGCTGGTCGACCAGTGGAGCCTGCGCGCCGAGCACCTCTTCGGCATCCCCGCCGCACGCGCCGTCGGCATGGACCCGATCGCGGCCTTCGTCGACCCGCACCTGCGCGAGCGGGGCACGCGCAAGATGGCCGAGATCCTCGACGGCCGCGAGTGGACCGGCGTGGTGCCGTTCCGGATGCCGAAGGACGTCGAGGGGGAGTGCGGGCACGAGGGGCTCGCCGAGGTGTACGTCATGCCGACGCGCACCGACGCCGGCGAGAAGGCCGCCGTCTGCATCGTCGTCGACGTCCGCACCCTGCGCAGCATCGAGACCGACCTGGCCGCCTCGCAGGCCATTTTCGGTCAATCCCCGTTCGGATTCTTGCTGATCGACCCCGATCTGCGGGTCCGCCGCGCCAACCAGCGGTTCGCCTCCATCTTCGGCGGCACACCCGACGAGCACCGCGGCAAGGGCGTCCACGACTACCTCCAGCGCGGCGAGGCCGAGCGGGTCGCCGCCACGATGCGCCGCGTGCTGGAGACCGGCAACTCCATCACCGACATGCACGTCACGGGATTCGTGCCGGGCTCCGACGAGCGCCGCCACTGGTCCGTCAACCTCTACCGGGTGAACAGCGGTTCGGGCCGGCCCATCGGGATCGCCTGGCTCGGCATCGACGTCACCGCGCGCCGCGCAGCCGCCCGCGAGGCCGCCGCCGCCCGGCGCAACCTGGCCCTGCTGAACGAGGCCGGCGCCCGCATCGGCAACTCCCTCGACCTGGAGACCACGGCCCGTCAGCTCCTCGACGTCGTCGTCCCCGGCTTCTGCGACCTGGCCACCGTCGACCTCTACCAGGGGTTGCTGGCCGGCGACGAGACCCCGCCCGGACTCGCAGACGGCAGCGCCGAGTTGCGCCGCGTGGCCTTCGCCAGCGCCGTGTCCGACGCGCCGTTCGCCGGTACGGGCGTGCCCGTCTCGGTCGGCGCCGTCCACCACTACCCGTTCAACTCGTCCTGCGCGGACGCCCTGCGCACGGCCCGGCCGCAGATCGTTCCCCCCGAGGACGGCGGACTCGTGCAGTCCACGCTCGCCGTGCCGATGGTCGCCCACGACACCGTCGTCGGACTGGTGCAGTTCGCCCGGACCAAGGGCAGCGAGCCGTTCGGCGACCGCGACCGGGACCTGGCCGTCGAACTCGCCGCGCGCGCCGCCGTCTGCATCGACAACGCCCGCCTCTACCGGCGCGAGCACGAACGCGCGCTGATACTGCAACGGTCCCTGCTCCCGCCCGGCGACCCGGAGGCCTCCGGCCTCGACATCGCCTGCCGCTACCTGCCCGGCAGCGTCAACACCGGCCGGCCCAGCGAGGTCGGCGGCGACTGGTTCGACGTCATCGAACTGCCCGGGCACCGCACCGCCCTGGTCGTCGGCGACGTCATGGGCCGCGGTCTGCGCGCCGCCGTCGCCATGGGCGAACTGCGCACGGCCGTCCGGACGCTGGCCCAGCTCGACCTCGAACCGGCCGAGGTGCTCTCCCAGCTCGACGAGATCGCCCGCGGCCTCGGCGCGCCCGGGGGCGTCCAGCAGGCGACCCGGGCGGCCCGCCGCCCGAGGGAGGCGGACCTGTCGGAGGTCTACCTCGCCACCTGCGTCTACGCCGTCTACGACTCCGTCACCCGGCGCTGCACGTTCGCCAACGCGGGCCATCTGCCGCCCGTGCTGGTCGAACCGGGCGAGGCGGCCCTGATGCTGGACGTGCCGCCGGGCATGCCGCTCGGCGTGGGCGGCGAGCCCTTCGAGGAGGTCGAGGTCGAACTGCCCGAGGGCGCCCTGCTCGCGCTCTACACGGACGGACTGGTCGAGAGCCGCGACCACCCCCTGGACGAGGGCCTGCAGGCCTTCGTCAGCGCCCTCGCCGACCCGACCCAGCCGCTGGAGGACGTCTGCGACCACGTCCTCAACACCCTCGACACCCATCACGGCGAGGACGACATCGCGCTGCTGATGGCACGTGTCCAGGGCCTGCCCACCGACTCCGTCGGCGACTGGACCCTGCCGCGCGAACCGCGCAGTGTCGGCCGCGCCCGGGAGTACGCCCGCGCCCAGCTGCTCAGCTGGGACCTGGAGCCCCTCGTCGACACCACGGAGCTGCTCGTCAGTGAACTGGTCACGAACGCCCTGCGCTACGGCGAGGGCGAGATCAGGCTCCGCCTCCTGCTGGACCGCACCCTCGTCTGCGAGGTGTGGGACTCCGGCCTGGTCCAGCCGCGCCGCCGCCGGGCCCGGGACACGGACGAGGGCGGCCGCGGTCTGCAGCTCGTCGGGCTGCTCAGCGCCGCCTGGGGCTCACGCCGCACGCCCCGGGGCAAGACGGTCTGGTTCGAACTCCCGCTGCCGGACGGCGGGAACGGCCTGCCGGATCCGGCGGAGGCGCTGCTGAGCCTGTTCTGACCGCAACCGCACACCGGTACGGATCGTCCTCCCCGCGCACCGGCCGCCGTGCCCCCGGGCACCACCTCCGGCCGGCGCTCAGCCTGCCGAGGAGCGTCTCCTGATCTTCGAACCCAGCCAGACCAGCGGGTCGTACTTGCGGTCGATCGCCCGTTCCTTCAGGGGGATCAGGGCGTTGTCCGTGATCTTGATGCCCTCGGGGCAGACCTCCGTGCAGCACTTGGTGATGTTGCAGTAGCCCAGGCCGTGTTCGTCCTGGGCGGTGGCCTTGCGGTCCAGGCCGGTCTCCGCCGCCGCGTCCAGCGGGTGCATGTCCAGCTCCGCGACCCGCATCAGGAACCGGGGCCCGGCGAACGCCTGCTTGTTCTCCTCGTGGTCGCGGACCACATGGCAGGTGTCCTGGCACAGGAAGCACTCGATGCACTTGCGGAACTCCTGCGACCGGTCCACGTCCTCCTGCATCATGCGGTACTCGCCCGGGGCGAGCCCGGCCGGCGGGACGAAGGCCGGGACCTCCCGCGCCTTCTCGTAGTTGAAGCCGACGTCGGTGACCAGGTCGCGGATCACCGGGAAGGCGCGCAGGGGTGTGACCGTGATCGTCTCGGCCCGGTCGAACACCGACATGCGCGTCATGCACATCAGCCGCGGCCGGCCGTTGATCTCCGCGGAGCAGGAGCCGCACTTGCCGGCCTTGCAGTTCCAGCGCACGGCGAGATCGGGCGTCCGGGTGGCCTGGAGCCGGTGGATGATGTCGAGCACCACCTCGCCCTCGTTGACCTCGACCTCGAAGTCCTCCAGGCCGCCCCCGCTCACGTCCCCGCGCCACACCTTGAAGTGGGCCGTGTAGCCGCTCATTCGTACAGCTCCTCTTCGGCGAGGTACTTGACCAGCTCCTCCTTGTCGAACAGGGCGAGCAGGTCGGCACGGACGGGTTCGGTGGTCTCACGGGTGAGCGCGATCTGGCCGCGGACCGGGTCCGTCGCGGCGAGACCGCCCGTCGGGTCGGTCAGCGCGCACAGCAGGTTGATCCGCCGCCACCTGCGGTCCATCGACGGGTGGTCCTCGCGCGTGTGCCCGCCGCGCGACTCGGTGCGCTCCAGCGCGGATCGCGCCACGCACTCGCTGACCAGCAGCATGTTCCGCAGGTCCAGGGCGAGGTGCCAGCCCGGGTTGAACTGCCGGTGCCCCTCCACCCCGGCCCGCCGTGCCCGCACCCGCAGCTCGGCCAGCTTCTCCAGGGCCTGCTTCATCTCCGCCTCGCGGCGGATGATGCCGACGAGGTCGTTCATCGTCTGCTGGAGCTCCTGGTGCAGGGTGTACGGGTTCTCCGGCGGGCCCCCTGCCGGTTCCTCCACCTCCGCCTCGGCCGAGAAGGGCCGCAGCGCCTCCGCCGCGGCGGCGTCGATCTGGTCGTCGTCCACGGCGGGCCGCGCCCCGGTGAGTCCGGCCGTGTATTGCGCCGCGTGCCAGCCCGCCCGGCGGCCGAACACCAGCAGGTCGGACAGGGAGTTGCCGCCCAGCCGGTTGGAGCCGTGCATGCCGCCGGCGACCTCACCGGCCGCGTACAGCCCGGGCACCCCGCGCGCCGCCGCCGTGTCGGACTCGACGGCGATCCCGCCCATCACGTAGTGGCAGGTGGGCCCGACCTCCATCGCCTCGGCCGTGATGTCGACGTCCGCCAGCTCCTTGAACTGGTGGTACATCGACGGCAGCCGCCGTTTGATCACCTCGGCGGGCATCCGCGTCGACACGTCGAGGAACACGCCCCCGTGCGGGGAGCCGCGCCCCTCCTTCACCTCGGCGTTGATCGCCCGGGCGACCTCGTCGCGGGGGAGCAGCTCGGGAGGACGGCGGTTGTGGTCCGGGTCGTCGTACCAGCGGTCGGCCTCCTCCTCGGTCTCGGCGTACTTGTCCTTGAAGACGTCGGGGACGTAGTCGAACATGAACCGCTTGCCGTCGGAGTTGCGCAGCACACCGCCGTCGCCGCGCACCGACTCGGTGACGAGGATGCCCTTCACCGACGGCGGCCAGACCATGCCCGTGGGGTGGAACTGCACGAACTCCATGTTCAGCAGGGGAGCGCCCGCGAGGAGCGCCAGCGCGTGCCCGTCGCCGGTGTACTCCCAGGAGTTGGACGTCACCTTGAAGGACTTGCCGATGCCGCCCGTCGCGATCACGACCGCGGGCGCCTCCAGGACGAAGAAGCGGCCCGACTCGCGCTCGTAGCCGAACACGCCGCACACGCGGCCGTCCTCCTTGAGGACACGGGTGACCGTGCACTCCTGGAAGACCTTCAGGCGGGACTCGTAGTCACCGGTTTCCCGGAAGTCCTCCTGCTGGAGGGAGACGATCTTCTGCTGGAGGGTGCGGATCAGCTCCAGGCCGGTGCGGTCGCCGACGTGGGCGAGGCGCGGGTACTCGTGGCCGCCGAAGTTGCGCTGCGAGATCCGGCCGTCCTTGGTGCGGTCGAACAGTGCGCCCCAGGTCTCCAGCTCCCACACCCGCTGCGGTGCCTCCTGCGCGTGCAGCTCGGCCATCCGCCACTGGTTGAGGAACTTGCCGCCGCGCATGGTGTCGCGGAAGTGCACCTGCCAGGTGTCGTTCTCGTTGGCGTTGGCCATCGCCGCGGCGATGCCGCCCTCGGCCATCACCGTGTGCGCCTTGCCGAACAGCGACTTGCAGATCACGGCCGTACGGGCGCCCCGCTCACGTGCCTCGATGGCGGCGCGCAGCCCGGCACCGCCCGCGCCCACCACGACGACGTCCCACTCCTGCCGGTCGACCACGGACATCAGAACGCCTCACTCATCAGAAGAATCGCGGATCGTCGAAGACACCGGACGCGACCAGGTAGACGTAGAAGTCGGCGAGCGCCACGCTCACCAGCGACGCCCAGGCGAGCTGCATGTGCCGGGCGTTGAGCTTCCCCGCCCACTGCCACATCCGGTAGCGCACGGGATGCCTGGAGAAGTGCTTGAGCTTGCCGCCGACGATGTGCCGGCAGGAGTGGCAGGAGATCGTGTACGCCCAGATCAGCACGATGTTGACCAGGAACACGAGCGTGCCGAGACCCATGTGTCCCCACGCGTAGTTCTCGTCGCGGAAGGCGAGCACGGTGTCGTAGGTCAGGATCCCGGCGACGAGCAGCGCCGCGTAGAAGAAGTAGCGGTGGACGTTCTGCAGGATCAGCGGGAAGCGGGTCTCGCCGGTGTACTTCTTGTGCGGCTCGGCCACGGCGCAGGCGGGCGGGGACGCCCAGAAGCCCCGGTAGTAGGCCTTGCGGTAGTAGTAGCAGGTCAGCCGGAACCCCAGCGGGAAGATCAGGATGATGATCGCGGGCGAGATGCCCCACCAGCTGCCGAAGATCTCCCAGTTGGGGCCGCCCCGCATCGGCTCGCACCGCTCCGCCAGGCAGGGGGAGTAGAACGGCGAGACGTACGGCGCCGCGTAGTAGTCGGCGTCGGCGAAGGCCCGCCAGGTGGAGTAGACGATGAAGGCCAGCAGACCGGCGACCGTGCCGGCCGGGGCCAGCCACCAGCGGTCGGTGCGCAGGTGCGGGGCGGCGATCGCGGCGCGCGTCCCCGCCCTGACGCCACCGCTGCTGGGAAGGGGTCCGGTGGCGGGAGGTTCCGTACCAGTGGCCACGTGACGACTCCGGTCGGGTTCGGGGGAGGTGCCGGTCGCTCGACGCCCTCCCGGTCAGGGAGCGCGCCGGTCCCGGGCGCCCAGCCCCTCGTCGTCCGAGTCGATCCACAGCGACGGGTCGTACGGCGCGTCCGAGATGGTGACCAGCTCGGGACGCAGGGGCGCGGTGGGTGACGCGGCGGCTTCACGCAGCAGGGCGAGGCTCTCGCGCAGGTGGTTGGCGTCGGCCCGGACGCGGCGCATCTCCAGGCCGCCGGTGCCGAGCTGCTTCTCCAGGCGCCCCAGCGACCGCAGCAGGTCGTCGAGAGAGCGCTGGACTGACGTCAGTTCGTCGTGAACGGACATGACTTGCCCTCACTTCCACGGGTCCTTCACGGCCCAAGGCGGCAACGTTCATGCGCCTGCGAGTGTTGCGCGTCACACCTCGTGCTGTGAAGGGATGTGCATCGATTGGCCGGGGCGTGTGGGTGCACCGTGCGGTGCTGTGGGCCGCACGGGTGACTTCCGGTCCGTGGCCGCCGTGTCGCTCTGCGTTGCCGAACCCTTTCCTCTTCAGTGGCCGCATACATCAGATGAACTCCAAATACCGCCAAAAGTGATCATAACGCCCGCGGCTCCCCGGAGGTAGCACAGATGTCCCAGCACGGCGTCGGCCCGCGTGCGGTCACCCGCTCGGTCGCCTTCCTCACCGCGGGCGTACTCGCGGTGCCCGCGCTCGCCGGATGCGGTTCCGAGGACCCGGCCGGCAAGCCGCTCGCCGCCCCGGACATCCAGCCCGCCGACCGTGACAAGATCGCCGACGGCGGCACCCTGCGCTGGGCCGTGGACTCCGTGCCGGACACGCTGAACACCTTCCAGTCGGACGCCGACGCCACCACCACCCGCGTCGCCCAGGCCGTCCTGCCGTCGATGTTCCGGATGGACGCCTCCGGCCGCCCCGAGCGCCACCCCGCCTACCTGGAGTCCGCGAAGGTCGTCGAGACCGAACCGAAGCAGGTCGTGCTGTACAAGCTCGACCAGCAGGCCGTGTGGAGCGACGGCCGGGAGATCGGCGCGGCCGACTTCGCCGCCCAGTGGCGCGCCCTGTCCGGCAAGGACACCGCCTACTGGACCGCCCGCAACGCCGGCTACGACCGCATCCAGAAGATCGAGCGCGGCGACAGCGCCCTGGAGGTCCGGGTCACCTTCAGCCGCCCCTACGCCGACTGGCGCTCCCTGTTCTCCCCGCTGTACCCCAAGGACGTCATGGGCACCCCGGACTCCTTCAACGACGGCGCCCGCAAGAAGCTCAAGGTCACGGCCGGCCCGTTCACCGTGCAGAAGGTCGACACGAAGGACGAGAAGATCACCCTGGCCCGCAACCCGCGCTGGTGGGGCGAGCCCGCCAAGCTCTCCTCGATCGAGCTGCGCACCGTCGCGCGCGACAAGCGGGCCGCCGAGCTGGCCGCCGGCACCCTCGACCTGGCCGAGATCGACCCCGCCGCGGCCCGCCGCATCACCCTGGCCGCCCGTCCGCACGGCTCCAGCAGTCCTCTGATGGGCCCGGGCGCCGACCGGTCCGCCGCGGACGCCCTGCGCTCCTGGGCGGTGGCCAACGGCAGCGACGAGGACGCCGCCGAAGAGGAGACCGTCGCCCGCAAGAAGCTGCGCAAGGCGGCCGCCAAGTACGCCCGGCAGCAGCAGGCCCTGCGCGGCTTCGAGGTGCGCAAGTCCCTGGAGCCGGCCTTCACGCAGCTCGCCCTGAACGGCGCCGAGGGTCCCCTCGCCGACGAGCGGGTCCGCAGGGCCGTCGCCCGCGCCCTGGACCGCGAGGAACTGGCCGAGGTCGTCCTCAAGCCCCTGGGCCTGCCCGCCGAGCCGGTCGGCAGCCACCTGGCCCTGTCCGGCCAGGCCGCCTACGCCGACGGCAGCGGCGCCCTCGGGGATCAGGACACCGAGGAGGCCCAGGCCCTGCTCGCGGACGCCGGCTGGGTGCGCGGCGGCCCCGTCGAGGAGCGGAAGAGGGAGAAGGAGAAGGAGGAGAAGGCGGCCGGCGGCGAGGGCGAGCGGGCCGATGGCTCCTCCGGCGCGGACGCGGACGACAAGGCCCAGGACCAGGACCCGGCCGGCCACCTCGCCCAGGACGGCAGGCAGTACAAGCACCCGCACCCGGGCGGCGCCCCCGGCGCGTACGCCCCGCGCGGCACGGCCGCCCCGGCGAATCAGGAGGCCGCCCCGTTCGCCAAGAACGGCAAGCCCCTCACGCTCCGCTTCGTGCTCCCCTCCGGGCCCGGCTCCCAGACGCTGCGCACGGTCGCCGACCGCATCTCCCGCATGCTGGAGCGCGTCGGCGTCGGCACGGAGATCTCCAAGGTCTCCGACGAGTCCTACTTCAAGGACCACATCGCCTCCGGCCAGTACGACCTGGCCCTCTACTCCTGGCCCGCCTCGGCCTACCCCGCCACCGACGCCCGCCCCGTCTACGCCAAGCCCGTCCCGGCCGCCGACGGCTCCCTGAGCGTCGAGCAGAACTACACCCGCGTCGGCACCGACCAGGTCGACCAGCTCTTCGACGAGGCCGTGGCCACGCTCGACGAGGACAAGTCCCGCTCCCTCATCCGCAAGGCCGACTCCCGCATCTGGGCGGCGGCCGGCTCCATCCCCCTCTTCCAGCGCCCCCAGCTCCTCGCGGCCCGCAAGAACCTCGCCAACGCCGGCGCCTTCGGCCTCGGCACGCCGGTCTACGAGGACATGGGCTTCCTGAAGAAGGCCACAAAGCCGGCCTCGGGCCCGTCCGCGAAGAACCCGGCCACCCGGTAGCTCCGGGAGCGTTCGCAGCAGGCCCCGGAACCGCCGCCGAACGCCTCGCGACAAGGCCCTGACCTGGGCCGACATGGCCCGGCTAACCCCTGCGGGCGCAGACCCGTACCATGGGGTGAGGCCGTGGCATGTTGAGCCCGGCAGGGCCCGCGCACCACCGACGTACGCGCAGGGCATTCCTCACCACTCCGGGAGTACGCCTTTTATGGCCACGCGCCACGACATCCGCAACGTCGCCATCGTCGCCCACGTCGACCACGGCAAGACCACCATCGTCGACGGCATGCTGAAGCAGGCCGGTGCCTTCGCCGCCCACCAGCTCGACTCGGTCGACGACCGCATGATGGACTCGAACGACCTGGAGCGTGAGAAGGGCATCACGATCCTCGCCAAGAACACGGCGGTGAAGTATCACCCCAAGGACGGCGGGGAGCCCATCACCATCAACATCATCGACACTCCCGGCCACGCCGACTTCGGTGGCGAGGTCGAGCGCGGTCTGTCGATGGTGGACGGCGTCGTCCTGCTCGTGGACGCCTCCGAGGGCCCGCTTCCCCAGACCCGCTTCGTGCTGCGCAAGGCGCTCCAGCAGCGGCTGCCCGTCATCCTGTGCATCAACAAGACGGACCGCCCCGACTCCCGGATCGACGAGGTCGTCAACGAGGCGTACGACCTCTTCCTCGACCTGGACGCCGACGAGGACCAGATTGAGTTCCCGATCGTCTACGCCTGCGGCCGTGACGGCATCGCCTCCCTCACCAAGCCGGAGGACGGCACCGTCCCGGGCGACTCCGACAGCCTGGAGCCGTTCTTCTCGACGATCCTGGAGCACATCCCGGCCCCGACCTACGACGAGGCCGCCCCGCTCCAGGCGCACGTGACGAACCTGGACGCCGACAACTTCCTCGGCCGTATCGCGCTGCTGCGCGTGCAGCAGGGCGAGCTGAAGAAGGGCCAGACGGTCGCGTGGATGAAGCGCGACGGGTCCGTCCAGAACGTGCGCATCTCCGAGCTGATGATGACCGAGGCGCTCACCCGCAAGCCGGCCGAGAAGGCCGGCCCCGGTGACATCTGCGCGGTCGCCGGTATCCCGGACATCATGATCGGCGAGACCCTGGCCGACCCGGAGAACCCGATCGCGCTGCCGCTGATCACCGTCGACGAGCCGGCGATCTCCATGGTCATCGGCACCAACACCTCCCCGCTGGTCGGCCGCGGCGCCACCGGCAAGGGCGCCGACAACAAGGCGGCCGTCAAGGACCGCAAGGTCACCGCCCGCCAGGTCAAGGACCGCCTGGACCGCGAGCTGATCGGCAACGTCTCGCTCCGCGTCCTGGAGACCGAGCGCCCGGACGCCTGGGAGGTGCAGGGCCGCGGCGAGCTGGCGCTGGCCATCCTCGTCGAGACCATGCGCCGCGAGGGCTACGAGCTGACCGTGGGCAAGCCGCAGGTCGTCACCAAGGACGTCGACGGCAAGGTCTACGAGCCGGTCGAGCGCATGACGATCGACGTGCCCGAGGAGCACATGGGCGCCGTCACGCAGCTCATGGGCGTCCGCAAGGGCCGGATGGACAACATGTCCAACCACGGCTCCGGCTGGGTCCGCATGGAGTTCGTCGTGCCCTCCCGGGGTCTGATCGGCTTCCGCACCGAGTTCCTGACCCAGACCCGCGGCACGGGCATCGCCCACTCCATCCACGAGGGCTTCGAGCCCTGGTTCGGCACGCTCCAGACCCGTAACAACGGCTCCCTGGTCGCCGACCGCGCCGGCGCGGTCACCGCGTTCGCGATGACCAACCTCCAGGAGCGCGGCGTGCTCTTCGTGGAGCCGGGCACCGAGGTGTACGAGGGCATGATCGTCGGCGAGAACTCGCGCGCCGACGACATGGACGTCAACATCACCAAGGAGAAGAAGCTCACCAACATGCGGTCCTCGACGGCCGATGTGACCGAGTCGATCGTCCCGCCGCGCAAGCTGTCGCTGGAGCAGTCCCTGGAGTTCTGCCGCGACGACGAGTGCGTCGAGGTCACCCCGGAGGCCGTGCGCATCCGCAAGGTGAACCTGGACGCCCGTGAGCGGGCCCGCGCCGCCAGCCGCGCCAAGCACGGCTGACGCCCCTCATACGGCGCCGACAGCACCGGGCACCCCGCGTCCGCGGGGTGCCCGGTGCTGTTCGTGTCCTCCTCGTCACCAGGGGGACAACGCCAGGAGAAGGGTAGGGAAAACCCTCGATTTGCCCGGTGCGGCCGTCCGGCGCGGGCCGCTCCCACTACCCTGCTGCGGAACGCCTCGCTCTGCCGTGCCTCGAAGCCGGACAACAGCCTTGTGGCGATTGCCTTTTGAGCGGGAGACGGTTTCTGTCGGCACCCTGCACGGACGCCATGGCATCCGCAAGCGGTTTTTCCCACTCTCGCGTCCGGAATACGGACAGCTGCCACCGATAGATGTGTAACAAGTCCGTTTCGCAGGGATCTTTCACCAAACCCTTTGTCCGGATTTTGGAAGATGTATACGTGAGCTGTGATCGAACCGAGACCTCGAGAGTGTGGTTCGGGTCTGGCGTTTGGCAGATAGTTAGGCGCGTAGAGCTCGGAAGAAGGGTCACTCGCCGGCAGCGGCGCGACTCACGAGCGCGGGGGCACCTGACGATTTCCGGCACCGGCGACGGGCGGTGGCGGTGGTCTGTCTGTGCTCCCTTTGCGGTGAACCAATGACTTCATAGGAGGAACCCATGCGCGGTGCCAGGAGCGCCAAGTGGGTCGCGGGGGCGATAGTGGTCGCCCTGGCCGCCACCGCCTGCGGCGGCGACGGTGATGGTGAGAGCAAGAGCAAGGGTTCCGGACCTGCCGGTTACGTCTCGATCGACGTCGGCGAGCCGCAGAAGCCGCTGATCCCGGCCGACACGAACGAGAGCAACGGCTCGTACGTCATCCAGTCGATCTTCACCCAGCTGCTGGACTTCGACTCCAAGGGCGACATCGTCTACACGAACGCCGAGTCGGTCACCAGCGAGGACTCGAAGACGTGGACGGTCAAGCTCAAGAAGGGCTGGAAGTTCCACAACGGCGAAGAAGTCACCTCCAAGTCGTACATCGACGCTTGGAACTGGTACGCCAACATCAAGAACAACCAGCAGAACTCCTTCTGGTTCCAGGACATCAAGGGCTACGACGATGTCCACCCGGAGAAGGGTGACCCGAAGGCCGAGACCATGTCCGGTCTGAAGGCCGTGGACGACCACACCTTCACCATCGAGCTGAAGTACACGATGCCGTACTTCAACTACAAGCTCGGCTACACCACCTGGGCCCCGCTGCCCAAGGTCTTCTACGACGACCCGAAGGCCTTCGGCCAGAAGCCGGTCGGCAACGGTCCCTACAAGTTCGAGAAGTGGGACCACAAGAAGCTCATCCAGGTCAAGGCCTGGGACGAGTACCAGGGCCCGAACAAGGCGAAGAACAAGGGCGTCCAGTTCAAGGCGTACACGACCCTCGAGGCCGCGTACAAGGACGTCGTCTCCGGCAACCTGGACATGATCCGCCAGGTCGGCCCGACGGACCTGCCGAAGTACAAGCAGGACCTGGGCGACGGCGCCATCGAGCAGCCGTACGCGGCCATCCAGACGCTGACCCCGGCGTTCTACTCCAAGACCTTCAAGGACATCGACCCGAAGGTCCTGCAGGGTCTGTCGATGGCGATCGACCGCGACACGATCACCAAGACGGTTCTGAACAACACCCGCACGCCGGCCAAGGGCTTCACCCCGCCCGGCGTCAAGGGCTACCAGAACCTGGACACCGACGTCTTCACGTACAACCCGACGAAGGCCAAGCAGCTCATCGAGGAGGGCGGTGGCGTTCCGGGCAACAAGTTCACCGTCCAGTACAACACCGACGGTGGGCACAAGGAGTGGGTGACCGCGGTCTGCGAGTCCATCCGCAAGGCCACCGGCGTCGACTGCGTCGGCGACCCGAAGCCGGACTTCGCCACGGACCTCGAGGCCCGTGACAACGACCAGGTGAAGGGCATGTACCGCGGTGGCTGGGTCGCCGACTACCCGGTCAACGCCAACTTCATGAAGGAGCTGTACCACACCACCGCCGAGGCCAACAACGGTCGCTTCTCCAACAAGGAGATCGACGGGCTGATGAACAAGGCGGACAAGGCCAAGTCCCTGGACGAGTCGGTGAAGGCCTTCCAGGAGGTCGAGAAGAAGCTGGTCGAGCACATGCCGGCCATCCCGCTCTGGTACTACCGCATCAACGGCGGCCACGGTAAGAACGTCGACAACGTCAACGTCGACTTCCACGGTGACCTCGAAGTGTGGGCCGTCACCACCAAGTAAGAGGAGCCGTTCGTGCTCTTCCCACTCGGCCGTAAACCCGCCGCCGCCTAGGTGGCGGTGGGAGGTACGGGGGGCCGTCTCGTCGACAGGGGACGGCCCCCGTACCTGCGTTAACCCCTCACGGAGGCACCTATGGGGCGCTATGTCGCACGACGACTGCTCCAGATGATCCCGGTGTTCATCGGGTCAACCTTGATCATCTTTTGCATGATGTACGCCCTGCCCGGCGACCCTGTCCGGGCGATGATGGGGGATCAGGCGTACGACCCGACGGTGGTCGCGAGCATCAAGAAGGAGCTCGGTCTCGACCAGCCGCTCCTGCAGCAGTACGCGAACTACATGATGGGGCTGTTCCAGGGCGACTTCGGTACGCAGATCGCCAGCCAGCGGCCCATCAGCGACGTCATCCTCGACGCGTTCCCGGTGACGATCAGACTGACGCTGTTCGCCTTCACCTTCGTCACGCTCGTGGGGATCGGCCTCGGTGTCGTCGCCGGCCTGCGCCCCGACACGCTCCGGGACCGCGGACTGCTGACCCTGACGCTCTTCCTCGTCTCGATGCCGTCCTTCGTGCTGGGCTTCCTGCTGCAGTACCAGTTCGCGTTCAAGTGGCAGGTCACCACGCCCACCGTGACGGACTCGTCGGACTTCTCGCAGCTCGCGCTTCCCGCCATCGTGCTGGCGTCCCTCTCCCTCGCCTACGTGGCCCGGCTGACCCGCACGTCGATCGCGGAGAACCTGCGGTCCGACTACATGCGCACCGCCGTGGCCAAGGGGCTGCCGCGCCGCCGGATCATCGGTGTCCACCTGATGCGCAACTCGCTGATCCCCGTGGTCACCTTCCTCGGTATCGAGATCGGCAGCCTGATGACCGGCGCCATCGTGACCGAGGGCATCTTCAACGTGCGGGGCATCGGCCTCGAGATCTACGACGCGCTCACCCGGCGTGAGGGCGCCACCGTCGTGGGCATCGCCTCGCTGATGGTGCTCATCTACCTCGCCGCCAGCTTGATCGTCGACCTGCTCTACGCGGTCCTGGACCCGAGGATCCGGTATGCCTGACAAGACCGTCGAGAAGAAGGTCGAAGCCCTTCCCGGTGACACCGTGAGCACCGCGGGCGTCGTCGTGGCCGACGCCGGCCCGGCCCCCGAGAAGGCGCGCAGCCTGTGGTCCGACGCCTGGCACGACCTGCGGCGCAACCCGCTGTTCGTGATCTCCGGCGTGCTGATCGTGTTCCTGCTGGTGATGGCGATCTGGCCGGGGCTGTTCACCAGCGCCTCGCCGCGCGACGCCGACCTGGCCAAGCACTACCTGGGCAAGCCGAACTGGGGGCACTTCTTCGCCCCGGACTGGCTCGGCTACGACGTCCAGGGCCGTTCGATCTACGCCCGGGTCGTCTACGGCGCCCGCGCCTCGATCACCGTCGGTGTCGGCGTCACCGTCGCCGTCACCATCCTCGGCACGCTCATCGGCATGATCGCCGGCTACTTCGGCGGCTGGACCGACACCCTGCTGTCGCGGCTCACCGACATCTTCCTCGGCATCCCGTTCCTGCTCGGTGCCCTGGTGGTGCTCAACTCCTTCGACAACCGCACGGTGTGGGTCGTCATCATGGCCCTGGCGTTCCTGGGCTGGACCCAGATCGCCCGGGTCGCCCGCGGTGCCGTCATCACCATCAAGCAGGCGGACTACGTGGTGGCCGCCAAGGCGCTCGGTGCCTCGACGTCCCGGATCCTGCTGCGGCACATCCTGCCCAACGCGGTCGCGCCCATCATCGTCGTGGCCACCATCGCGCTCGGCGGCTACATCGCGGCCGAGGCCACGCTGTCCTTCCTCGGCGTGGGCCTGGGTGACACGGCGGTATCCTGGGGCGGCGACGTGGCCCGTGGACGTGAGCAGCTGCGGATCGCCCCCCACACCCTGATCGTCCCGTCGGTGATGGTCTCGATCACGGTGCTCTCGTTCCTCATGTTCGGCGATGCGGTACGCAACGCCCTCGACCCCAAGCTGCGCTGAGGGAGGCGTACGTGACCATCATCGATGAAGTGGCCGGCAGCCCCGCGGCCGACGGCTCGGAGGACGCGAGCCGCCCGCTGCTCGAAGTCCGCGACCTGCACGTGGAGTTCCGCACCCGCGACGGTGTCGCCAGGGCGGTCAACGGAGTCAACTACTCCGTCGCCGCCGGCGAGACGCTGGCCGTGCTCGGCGAGTCCGGCTCCGGCAAGTCCGTCACCGCGCAGGCGATCATGGGCATCCTCGACATGCCGCCCGGGAGCATCCCCAAGGGGGAGATCCTCTTCCGCGGCCAGGACATGCTGAAGATGTCCAACGAGGAGCGCCGGAAGATCCGCGGCAGCAAGATCGCGATGATCTTCCAGGACGCGCTGTCCTCGCTCAACCCGGTGCTCTCCGTGGGCTACCAGCTCGGCGAGATGTTCCGGGTGCACCAGGGCATGTCCAAGAAGGACGCCAAGGCCAAGGCCATCGAGCTGATGGAGCGGGTGAAGATCCCGGCGGCCGCCGCCCGGGTCAACGACTACCCGCACCAGTTCTCGGGCGGTATGCGCCAGCGCATCATGATCGCCATGGCGCTCGCCTTGGAGCCCGACCTGATCATCGCCGACGAGCCCACCACGGCCCTCGACGTGACGGTCCAGGCCCAGGTCATGGACCTGCTGGCGGAGCTGCAGCGCGAGTACAACATGGGCCTCATCCTGATCACCCACGACCTCGGCGTGGTCGCCGACGTCGCGGACAAGATCGCTGTGATGTACGCCGGGCGCATCGTCGAGCGCGCCCCGGTCCACGAGCTGTACAAGCGCCCCGCGCACCCGTACACGAGGGGTCTGCTGGACTCCATCCCGCGCCTGGACCAGAAGGGCCAGGACCTGTACGCGATCAAGGGCCTGCCGCCCAACCTGACGCGTATCCCGTCCGGTTGCGCCTTCAACCCGCGCTGCCCCATGGCGCAGGACATCTGCCGTACGGACGTCCCGCCGCTGCACCCCGTTACCGACCTGGACGGCGGCGAGCTGGTCGGCCGCGGCAGCGCGTGCCACTTCTGGAAGGAGACGATCCATGGCTGAGCTCGGCAAGACCGACGAGTCGCAGGACGCCACGCCGAACGTCTCCGAGGTCGAGGTCGTCGACGCCTCCTCCGAGACGGAGGCGGTCGCCGCCATCGAGGCGCCGGTCGAGCGGGGCGAGCCGATCCTGCAGGTGCGCAACCTGGTCAAGCACTTCCCGCTCACCCAGGGCATCCTGTTCAAGAAGCAGGTCGGCGCGGTCAAGGCCGTCGACGGTGTCTCCTTCGACCTCTACCAGGGCGAGACGCTGGGCATCGTGGGCGAGTCCGGCTGTGGCAAGTCCACGGTCGCCAAGCTGCTGATGATGCTGGAGAAGGCGACGGCGGGCGAGGTCTTCTACAAGGGCCAGGACGTCACCAAGCTGTCCGGGCGTGCGCTGAAGGCGGTGCGCCGGAACATCCAGATGGTGTTCCAGGACCCGTACACCTCGCTCAACCCCCGTATGACGGTGGGCGACATCATCGGGGAGCCGTTCGACATCCACCCCGAGGTGGCCCCGAAGGGCGACCGGCGCCGCAAGGTGCAGGAACTCCTCGACGTGGTCGGCCTCAACCCCGAGTACATCAACCGCTATCCGCACCAGTTCTCCGGCGGTCAGCGCCAGCGCATCGGCATCGCCCGCGGCCTGGCCCTGAACCCCGAGATCATCATCTGCGACGAGCCGGTCTCGGCCCTGGACGTGTCCGTCCAGGCACAGGTCATCAACCTGATGGAGCGCCTGCAGGACGAGTTCAACCTGTCCTACATCTTCATCGCGCACGACCTGTCGATCGTGCGGCACATCTCGGACCGCGTCGGTGTGATGTACCTCGGCAAGATGGCCGAGATCGGCACCGACGAGCAGATCTACGACCACCCGACGCACCCCTACACCCAGGCGCTGCTGTCGGCGGTTCCGGTCCCCGACCCCGAGGCCCGCGCGAACCGCGAGCGCATCATCCTCACCGGCGACGTCCCGTCCCCGGCCAACCCGCCCTCGGGCTGCCGCTTCCGCACCCGCTGCTGGAAGGCCCAGGACAAGTGCGCCGAGGAGGTTCCGCTGCTGGCGGTCCCGGAGCGCTTCAAGGGTGCGGACACCCCGGCGGCCCACGAGTCGGCCTGCCACTTCGCGGAGGAGAAGGACGTGGTCCACGCGGCCTGATCGTCCCCGCCGCCGTTCCGGTTCCCGGCATCCCCCAGGGGTGCCGGGAACCGGCGTCTTCGAGGATCCCGGCATGCTGCATCACATCGAACTGTGGGTTCCCGACCTGTCCCGGGCCGTCCGCGAGTGGGGCTGGCTCCTGGGCCGCCTCGGGTGGACGCCCCACCAGAACTGGGAGCACGGCCGCAGTTGGCGGTTCGGCCCCGCCTACCTCGTCGTCGAGCGATCACCGGCGATGAGCCCCACCGCGCACGACCGGATGCGGCCCGGGCTCAACCATCTGGCCTTCCATGCGGGGCCTCCCGCGCGGGTCGACGCCCTGGCCGCGCAGGCGCCCGGTCACGGCTGGGCGCCCCTCTTCGCCGACCGCTACCCGTACGCGGGCGGCCCCGGGCACCATGCCGCCTACCTCGCCAACACGGACGGCTTCGAGGTGGAACTCGTGGCGTCGGAGGGCGCATAGCCCCGCAAACCCCCGCAACTGCGTTAACACGCAGGCAACTTCGTCGACCCGGTCCCGATATACGGACGCGTCAGGCTGTTCAGCGTACGGCCGTGCGGGTGCCGTAGACGGGCCGGGGCGCGCCATGTCGCCCCGGCCCGTCGCCGTGCGCTCAGGGGGCCGTGAGGCCGAGGGAGCGCTTGAGGAAGTCCACCTGGAGCAGCAGCAGGTTCTCCGCGACCTGTTCCTGCGGCGTCATGTGCGTGACGCCGGACAGCGGCAGCACCTCGTGGGGGCGGCCGGCGGCGAGCAGGGCCGAGGACAGCCGCAGGGCGTGGGCGACCACCACGTTGTCGTCGGCGAGGCCGTGCACGATCATCAGGGGCCGGTGGGGCGCGGCGGGGGAGGCCAGGCCGTCCTCGGTGACCAGGGAGCTCCTGGCGTAGGCCTCCGGGTGCTCCTCGGGGGTGCCGAGGTAGCGCTCGGTGTAGTGGGTGTCGTACAGGCGCCAGTCCGTCACCGGCGCGCCCGCGATCCCCGCGTGGAAGACGTCCGGGCGGCGCAGCACCGCGAGGCCCGCCAGCCAGCCGCCGTAGGACCAGCCGCGGATCGCCACCCGGGACAGGTCCAGCGGATACCGCTCGGCGAGGTCCCGCAGCGCCTCCACCTGGTCGTCCAGCGAGACCGTGAAGTCCTGGTGGACCGCCTTCTCCCAGGCGGGGGAGCGGCCCGGGGTGCCGCGCCCGTCCGCGACCACCACCGCGAAGCCCTGGTCCGCGAACCACTGCGAGGTGAGGTGCGCGTTGTGGGCGGCGACCACCCGCTGACCGTGCGGGCCACCGTACGGGTCCATGAGCACCGGCAGGGGGGTGTCACCGGCGTAGTCCCGAGGCATAAGCACGGCGCACGGGATGCGGCGTGCGCCCCCCTCGGTGAGGGTCACGCGGGGGGACATACCAGGATTCTCGGCGTAAGAGGGGACAGTCAGGGTCGGTTTTCCGTCGCGCAGAATCCGCGCCTGCGACCCCGCCCGGTCGAGCACCGCCGACACCAGCACGGTCACGCCCCCGGCGCGCACCGCCGCGTGCACGCCCGCCTCCTGGGAGATCCGCTCCACGCCGAGCTCGTTCACCCGGTAGACGTGCACCTGGCCCGTCTCCGGCTCCGCCGCCTCCTCGCCGGCCGACGCCGAGACCAGCACGTCGTCGTCGGAGACGTCCAGCACCGCCCTGACGTGCAACTGCGCTCCGGTCAGCGGCCGTTCCCCGACCGCCAGCACCCGCACACCGCCCTCGTCCGCGATCCGGACCAGCTGCCCGGAGGGGCTCCAGCACGGCACCCCGGGGAAAAGATCAAGCCATGTTCGATCTTCGTCGGCGTGCACCATCCGGGTCGCGCCCGACTCCGGGTCCACGGCCAGGATCAGCTGGCTGCGCTGGTCGCGCGCCTGGACGAGCAGCAGCGGCGCACCCGCCGCTGACCAGTGCACATGCGCCAGGTACGGGTAGCGCGCCCGGTCCCAGGAGACCTCCGTGCGCACCCCGTCCAGACCGATCACGAACAGCCGGACCTCCGCGTTGCCGGTGCCCGCCGCCGGGTACGGCACCCGCTGCGGCTCCCGGTCCGGATGCGCCGGGTCGGAGATCCACCACCGCCGTACCGGCGTGTCGTCCACCCGCGCCACGAGCAGCCGGTCCGACTCCGGAGCCCACCAGAAGCCCCGCGCCCGCCCCATCTCCTCGGCCGCGATGAACTCGGCCAGACCGAACGAGACATTCTCCGATTCCGGCTCGGCGAGCGCCCGGTCGTCCTCGCCCTCGGCGCCCACCACGCGCAGGGCGCCCCGCGCCACGTAGGCGACGTGCCGCCCGTCGGGCGACGGACGCGGGTCGATCACCGGCCCGGGCACGGCCGCCTCGCGCGCCGTCCCGGCCCGCAGTTCCGCCGTGAACAGCCGCCCTGACAAGGCGAAAGAGGCCAGTTCCACGGCCGAGTCGGTGGCGTAGCCGACGATGCCGGCGCCGCCCTCGCGGCTGCGCTCGCGCCGCGCCCGCTCCTCGGCGGACAGGTCCTCCGAGGCGCCGCCCAGCAGCGCGCGCGGGTCGGCGGCCACGCGCTCCCCGCCCCCCTCGGTGTCGAGGACCCACAGCGAACTCGCCCGGTCCGTACCGGAACCGGAGCGCAGGAACACGACACGGGAACCGTCGGGCGCCACGGTGAACGAACGCGGCGCGCCGAGCGTGAAGCGCTGGGTGCGGGCGTGCCGTCGGGGGAAGGAGTCAGGCTCGGTCGTCATGCCCTGACCATATTGGCCATGCGCCCCCTTGTGCGGCCGTGCGCCGAGCGATGCGCACGGACGGATAGTTATGATCAATGTCGCATAGTGGGTATGAACCTGCTGGCTGCTGTACGGATTTGATGCCCCCATAGTCCGAACCCCCCGCGCCCTCGTGGATCTTTGGAGGTGAACCGCCGTGGCACTCTCGATTTCGGCGGTGGTGCTGCTGGCGATCATCGTCTTCTTGCTGATCAAGAAGTCGGGGTTGAAGGCGGGGCATGCGATCGTCTGCATGCTGCTGGGCTTCTATCTCGCCTCGTCGACCATCGCTCCCACGATCAGCGAGCTGACGACGAACATCGCGGGCATGATCGGCAGCATCAAGTTCTGACCGTCACCGGACCTCGTAGGCTGGGGTCCATGACGGAACAGCCCGGCCGTCGTCTGCTGCTGGTGCACGCGCACCCGGACGACGAGTCGATCAACAACGGCGCGACGATGGCCAGGTACGCGGCCGAGGGTGCCCACGTCACCCTGGTCACCTGCACCCTCGGCGAACGCGGCGAGGTCATCCCGCCCGAGCTGGCGCACCTGACCGGCGCCGCCCTGGGCCAGCACCGCCGCAGCGAGCTGGCCGCCGCCATGTCCCGGCTCGGCGTCCGCGACGTCCGCCTGCTCGGCGGCGCCGGCCGCTACAGCGACTCCGGGATGATGGGCCTGCCGGACAACGACGACCCCGCCTGCTTCTGGCAGGCCGACGTCGACGAGGCCGCCGCCCACCTCGTCGAGGTGATCCACGAGGTACGCCCCCAGGTCCTCGTCACCTACGACGACAACGGCGGCTACGGCCACCCCGACCACATCCAGGCCCACCGCGTCGCCATGCGCGCCGCCGAACTGGCCGCCGGGACCGGCTGGCGCATCCCCAAGGTCTACTGGAACCGGGTGCCCCGGCCCGTGGTGGAGGAGGCCTTCGCCCGGCTCCGCGAGGACCTGCCCGGCACCCCCTTCACCAAGGCGGCCGCCGTCGACGACGTCCCGGGCGTGGTGCCCGAGGAGCGGATCACCACCGTGATCGACGGCACCGCCCACGCCGCCGCCAAGGCCGCCGCGATGCGCGCCCACGCCACCCAGATCACCGTGGCGGAGCCCTACTTCGTGCTGTCCAACGAACTCGCCCAGCCGATCCTGACGACCGAGTACTACGAGCTGGTGCACGGCGAGCGGGGCGCCGGCGAGCGGGAGACGGACCTGTTCGCCGGGATCGGGGAGGCGTCATGAGCGACCGCGGCCCGATGCTCGCCCAGCCGGTGCGGCCCCCCTCCGCCGGCCGGGCCGCCGCGCTCCTGGGCATCTTCGTGCTCGGAGCCGTCGTCGGGACGGCCGGGGCGCTGGTGCAGCCCGGCTGGTTCCCGGGCGGTCTGATCCTCGCCCTCGCCGGTGAGGCCGGGCTGGTCCTGGGGGCCGCGCGCCTCACCCGCAGCCGCTCCGGGGGCGTCGCGGCCGCCGCGGGCTGGATGCTCTCCGTCGTCCTGCTGACCGCCAGCCGCCCCGAGGGCGACTTCCTCTTCGCCGCGGGGAGCGGCTCCTATCTCTTCCTCCTCGGAGGCATCCTCGTGGCTGTGATCTGCGCCACCATCGGACCGGGGCGGCAACCGGACGGGCCCCCCGTCCGACTTGGCAAGTGACGTACCACTTCGCCGGGACGCGCCCGTGGGGGTCCGGTGTGAGTTTCCCCGGCGGTCCTGAGATACGGGCGAGAAGTGGCCAGTATGGTGGTGCGCGCCGCCGAGCTGCCCGCGTGAGGTCGTGACGGGCGGCGGAGCCAACCGGGAGAACCTGCCTTGAGTCGTGAAACTGACACTCCGTCCTCCGGGCCCAACGGGCGCGGCGGAGCCGCCTACCCGTCGGGCACGCCGCCCTACGGCACCCCGACGGTCTCCAGTGACGGCACGGACGCGGGCCGCTCGGCCACGCGGCCGGAGGAACGCAAGACCGAGACCACGCTGACGACCCGGATCCGGATCAACATCCCCGGATCGCGGCCCATTCCGCCGGTCGTCGTGCGCAAGCCCGTCACGGAGGCGGAGAGCCCCGCCGGCACCGACACGCAGGGTGAGGCACCCGCGGCGCCGCACACCGCAGCCCCCCGGAGCGCGGCTCCGGGTGCGGGCACGGGCGCGGGCGCGGGTGAGTCTGCTGCCGAGGACAAGCCGACCAGCGACTGGTTCGCGCCCCGCAAGTCCGGCACGGGCCCGGGCGGTCAGGGCGGCGGCTCCACCAACGGGGCCGGTCTGCCGGGCGGTTCCGCCCCGGCGGCCGGCGGTACCGGTGCGGGCGGCCCCGGTTCGGGCGGACCCGGCGCGTCCGGGCCCGGCACGACCGGTGGAGCACGTCCGGGTGCCGCACGGCCCGGCGGTGTGGTCGGCTCCATGGGCGCGCCGGGCGGCTCCCGGCCCGGCGGCACGAACGGCGCCGGGCTCCCGGGCGGTGCGACCGGCGGCCCCGTCGCCCCCGGGCACGGCGGCGGCACGGGCTCCTTCGACGTCACCGAGGCTCTGGCGGCGGGCTCCCTGGGCAACGGCTCGCGCTCCACCCCGGGCGGCGGCGAACCGCGCCGTGACGACCTGCCGTACTTCTCGGAGAACGGCAGCGGCGGCCCGAACCCGGCCAACGGCTTCCGCGAGCCGGGCGCTCCCGGCGGTCCCGGGGCCCAGGGCCCGGCCGGCCCGACGGGCGGGCCGGTGACCGGAGACGGACCGATGACGCCGCCGACGGGCGGCCCCGGCGGGCCCGCGGCCTACAACGAGCCCGGCGGCCCCGGTGCCTTCGGTGGCGAGCAGGGCGGGCGTCCCGGAGGACCGGGCGGGCCGGGCGTACCCGGCGCGTTCCACGAGCCCGGCGTCCCCGGTGGCCCTGGCGCCCCCGGCGCCTTCGACGCACCCGGCGGTCCCGGTACCCCCGGCGGCCCCGGCGGTTTCAACGCCCCCGGCGGTCAGGGCGCCCCCTTCGGCGCCCCGGGCACGCCCGGCGGCCCCGAGGCGTTCGACGACCCCGGCAGGCCCGGCGGCCCCGGTGCCATAGGCGGCGGCCCCGGCGCACCCGGAGCCCCCGGCGGCAGTTCCGCCCCCGCAGGCCCGGGGGGTGGCCTGAGCGACGACACCGCTGTCCTCACTCCCCAGAAGCCGGCCCCCGAGCCCCCGGACGGCCAGGGCTACGGCCCCCGGCACGACAACGTCTCCGGGGACACCGTCACCAGCGGCATCCCGGTCGTACAGCCCGGCGCGGCCTCGCCGTTCGGCCCGGGCGCGCCCGGAGACGGCCCGGTGCCGCACACGGCCCCGAAGCTGCCCGAGCCCGTCTCGCCGCCCCCGGCGAGCTCCGCCAAGGCGCCCAAGAAGAAGGGCCGCAACAAGCTCGTGCTGCTCGCGGCCGCCGTGATCGTCGCCGGCGGCGGCCTGTACGGCGCCGGCCTGCTGATGAACCGCACCGACGTGCCCAAGGGCACCACCGTGCTCGGCGTCGACATCGGCGGCACCACCCGCGACGGCGCGGTCCAGAAGCTCGACGAGGCCTTCGACGACCGCGTCGGCAAGGAGCTGAAGCTGTCGGTGGGCGGCAGGACGGTCGCCCTGGACCCGGACAACGCGGGCCTGCAGTTCGACATGGACGCCACCGCCGACGCCGCTGCCAAGAGCGACTACAACCCGGTCTCCGTGATCGGCTCGCTGTTCGGCAACCACCGGGTCGTCGCCCCGGAGATGCCCGTCGACGAGGAGAAGCTGCACGCCGCCCTGGAGAGCGCGGCCGGCAGGTCCGGCTCGGTCACCGAGGGCACCATCAAGTTCCAGAACGGCAAGGCCGTCCCCGTCTACGGCAAGGCGGGCCAGGGCATCGACCTCGCCAAGTCCACCGCGGCGGTGGAGCAGGCGTACCGCACCCAGGTGGAGACCGGGTCGGCCGGCACGGTCGCCGTCCCGACCACCACCCAGCAGCCGACCGTCTCGAACGCCGAGGTCGACCGGGTGCTGAAGGACTTCGCGCAGCCCGCGATGTCGGCCAAGGCCATCGTGCAGACCGACGCGGCGCACAGCATCCCGTTCGGTTCGCTGTCGCTGCCGAAGATCCTCGGGTTCAAGGCCGTCGACGGCAAGCTCGTCGAGACGTACGACCTGAAGGCGCTCAAGGAGGCGTACGGCACGACCTTCGACGGCGTGCAGATCGAGACCGCCACCGGCAAGCGTGAGGTCCTGCCGCAGGACGTCGTCTCCGCGCTGCGCAAGGCGTTGCGCGGCAAGACGACGGCGGAGCGCACCGCGGTCATCGACACCACCCCGAACTGACCGCCGCACGCGCGACGAAGCCCCCTGCCCGCGACCGGGCAGGGGGCTTCGTCGCGCACGATCGCCGGGCCGGCCCCGGGGCGACCGGCCGCCCCCGCCCGGCGACGGGACCGCGACGGCGACCGGCGTCAGTTCAGCATCGCCCGGGCCGCCGAGGCCTCCCCCCGCACCCGCTCGGCCGCCCGCTCGTCCACGGCCTCCACGACCTCCGCGTAGGACTCCAACTCCGTGGCGCCGCCGAGGAAGTCGCCCCGCCGCACCAGCAACTGCGCCCGTTCGTAGCGCAGCCGGGCCGGGTGCGAGGGCAGCAGCAGGGACAACTCCACCGCCCACAGCGCCACATCGGACCGTTCCGGCCGGGCCGCGGCCCACGCCCGTACGTTGTTCAGGATCCGCATCACCACGTCCAGCGGATCGGCCGGGCCCAGCATCGCCGCGTCCAGCCGCGTTCCCGTCGCCCCGGCCACCAGCAGTTCCGCGTCCGCCCCGCTCAGCACCCGCCCGCCGTCGAACGGGTCCGCCAGCACCTGCCCCTCCTCGGGCCCGAACCCGACCACGAAGTGCCCCGGCAGGGCCACGCCGTACACCGGAGCCCCCGCCCGCCGCGCCACCTCCATCCACACCACGGACAGCAGGATCGGCAGCCCCCTGCGCCGCACCAGCACCTCGTGCAGCAGCGAGGACTCCAGCCGCTGGTAGTCCGCCGGAGTGCCGTGGAACCCCAGCCGCTCGCCGAGCAGCTCCCGCAGGGCCACCGCCCACGCCCGCGGCCCCCCGGGCCGGAACGGCAGCAGCCCGGCGAGGCGGTCCAGTTCGACCTGCGCGGCGTCCAGGCCCGCCTCGTCCAGCTCACGGTCCGCCTCCGCACCCACCAGCAGGCACAGCGTCGACAGATCGGGCCGTTCGGACCGGGCCTCTTCGGCGAAGCGCCGCCGCAGCTCGGCGGAGCGCTCCGGGGACGGGGGGTACGGGGGACGCATGGCTGGCTCGTGCCCTCTCACGACGATCGGTTACCGGCCTGCGGGCCACCGGCGTCATCCGGGGCCCGGTAGTGGTGGTACGCGTGGTGCGCGGCGAAGCCCATCCCGGCGTACAGGGCCCGCGCCGCCGCGTTGTCGGCCTCCACCTGGAGCCAGGCGGCCGACGCGCCCTCGTCGAGCGCCCGCCGGGCCAGCGCGGCCATGACGGCCGTACCGAGGCCCCGGCGCCGCTGCGCGGGGTCGACCTCGACGGCGGCGAACCCGGCCCACCGCCCGTCGACCACGCACCGCCCGATGGCGGCCGGCTCCGCGGGGCCGGGCACGGTCGCGAACCACACCGACGGTCCGGCGCCGAGCACCCGCAACGCCACCTCGCTCACCCCCTTGCGCTGATAGCGGGCCAGCCAGGCCTCGTCGGCCTCCCGGGACAGGGCGACGCCCGCCGGGTCACCGAGGTCGGCGATCGGCGCCAGCGGCCCCACCCACAGCTCGGCGGTCACCTCGCGCACCCAGCCCCGCCGCTCCAGCTCGGCGCAGAGCAGCTCCTGCGCGCCCTCGGCGCCGGTCGCGGTCTGGACGTAGGCCGGCAGCCCGCGCGCCGCGTACCAGCGCCGTACGGCGGCGAGCGCCTCGTCCAGCGGCACCCCCGGGTCGCCGAGCGGCAGCACCGAATTGGCCCGCCGTGTGAACCCGGAGGCGGCCCGCAGCTCCCAGTCGCCGAGCCGCTCGCTCTCCACGGGCCGCCAGGCCCGCGCGGCGACCCGGCCCAGTTCCTCGCAGGAGGCGGCCGGACCGCGGCGACGCGCCGGGGCGGCGGGCACGATCTTGCCCGCGACCAGCGTGGATTCCGCGATGCGGACGCTTTCGCCGCTCCTCCGTGTGATCAGCAGCACACCGTTGTCCCATGATGTGAGAACACCGACCGTATCGGTGAACTTCTCACCCGGGGCACCATGTTCGATCAAGCTCCGGACGGAGACCCGTTTGCCCACGTCAGCAGCGGTGATACGGACCTCCAGTCGCCCGGCGGCAGAGATTTCCACAGGTCAGTTCACCCCTCCTGTTCGGATCATGCCCAGGAACGGAGATACTAGGGGCGGGCATCGACGACGCCGCGCTCCCGCGCGCCAGGCGGCGGAGCCTGAGGAGGCCCGCCAGCGCCCTATCGAGGAGGAACGACAGCGTGACCTACGTCATCGCGCAGCCTTGTGTCGACGTCAAGGACAAGGCGTGCATCGAGGAGTGCCCGGTCGACTGCATCTACGAGGGCCAGCGGTCCTTGTACATCCACCCGGACGAATGCGTCGACTGCGGGGCCTGTGAGCCGGTCTGCCCGGTCGAGGCCATCTTCTACGAGGACGACACTCCCGAGGAGTGGAAGGACTACTACAAGGCGAACGTCGAGTTCTTCGACGAGCTCGGTTCGCCCGGCGGCGCCAGCAAGCTGGGGCTGATCGAGCGCGACCATCCCTTCGTCGCCGCGCTGCCGCCGCAGAACCAGTAAGAGCGGCCCGCACCAGCGCCGCCTCGGTCCCGTACGGCCCGATCAGCCCGCTGATCGCCGTAGGGGGCCGAGGCGTTTGCCGTGGCCCGGCGCGTACCGGCCAGAAAGTGAGCCAGAACCCGTGTCCGCAGTCTCCGACCGCCTCCCCACCTTCCCCTGGGACAAGCTGGCGCCGTACAAGACCACGGCCGCCGCCCACCCGGACGGCATCGTGGACCTGTCCGTCGGCACCCCGGTCGACCCGGTCCCCGAGCTGATCCAGAAAGCGCTGGTCGCGGCGGCGGACTCGCCGGGCTATCCGACCGTCTGGGGCACGCCCGAGCTGCGCGACGCGATCACCGGCTGGGTCGCCAGGCGCCTCGGCGCCCGGGACGTCACCCACCACCACGTCCTGCCGATCGTCGGCTCCAAGGAACTCGTCGCCTGGCTCCCCACGCAGCTGGGCCTCGGCCCCGGCGACCGGGTGGCCTTCCCGCGGCTGGCCTACCCGACGTACGAGGTGGGCGCCCGCCTGGCCCGCGCCGCGTACGAGGTCTACGACGACCCGACCGAGCTGGACCCCGAGGGCCTGAAGCTCCTCTGGCTGAACTCGCCGTCCAACCCGACGGGCAAGGTCCTGTCCCGGCAGGAGCTGACCCGGATCGTCGCGTGGGCCCGCTCGCACGGCGTCCTGGTCTTCTCCGACGAGTGCTACCTGGAGCTGGGCTGGGAGGCCGACCCGGTCTCGGTGCTGCACCCGGACGTCAACGGCGGCTCCTACGACGGCATCGTCGCCGTCCACAGCCTGTCCAAGCGCTCCAACCTCGCCGGCTACCGCGCCGCCTTCCTGGCCGGTGACCCGGCGGTGCTCGGCCCGCTCCTGGAGATCCGCAAGCACGGCGGCATGATGACGTCCGCGCCGACGCAGGCCGCGGTCGTTGCGGCCCTCGGCGACGACGAGCACGTGCGGGTCCAGCGCGAGCGCTACGCCGCCCGCCGCACGCTGCTGCGCGAGGCACTCCTCGCCCACGGCTTCCGCATCGAGCACAGCGAGGCGAGCCTCTACCTGTGGGCGACGCGGGGCGAGTCCTGCTGGGACACCGTGGCCCACCTGGCGGAGCGGGGCATCCTCGTCGCGCCGGGCGACTTCTACGGCCCCGCGGGCGCGCAGTTCGTCCGCGTGGCCCTGACGGCGACGGACGAGCGGGTGGCGGCGGCCGTACGGCGCCTGTGACCGCCCGCCCCGGTGCACGCCGAAGGGGTCCGGGGAAGCTTCCCCGGACCCCTTCGGCGCCGTGGCGCGGTGTCAGCCGACCGGCAGGCCCTTGACCGGCAGCGAGTCCGCGGTGGGCACGCCGCCCTTGGTGAGGGAGTCCGTCGGCAGACCGCCCTTGGCCGAACCGGCGGCCTCGCCGACGAGCTGCCCGGCGGAGCCGGCCGCGTCACCGGCCGTCTTCTGGGCCACGGGGGTGGTCTTCTTGACCGCCTTGCCGCCGGTCTTGCCCGCGGCCGGCACCGCCTTCTTCACGGCCTTGCTGCCGGTGTCACCCGCGGCCTGGGTGACGTTCTGCGCGGCGCCGTCGACGGTGTTGCCGACGTTCGCCCCGTCCAGGGCGGTCAGCCCACCGAGGTTCGGGGTGGCGGGCAGCTCGGGCGCCGCGCTGGCGGAGCCGGCCGCACCGACCCCGGCAGCCGCTCCCGCAGCGACGATCAGCGCGGCACGGGCGATCCGGCGGGTCAGGGGGAGGGACATGGTGCTCCTTCGACGGGAGGAAACAGTGAGCTTCGTGAAGTGTCCGACCCGGTCGGGGAGTTGATCGACTGGCTGTTGATCGCCCCGGCTCGGACGCAGTGACTACCGCTCGAAGCCCGCGAAGGTTGCGGCACCGCAACGTAAAGAGTTGGTAATGCGTCGCATTATCGGCTGCGGATAAAAACGGGCAAAGAGGCCCCCTCGGGAATGTGTGCGGAATGCTTCCCGCCCTTTGTTCCCAAGGGATTCCCGCGCGCGGGGGATGAGGGTGTGCAGGCCCGCGCCGACCGTCGCCGCGCCGCGCACGGGTAACCCCCGGGGGTGAGTGCCCGCACCCCTGCGCGATCTAGCGCATCGTGACGATCCGGACCGCCTCCGCGGTCCGCTCCGCCCCCGCCGTGCCCTCGGCCGGGGCGGCCCGCCACTCGCGCGCGGTGTTCCCGGCGACCCACTCCCGCCCCGCGTACGTCACCCGCGCGATGTGCAGCTCGGAGGCGTTGGCCACGGCCCAGTGCGCCAGCTGCCAGCCGCGCCGCTCCGGGTCCCGCCCGCCCGCGGGGCTCGTCCCGGCGTCCACCGGCAGCGTCACCGTCCGGCCGCCGGACCCGCCCGTGGCGCTCGGGGAGGGCGTGGGCGCGGCCGCGGACGAGCCGTCCACCTGCGCGCCGGCCGGCTCCAGCACATCGCGCCCGAAGTCGCGCGCCAGCGCGGCACGCACCCCGTCCGGGCCCGACGCCCGGGTCGCGGCCGGCCGGCCCTCGCAGGTCAGCGTGGCCGCGGACTGGCCGGTCAGGGCCGCGGCGAGCAGCGCGGCGTCCGGCTCGTGCTTGGCGTACGCCTGCGGGAAGCCGCTGCGCTGCACACGCTGGGCGGCGACGGTCAGCGGCAGCCGCGTGTACCCGGGCACCTTGACCAGGTGGTCGTAGAACTCGCCCGCCGAGTACGTCGGGTCCATGATCTCCTTCGGCGTGCCCCAGCCCTGTGAGGGCCGCTGCTGGAACAGGCCGAGCGAGTCACGGTCGCCGTGGTCGATGTTGCGCAGCGCCGACTCCTGCAGCGCGGTCGCCAGCGCGATGGTCACGGCCCGTTCGGGCAGGCCGCGCGCGGTCCCGACGGCGGTGATCGTCGCCGCGTTCACCGCCTGCTCGGGCGTGAACTCGTACGACGCCCCGTCGCCCTTGCCGGAGACGACGGTGCAGCCCGGCCCGCCGGAACCCCCGGTGACGTACTGCACGACGAGGTAACCGGCCACCGCGAGCAGGGCCACGAAGGCGGCCCCGCATCGGAAGAGGCGGCCACGACGCTTGGGAGAGGACGGCTCTGGCACGCCGTACAAGGTACTGGAGAGTACGGAGTCGCATGAGCCCGGTGGGAAGACTGTGCGCAGGGCAACGCGCGTTAGGGTCGACGGCATGGCCGACACCTCCCTTGACCTCACGCTGGACGCCGCGGAGCTCACCGCCCGGCTCGTCGACTTCCGCTCCGAGAGCGGCACCGAGAAGCCGCTCGCGGACGCGATCGAGACCGCGCTGCGCGCGCTGCCCCACCTGACGGTCGACCGGTACGGGAACAACGTCGTCGCCCGCACGCACCTGGGCCGCGCCGAGCGGGTCGTCCTGGCCGGCCACATCGACACCGTCCCGATCGCGGACAACGTCCCCTCCCGGCTCGACGAGGACGGCGTCCTGTGGGGCTGCGGCACCTGCGACATGAAGTCGGGCGTCGCGGTGCAGCTGCGCATCGCGGCCACCGTCCCGGCTCCCAACCGCGACCTGACCTTCGTCTTCTACGACAACGAGGAGGTCGCGGCCGAGCTCAACGGCCTCAAGCACGTCTCCGAGGCGCACCCCGAGTGGCTGGCGGGCGACTTCGCCGTCCTGCTGGAACCCTCCGACGGCCAGGTCGAGGGCGGCTGCCAGGGCACCCTGCGGGTGCTGCTGCGCACCGAGGGCGAGCGGGCCCACTCGGCGCGCGGCTGGATGGGCTCCAACGCGATCCACGCCGCCGCCCCGATCCTCGCCCGGCTGGCCTCCTACGAACCGCGGTGGCCGGTCATCGACGGCCTGGAGTACCGCGAGGGCCTCAACGCCGTCGGCATCACCGGGGGAGTGGCCGGCAACGTCATCCCCGACGAGTGCGTGGTCACCGTCAACTTCCGCTACGCGCCCGACCGCACCCCCGAGGAGGCCGTGGCGCACGTCCGGGAGGTCTTCGCGGACTGCGGCGTCACCGGCTTCGAGGTCGTCGACCACAGCGCCGCGGCGATGCCGGGCCTGTCCCACCCGGCGGCGAAGGCGTTCATCGAGGCCGTCGGCGGCACCCCGATGCCGAAGTACGGCTGGACCGACGTCTCCCGCTTCTCGGCCCTGGGCGTCCCGGCGGTCAACTACGGCCCGGGCAACCCCCACCTGGCGCACAAGCGGGACGAGCGCGTGGAGGTCGCGAAGATCCTCGCCGGCGAGGAGCGCCTGCGGAACTGGCTGACCGCCTGAGACCGCCCGGAGCGCTTCGTGTTTACGGCGCTGGATCGCGGACATGCTCACGTCCCTCGTTCGTAACCCGCGTGGATCTACGCTGAGGTGGAAAGACAGGCACGACGGAGGGAGCGCACATGGCGACCGGCAACCCCGAGGGGAAGAAGCAGCCGCCGGAGGAGAAGCGCCAGGGGCCGGTCCTCCGGCGGCGGGACCAGGCGCAGGGCAGCACCTCCGATCAGCGGCTGCTGGACGAGCGGGCCCCCTCCGACTGGGTCCACACCGACCCCTGGCGGGTGCTGCGCATCCAGTCGGAGTTCATCGAGGGCTTCGGCGCGCTCGCCGAACTCCCTCCCGCGATCAGCGTGTTCGGCTCGGCCCGGACCCCGGCGGACTCGCCCGAGTACGACGCGGGCGTACGGCTGGGCCGGGGCCTGGTGGAGGCGGGCTTCGCGGTCATCACGGGCGGCGGCCCCGGCGCGATGGAGGCGGCCAACAAGGGCGCCCTGGAGGCCCGGGGCATCTCGGTCGGCCTCGGCATCGAGCTGCCGTTCGAGCAGGGCCTGAACCCGTACGTCGACATCGGCCTGAACTTCCGCTACTTCTTCGTGCGGAAGATGATGTTCGTCAAGTACGCGCAGGGTTTCGTGGTCCTGCCCGGTGGGCTCGGCACCCTCGACGAGCTCTTCGAGGCCCTCACCCTCGTCCAGACCCAGAAGGTGACCCGCTTCCCGATCGTCCTGTTCGGCACCGCGTACTGGGGCGGCCTGGTCAGCTGGCTGCGTGAGACGGTGATCGCCCAGGGCAAGGCGGCCGAGAAGGACCTGCTGCTGTTCCACGTCACGGACGACGTGGACGAGGCGGTGGCCCTGGTGTCGAAGGAGGCCGGCCGCTAGGCCGAGTCCGACCTGGGCCGTGTGGAGTCCGGGGGGCGCGCACCGCCCCCTGGCCCCCTGCTAGGCGAGCCCGCGTCGCGCGACGGACGGCACCCGATGCCCCGCGATCGCCGCGACCATGTCCAGCACCTGCCGCGTCTCGGCGACCTCGTGCACCCGGTACACCTGCGCCCCCAGCCACGCCGAGACGGCCGTCGTCGCCAGCGTGCCGACCAGCCGCTCCGTGACGGGCCGGTCCAGCGTCTCGCCGACGAAGTCCTTGTTGGACAGCGACACCAGCACCGGCCACCCCGTGGCGACCATCTCCTCCAGCCGCCGCGTCGCCTCCAGACTGTGCCGGGTGTTCTTGCCGAAGTCGTGCCCCGGGTCGATCATGATCGACTCCCGCGGTACCCCCAGGGCCAGCGCCCGTTCGGCCAGCCCGACCGTCACCCGCAGGATGTCGGCCATGACGTCGTCGTACTCGATCCGGTGCGGCCGGGTCCGCGGGCGGGCGCCCCCGGCGTGCGTGCACACCAGCCCCACCCCGTGGCGCGCGGCGACCTCCGCGAGGCCCGGGTCCACCCCGCCCCACGCGTCGTTCAGCAGGTCGGCACCCGCCTCGCACACGGCCTCGCCGACCTCGGCCCGCCAGGTGTCCACACTGATGACCACGTCCGGGAACCGGCGCCGCACCTCCGCGACGAACCCGACCGTCCGCCGGGCCTCCTCCTCGGCCGTGACCTCCTCGCCCGGCCCGGCCTTGACCCCGCCGATGTCGATGATCGCGGCCCCTTCGGCCACCGCCCGCTCCACGCGGGCCAGGGCCGGCTCGTCGTGGAAGGTGGCACCCCGGTCGTAGAAGGAGTCAGGGGTCCGGTTCACGATCGCCATGATCACCGGCTCGTGCGGCCCGAATTCCCGCTTGCCCAGCCTGAGCATCCCCTGTGACCTTCCCTGGTACGTCCCGTCTTCCGCCGCCTGCGACCCTAACGGGCGCGGGCACATGGCACGATCGGAGCCTGACAACATCCGACTCGGAGTGCTGGGCGACTCCGATCCGTCCGACCGTGGGGGCCCCGCGATGGTTATGTTCCTGTTCCTGGTCGTCGCGCTCGCCGTCGTGGTCGGCGCGGTGACCCTCGCGGTGGTGGGCGGCGGCGACAACGGCCCGCTCCCCGAGGCGGCCCCCGAGCGGCTGCGGGACCCGCTGCCGCCGGACCGCCCGGTCAGCCGCGCCGACGTGGAGGACCTGCGCTTCCCGCTGGCCGCCCGCGGCTACCGCATGGCCGACGTCGACGACGCCCTCAGCCGCCTGGGCGCGGAACTCGCCGAGCGCGACGCCCGGATCGCCGACCTGGAGTCGGCCCTGGCGGGCGCCCGCGCGTCCTCCTCGCACGCCCCGCTGCACGCGCCCGGCGAGCACCGGGTGTCCATGGACAAGCCCGCCCCGGGGCAGGAGGACCGGCCGTGAGCGACGGCGCCGCCCTCCTGGGCCCGGACGGCGAACCCCGCTGCCCCTGGGCCCTGTCCGCCCCCGAGTACGTGGCCTACCACGACGAGGAGTGGGGCCGCACGGTCCACGGCGACGACGCGCTGTTCGAGCGGCTCAGTCTGGAGGCCTTCCAGTCCGGCCTGTCCTGGATCACGATCCTGCGCCGCCGCCCGGGCTTCCGCGCCGCGTTCGCCGACTTCAGGATCGCCTCGGTGGCCGCCTTCACGGACGAGGACCGCGAGCGGCTGCTGGCCGACGCCGGCATCATCCGCAACCGCGCCAAGATCGACGCGACCCTCGCCAACGCCCGGGAGCTGGCGACCTGGTCCCCGGGCGAGCTGGACGCCCTCATCTGGTCGCACGCCCCGGACCCGGCGGGCCGCCCGGCCCCGAAGACCCTCGCGGACGTCCCGCCCGTCACCCCGGAGTCGACGGCCCTGTCCAAGGCGCTCAAGAAGCGCGGGCTCCGCTTCGTGGGCCCGACGACGGCGTACGCCCTGATGCAGGCGTGCGGCCTGGTGAACGATCACCTTCAGACGTGCACGGCCCGGAGCGCCCCGTGAGGGGCGCGCCGGGCCGGCCCCGGGCCCTCACCGGCCCAGGTACTTGGGCTTCTCCTTGTTGACGAAGGCCTGCACCGCGATCGCGTGGTCCTCGGAGGACCCGGCCCGCGTCTGCAGCTCGTCCTCCTTCTCCAGCGTCTCCTCCAGCGAGTGCGTCAGCCCGAAGGCCACCGACTCCTTCAGCGCCGCGTACGCCACGGTCGGCCCCCCGGCCAGCGCCCGCGCCACCTTCTCGGCCTCCGCCCGCAGCTCCGCGGCCGGTACCAGCCGGTTCGCGATCCCCAGCTCGTACGCCTCCTGCGCGCCGATGTTCCGCGGGAAGAGCAGCAGGTCGGCGGCGCGCCCCGGTCCGACGACCCGCGGCAGCGTCCAGGAGATCCCGGAGTCCGCGGTCAGCGCGACGCCCGCGAACGACGTGTTGAACGCCGCCGTGTCCGCCACGACCCGGTAGTCCGCCGCGAGCGCGAACCCGAAGCCGGCCCCCGCCGCCACCCCGTTCACGGCGGCGACCACCGGCTTCGCCGCCCCGGCCAGGGCCCGCACGATGGGGTTGTAGTGCTCCCGCACCGTGCTCATCGTCTGCCCCGAACCGGACTCCCGGTCGGCGGCCAGCAGCCCGATGTGCTCCTTGAGGTCCTGCCCGACGCAGAACGCCCGCTCGCCCGCCGCGGTCAGCAGCACCGCCCGTACCGCGGCGTCGCCCGCCGCGGACTCGACCGCCTCCCGCAGCGCGACCTTGGTCGCCACGTTCAGCGCGTTCATCGCCTCCGGGCGGTTCAGCGTGATCGTCGCGAGCCCGTCGCTCACCTCGTAGAGCACGGTGTCGGCCATGGCGTATCCCCTCCGCGTCGCGGCTCGGGGACGTACCCACTGGTACGTCCCGGTCTGCAGGACAGCATGACGGAGATCGCCGGCGCGGAACCGGAGCGCCCGTGTGACCTGCGTCAAAGAATTCTCGTCCGGATTCCTTCGGCAGACGTGTGTGCGGGGGCGGAGTATCGCAGTCTCATCGCCGAATTGAGTGGTTTTGCTCGCGTGCGTTGCCCAAGCGATGCCGACCGATGTTGGTCATCGGGTCCTGAGATGCGGGATAATGGCTTGGAAGCAATGTGTTCGATGCCGGTGTCGCGTGTCCTGCCACAAGGAACCGCACGTGTGCCCTTCTTCAGGGCCGTCGGCTTTGACTGAGCTGGGTTTCAGGAAGGGGTACGAGCATGGCGGCCATGAAGCCGCGGACGGGTGATGGCCCGCTCGAGGTGACCAAGGAGGGGCGGGGCATCGTCATGCGCGTTCCGCTCGAAGGCGGCGGTCGGCTCGTCGTCGAGCTGACCCCGGACGAGGCCGACGCCCTGGGCGACGCCCTCAAGAAGGTCGTCGGCTGACGCGCAAGCGACCATACCCTTTCAGCTGCCCCGGCATCACATGAGGTGCCGGGGCGGCTGTTTTCTCACCCATGACTGCGCCTGCCCAGGCTTCGGCGGCGCTAACGTGCCCGGGGGCTAGCGCTTCACGGCGCACAGCAGACCGTCGCCCACCGGCAGCAGGGACGTCACCAGTTCCTGGCTCTCGCGCACCGCGCGCAGCAGTTCCCGCAGCCGCAGCACCTCGGTGGGCTGCGGACCGGAGTCCACCGTCCGGCCGTTCGCGAAGGCGCCCTCGAACACGACGAGCCCGCCGGTCCGCAGCAGACGCAACGATTCAGCGAGGTAGTCCATGACCTCCTGCCGGTCGCCGTCGCAGAAGACCAGGTCGTAGCCGGCGTCCGCGAGGCGGGGCAGCACGTCCAGGGCGCGGCCCGGGATGAAGCGCGCCCGGTTGCTGGCGAAGCCGGAGGCGCGGAAGGCCTGCCGGGCGAACTGCTGGTGCTCCGGCTCGGGGTCCACGGTCGTCAGGACACCGTCGGGCCGCATGCCGTGCAGCAGGTGGATCCCGGAGACACCGCAGCCGGTGCCGATCTCGGCGACGGCCTTGGCGTCGACGGAGGCGGCCAGCAACCGCAGCGCGGCGCCCGTGCCGGGCGACACCGAGCGCAGCCCTGCCTCACGGGCCCGGTCCCGGGCCCAGTGCAGCGCTTCGTCCTCGGCGACATAGGCGTCGGCGAACGCCCAGCTCGTCTGCCGGTTGCCGGTAATGACCCTCTCCTGTCCCCGTGGATGCCTGGGCGTGACTGTATCCGTTGGGCTCGGGAACCCGCAGATGGGACCGGTCGTTTAAAGGGATGAGCGAGCGGCGCGGGCCGGGACGGGGGGCAGGCAGTGGATATGGACGCCGAGCAAGTGCCGACGCAGCAGTACGAGGCGTATCAGCCCAGATCAAATTCTCGTAAAACCGCTTATCCGGTCCTAACGGGCGAGGTGGCTATGGTAGGGGCTCCACTGGACACCACCAGAGCTGACAGGGGAGGTGCGGCCGCGCCTGTGGATCGGGGAGGAGTGCTCCGGCGCTTCCTCGGATCGGCGGGCAGGCCGACATCCGTGAACGACACTGCTGACCACAGCCACGCCGCAGGCTCCGCCCAGACCGCGACCTTCGCCACCGACGCGGACGGGCAGGCGTGGACTCCGCCCACGTGGGAGGAGATCGTCAGCACGCACAGCGGGCGGGTCTACCGGCTCGCCTACCGCCTCACCGGCAACCAGCACGACGCGGAGGACCTCACGCAGGAGGTCTTCGTCCGCGTCTTCCGCTCCTTGTCGACCTACACGCCGGGCACCTTCGAGGGCTGGCTGCACCGCATCACCACGAACCTGTTCCTGGACATGGTCCGCCGCAAGCAGCGCATCCGTTTCGACGCCCTCGGCGACGACGCGGCCGAGCGGCTGCCCAGCAAGGAGCCCACCCCCCAGCAGGTGTTCAACGACGCCCACTTCGACGCGGACGTCCAGCAGGCCCTCGACACCCTCGCCCCCGAGTTCCGCGCCGCGGTCGTCCTGTGCGACATCGAGGGACTGTCCTACGAGGAGATCGCCGCGACCCTGGGCGTCAAGCTCGGCACGGTCCGCTCGCGTATCCACCGCGGCCGTTCCCAGCTGCGCAAGGCCCTCGCGCACCGCTCCCCGGAGGCGCGCGCCGAGCGCCGCTCCTTCGTGCCCCGCATCCCCGCCCTGGGAGGAGGGGGCGCGAGCGCGTGAGCGGATCACAGCCCAAAGCTTCCGAGGGACACCTCGCAGAGCAGCACCTTGGAGACCGACTGTCCGCCCTGGTGGACGGAGAGCTCGGTCATGACGCGCGCGAGCGCGTGCTGGCGCACGTGGCCACCTGCCCGAAGTGCAAGGCGGAGGTGGACGCCCAGCGCCGGCTGAAGAACGTCTTCGCGGAGGCGGCCCCGCCGCCCCCCTCCGAGAGCTTCCTGGCCCGCCTGCAGGGACTACCCGCGGGCGGCGGCCCGGACGGTGAGCTGCCGCCGGGCGGCCCGGGGCTGCCCGGCGGGCTGTCGGGGCGGTTCGGCTCGTCCGGGGCGTTCCCCGCCAAGCGCGGTGAGCGGTTCGACTTCGGCTACGCCCCGTCCCGACCGCATCTCTCCCCCCTGCCGTCCTCCGCGGGGAGGGGTCTCGCGGCGGGTGAGCGCGGCCTTCCCGCCGACCAGGGCGGTCTCCCCCCGGGCAGCCGCGGCTTCCGCATCCACGACGTCGGCCGGTCCGACCCGGACCGCTCGTCCTCGCGGCTGCGGTTCGCCTTCGTCGCCGCCGGGGCGGTGTCCCTGGCCGCGATCGCGCTCGGCGGTGTCACCGCGGGCACCCCGACCGACACGGAGGCCCGGAGCGGCTCGGGCTCGGGAAGCAACGTGACGCCGATGCGCACGCAGGGCACGGGTGCCGCGACGGCTCCCGACTCCCAGCGCCGCCGCGGCGCGGGACCGCTGCTCGGACAGGTGCACGGCCAGCACCCGCTCGGCCAGACCGCGGTCGCCCCGACCGAGGTGGCCGCGCCGCTGCTCCCCGGAGTGCCGCCGCCCTCCTCCGCCCGGCACGGCGCCGTGCACGCGCTGACCGCACCGGTGGTGGCCGGTGCCGCCGCCATGTCCCCGCTGATACGTCCGCTGGAGGCGGCCCCGCCGGCCGTCCTGACCTCCTGGTCGGCGCTCCCCGAGATCACCGCGCCCCTGCTGGCCGTGCCGCTGCCGGAGGCGGCCCCGTCCCCCTCGGCCCCCGCTTCCTCGCGCACGGCCCGCTGACCGGCCTCTGCGCACCGGCCCGCGAACCTGATTGAATCCGGGGGTGGTGCCCGCGGCCGAGCTGTGTCCGGGCGCCGATTCGACGAACTGCGGCCACCGCTGACGAGCCGTGCCGCGGCTGTGCTGTGGGGAGAGCATGAACGAGGGGAAGCCCACGAAAGCGAAGTGGTGGGGTCGTCCACGGCCGCAGGACCCCGCGGGAGCGGAGCCGCCGGCCGACGAGACGCCCGCCCCGGCCAGGGACACCGGGGGAGACTTCGAACTGGCCCGCCCCGAGGCCCGGCAGGACGAGGACACGGGCGACTACGAACTGCGCCACCCGGACGCCGCGTCGATGCCGCCCGGGGGTGCGGCGGAGTCCCGTGAGGTGGGGGCCCTTGCGGAATGGGCGCCCGAGGTGGCTCCTGCCGGGAGCGTGGCAGGGACGCCCGGGGTGACGCCTGCCGAGGGCGCGGCAGAGGCCGCCAGGACGGTGCCTGCCGAGGACGCGACGGGGGCGCCCGAGGTGGCGTCCGCCGGGAGCGCGGTGGGGTCCTCCGAGGCGGTTTCCGCCGGGATCGGGGCAGGGCGCCCCGAGTCGGTGTCCGCAGGACGGGCAGCAGGGTCCTCGGAGGCGGATGCCGCGGTCGACGCGGGCCGGGCTCCCGAGTCCGTGTCCGCCGACAGCGCGGGCCGGGCTCCCGGGACTGTGTCCGCCGGGAACGCGGCAGGGTCCCCCGAGGTGGATGCCGAGGGCTATGCGGGCCGAGTTTCCGAGGTGGATGCCGCAGGCAATGCGGGCCGGGTGCCCGAGGTGGATGCCGCAGGCTATGCCGACCGGGCTCCCGAGGTGGCCTCCGACGCGAGCGCGGCCCGGGTCCCCGGGACGGACTTCTCCGGGAACGCGGCCGGATCCCCCGAGGCGGATGCCGAAGGCTTTGCGGGCCGGGCTCCCGAGGCGGTTTCCGCCCGGGGCGGTGACAGTGGCGCTGTCGGTACCGCCGGGAGCCCTGCCACCGTGCCCGCCGTGCCCGCTCAGGACGCCCCCAGGCCTCTGCACGACCCCGACCCCTACAGCACCCCGCCCTACGGCGAACCGGGCCCCTGGGCGCCCGCGCCGCCCGTCCAGCACCCGGCGGCGGCTCAGGCTCAGGGCATGGCGACTCCGGCGCAGGGCATGGCGGCCGTGCCGGACGCGCAGGGAGCCCCTGTCGCGCACGGCACGCCGGTGCCGTCGCCGTCAGGCGCTCCGGCGCCAGGAGCCCCGGCCCCGGCTCCGGGCGTTCCGGCGCCCGCCCCGGGTGTCCCGCACCCGGCCCCGGGCGTTCCGGCGCCCGCCCCGTACGTGCCGGCTCCCGGCGGCCCGGCGCCGGTTCCGGGCCAGGCGCCGTCCCCGAGCATCCCGGCATCGGTTCCGGGCCAGGCGCCGTCCCCGAGCATCCCGGCACCGGTTCCGGGCCAGGCGACGCCCCCGGGCATCCCGGCACCCGCCCCCGCCGGTTTCGCCGACGCCCCCACCCCCGATCCCTGGCGCCGCTACGACCCCTGGGCGGCTCCCGGCCCCCTGCAGCAGACCGGGGCGCCGGTCCCGGGCACCGAGCAGCGGCGCAGGCGTGGCAGGAAGGCGCTGGTGCTCGGGGCCGTCGCGCTGGCCCTGGTCTCCGGAGGCATCGGCGGGCTCGTGGGGACGTACCTGGAGCGCAACGGCGGCGTCGGGACGGTCGAGTTGCCGCAGGCCGGGAAGGAGGCCGTCGCGCGGGACGCGGACAGTGTGGCCGGGATCGCCGGACGGGCCCTGCCCAGCGTGGTCACGCTGCATGTGAGCGGCTCAGGCGAGCAGGGCACCGGCACCGGCTTCGTGCTCGACACCCGCGGCCACATCCTCACCAACAACCACGTCGTGCGGCCCGCCGGGACCACCGGCGAGATCACCGTCACCTTCAACGGCGGGGAGACCGCCGAGGCCGAGCTGGTCGGCCGGGACAGCGGCTACGACCTCGCGGTCGTGAAGGTGAAGGGCGTCAGCGGCCTCACCCCGCTGCCCCTCGGCAACTCGGACAGCGTGCAGGTCGGCGACCCGGTCGTGGCCATCGGCGCGCCCTTCGACCTGGCCGGAACCGTCACCTCCGGCATCATCAGCGCCAAGCAGCGGCCCATCACGGCCGGCGGCGACAAGGGCGACGGCAGCGACATGTCGTACGTCGACGCGCTGCAGACCGACGCGCCCATCAACCCCGGCAACTCCGGCGGCCCCCTGCTCGACTCCAAGGGCCGGGTCGTCGGTATCAACTCGGCCATCCGCTCGGCCGGGGGCGGCTCCGACCCGGACAGCGGCCAGTCGGGCTCGATAGGTCTCGGGTTCGCCATACCCATCAACCAGGGCAAGCGCGTCGCCGAGGAGCTGATCAACACGGGCAGGGCGACCCACCCGGTGATCGGCATCACGCTGGACATGGACTACACGGGTGACGGCGCCCGTGTCGACACGGAGGGCAGCGAGGGCGGGCCGCCGGTCACCGCGGGCGGCCCGGGCGCCAGGGCCGGCATCAAGGCGGGCGACGTCATCACCGAGGTCGACGGCCGGCGGATCCACTCCGGCGAGGAGCTGATCGTCAAGACGCGTGCGCACCGCCCGGGCGACCGGCTGGAGCTGACCGTGGAGCGCGGCGGCAAGGCGCGGACGGTCTCGCTCGTCCTCGGATCCTCGGGCGGCTGACCCCCATGCGGTCCGGCCCGTGCGAAGACGACGCATCGAGTCCCACCAGGGGCCGATCAGGCAAACAACCGGGAAAGCGCTCCCACTCCCCGTACGCAGAGGTCTCGGGACGGTACCGGTCGGACAGGATCGCCGGGTACCGTGGAGCCGGCCCGGACCACGGCAAGACCCGCACCGACCACACCGAGGGCCGAGGACCGAGGACATCGCAAGGAGCTTCAGGTGTTCAATGACATAGGACCGCTCGAGCTGGTGACGCTCATCGTCCTCGCCGTGCTCGTCTTCGGTCCGGACAAGCTCCCCAAGGTCATCCAGGACGTGACGCGCACGATCCGGAAGATCCGTGAGTTCTCGGAGAGCGCGAAGAACGACATCCGCGAGGAACTGGGCCCCGAGTTCAAGGACTTCGAGTTCGAGGACCTGAACCCCAAGACGTTCATCCGCAAGCAGCTGGACAACGAGGACCTGGGGCTCAAGGAGATCCGCAACGGCTTCGACCTGAAGAAGGAGATGGCCGAGGTCACCGACGCCGTGCACGGCCGTGACTCCGACGGGACCTCCTCGTCCGCCGGCGCCGGTTCGTCCGGTGGCCGTATCGACATGACCAAGAAGCCCGAGACCCCCGACCGGGACGACCGTCCACCCTTCGACGCGGACGCCACCTGAGCGGACGCGCCGGGGAGCGGCGCCCCGGCGCGCGTGACGCGTTTCATACTCCGGTCGGGCTGTCTACGGCCTGAACGAGGCGCCCGTGCGGCCCACGCGCCGGGCGGTTTCCCTGCTGCTCGCGGCGGTGTGGCTATGCTGCCGAGTTGTTGTGCGAACCGGTCGAGTACGCCCGAAGGGGGGCGGGCCGCCCGGTTCGACGAGAGCGAGGAGGGCTCGGGCACATGGAGACGACGAGTGGGGCAGTCGCGCAGGCGCCGGCCGCGGAGGGCGGACAGCAGCTCCCCTCCGCGCGGCGCACGGTCGACGGCTACCTGCGCGCGCCCTTCCCGTGGTACGGCCTCGACGAGGCCTTCACGGGGCCGCGCTGGCTGATGCAGGTCGGCACGACGGCCGACGGAGCCGTCGAACACGGGTCGATCGGGCACGGCGACGAACCCACGGTGCGCAACGAGCACGCGGCCGGGGGCGACCAGGAGTCCAAGGAGAAGTTCGCGGTCGTGGTGACCGTGGCGGCCAGCCCTTCGCGGCGCAGCGCCGACGGCACGGGCCTGCTGGAGGCCACGTCGGTGTCGTCGGCGGCCTGGCTCGCGGGGGTGGGGCTGCTGTCCTTCACCTGGCCCGGTCAGATGGACCACGCGCTGCGGGACGACTGGCTGGAGCAGCAGACCGAGACGGCCTGGGTGCTGGCCGACGACCTCGACGGGCCCGACTGGTCGACGCTGTCGCTGCCCGTGGACGGGGTGCCGACGGCGTTCCACTACCGGGAGTCGGAGTTCGGCTGGGTGCTCGCCGGTTCCACCTCGGCGGGCGTGCACGTCGGGGCGTACGGCAGGGGCATGAGCGCGTACGGGCTCGGCTTCGCCGTGGTGAAGGACATCGCCGCGTACGCGTGAGTTCTTTGGGGCGCCGGGTTTTCGGCGCCCCTTCGCCGTGGGGCCCCTTCGCCGTGGGGCCCCTTCGCCGTGGGGCCCCTTCGCCGTGGGGCTACGCCGCGCGGGCGGCTGCGGGTGCGATGTGGTGGCTCGCGCGGTTCCCCGTGCCCCTCAGGGCGCTCTGCCCCCGAGGGTGCTTCAGAACTTGTTCCGCGGGGTGATCCCCAGGGACAGGCCCGACAGGCCCCGCTGGCGGCCGCCCAGCTTGCCCGCGATCGCGCGCAGGGCCGAGCCCGCCGGGGAGTCCGGGTCCGTCAGGACGACCGGCTTGCCCTCGTCGCCGCCCTCGCGCAGGCGGACGTCGATCGGGATGTTGCCCAGCACCGGGACGGTGGTGCCGGTCGTGCGGGTCAGGCCGTCGGCGACCAGCTGGCCGCCGCCGGTGCCGAAGACGTCGACCATCTCGCCGCAGTGCGGGCAGGGCAGGCCGGACATGTTCTCGACCACGCCGACGATCTTCTGGTGGGTCTGGACGGCGATGGAGCCCGCGCGCTCGGCGACCTCGGCCGCCGCCTGCTGCGGAGTGGTGACGACCAGGATCTCCGCGTTCGGGACGAGCTGGGCGACGGAGATCGCGATATCGCCGGTGCCGGGCGGCAGATCCAGGAGCAGCACGTCCAGGTCGCCCCAGTACACGTCCGCCAGGAACTGCTGCAGGGCGCGGTGGAGCATCGGGCCGCGCCAGACGACCGGGGCGTTGCCCGGCGTGAACATGCCGATGGAGATGACCTTCACGCCGTTCGCCGACGGCGGCATGATCATGTTCTCGACCTGGGTGGGACGGCCGTCGGCGCCCAGCATGCGCGGCACGGAGTGGCCGTAGATGTCGGCGTCCACGACACCGACCCTGAGGCCGTCGGCCGCCATCGCCGCCGCCAGGTTGACCGTCACCGAGGACTTGCCGACGCCGCCCTTGCCGGAGGCGACCGCGTAGACCCGGGTCAGGTTGCCCGGCTTGGCGAACGGCACCTCGCGCTCGGTCTGGCCGCCGCGCAGGGCGGAGGCCAGCTCGCGGCGCTGCTCGTCGCTCATCACGTCCAGCGTGACGTCGACGCGGGTGACGCCCTCGACGCGGGAGACCGCCTCGGTCACGCGCTGCGTGATCGTGTCCCGCATGGGGCAGCCCGAGACCGTCAGGTACACGGTGACCGCGACCGCCCCGTCCGCGCCGATCTCCACGGATTTGACCATCCCGAGCTCGGTGATGGGCTTGTGGATCTCGGGGTCGTTCACCGTCGCCAGTGCCTCGCGCACCGCGTCTTCCGTAGCCATAGGGTCGATGGTACGGCGCCGTACCGGGGCGTAGGAAAGGCCGTCAGCGGTCGTCTGCGTCACGTCCCCCCGACCGTTCCGCCGGGAATACGACGGTGTCGTGGCGATGGCCGTTCTGCCGTTCCTCCAGCTCCTTGAGCATGTCCTGCAGCTCGGAGCGGATCCAGTCGCGGGTGGCGACCTCGCCCAGGCCGATCCGCAGGGAGGCGACCTCGCGGGTCAGGTACTCCGTGTCGGCGATCGACCGCTCGTTCTGCTTGCGGTCCTGCTCCAGGTTGACCCGGTCGCGGTCGTCCTGCCGGTTCTGCGCGAGCAGGATCAGCGGGGCGGCGTAGGAGGCCTGCAGCGACAGCATCAGGGTGAGGAAGATGAACGGGTACTCGTCGAAGCGCAGGTCGCGCGGGGCGAGGGTGTTCCACGCCACCCACAGGATGATGGCGGCCGTCATCCAGACCAGGAAGCGTCCGGTGCCGAGGAAGCGCGCGATGCGTTCCGACAGCCGCCCGAAGGCGTCCGGGTCGTACTCGGGCAGGATGCGGCGCCTGGGCACGCCCGGCTGGTCGAGGCGGGTGGCGCGCGGCCGGGAGGCGGCGGTGGCGCCGGCCGGCGTGCGCTCGCGGGGGCTCTCGCGCTCAGGAACCATCGGTCGCCACCTCCTCCTCGGCCAGGTGGAACTCCGTCTCCCGCCAGTCGTCCGGGAGCATGTGGTCGAGGACGTCGTCCACGGTCACCGCGCCCAGCAGCGACCCGGCCTCGTCGACGACCGGCGCCGCCACCATGTCGTACGTGGCGAAGAAGCCCGCGATGGCCGGCAGGTCGGCCTCCGGGTCGAGCGGCTGCAGGTCGCTGTCCACGATCGAGCTGACCAGGGAGGGCGGTGGCTCCCGCAGCAGGCGCTGGAAGTGGACCGTCCCGAGGTACTTGCCGGTCGGGGTCTCGTCGGGCGGCCGGCAGACGTAGATCTGGGCGGCGAGGGCGGGGGAGAGGTCGGGGTTGCGGACGCGGGCGAGGGCGTCGGCGACGGTGGCGTCGGGACGCAGCACGATCGGCTCGGTGGTCATCAGACCGCCCGCCGTGCGCTCCTCGTACGACATCAGGCGCCGCATGTCGGCCGCGTCGCCCGGCTGCATCAGGCTCAGCAGCCGCTCCTGCTCGTCCGTGGGCAGCTCGCCCAGCAGGTCGGCCGCGTCGTCGGGGTCCATCGCCTCCAGGACGTCGGCGGCGCGCTCCTCCTTCAGCTTGCCGAGGATCTCGATCTGGTCGTCCTCCGGCAGCTCCTCCAGGACGTCGGCCAGCCGGTCGTCGTCCAGGGCGGCGGCGACCTCGGCGCGGCGCTTGGGGGAGAGGTGGTGCAGGACGTTGGCGAGGTCGGCCGCGCGCAGCTGCTCGAAGGTGGCCAGCAGGTTCTCGGCGCCCTGTCCCTGCTCCTCCAGGGTGAAGCCGGTGACGGCGGTCCACTCGACGGTCAGGGCCTCGCCCTTGGCACGCCGGAACGCTCCGCCCTTCCTGCCCTTGCGGACGAAGACCCGGTCGATCTCCCACTCCCGGCGGGCCGGCAGCTGATGCACCGACAGGTCGAGGACGGTGACCTCCTCGCCGCTCTCGGTGAGCGTCACGCGCCGGTCGAGCAGCTCCCCGAAGACCAGCCGCTCGGTGGGCCGCTGCTCGAAACGCCGGACGTTGAGCACGCCGGTGGTGATGACCTGGCCGGACTGGATGGCCGTGACCCGGGTCATGGGCAGGAAGATGCGGCGGCGGGTGGCGAGTTCGACGACGAGGCCGAGCAGCCGCGGTGGTCGCTGTCCCATCCGCAGCATGACGACGAGGTCGCGGACACGGCCCACCTGGTCACCGGCGGGGTCGAAGACGGCGACACCGGAGAGGTGCGAGACGAAGATCCGGGGGGCGCCCGCTGCCATGGCCGCGGCTCCTTTGCGTACGGGGTGGTTCCTGATGCGTGTGGGACTGCCTGACGTCGTGCCTGTCTTTGTAGCTGTGTCTTCCGAATTGCCCGCTCGGATGGGCTTCAGGCTAGCCCGTCCCGATCGGGCCCGCGTGGGCGGCCGGTCCGGACGGACCGGCTCCGACCTGCCCGCACGTCCCCGGTACCCTGCGGTACGCCGTTCAGGTCTCCCGTCAGAGAGGCAGCCCCACCTGTGACTCCGATTCGCCAGAGCCGTAGCCGCGGTGCCGCACTCGCGACCGCGACGTGCGCACTGCTCGTGACGGGAACGGTGCTGACGGGCTGCGCGGAGGATCCGAACGAGGGCACCAACGGGGTGGGCAGACTGCCCGCCGCCAAGATCCAGAGCAAGACCCGCGCGGCCGCCCAGAACGCCGGGGCGGTCCGGGTGCACGGCAGCGTCGTCAGCGGCGGACGGACCTACGCGCTCGACATGCGGCTGAAGGACGACGGCGGCGACGGCTCGGTCACCACCAAGGGCACGACCTTCAAGCTGCTGCGCGTCGGCGACGAGCTCTTCGTCAAGGCGGACGCGGACTTCTGGAGTCACGGCGACGACCAGGGCGAGGGCGCGACGGACGCGGCGGCGGCCTCCAAGCTCGACGGCAAGTTCGTCAAGGTGCCGCAGGGCGACCCCTCGTACAGGAAGTTCAGCGGCTTCACGGACAAGGCTCTCCTCCTCGACGGTCTGCTGACCCTGCACGGCTCGCTGGCGACGGACGGGCACGACGAACAGGCGGGGGTCCGCACCATCCGCATCACCGGCGACAAGGGCTCCGGCGGCACCCTGGAGGTCTCCCTGGAGGGCAAGCCGTATCCGCTGCGCCTGGAGCGGGCGGGCGGGGCGGGCACGCTCACGTTCTCCGCCTGGGGGGAGGACTTCGCCCTCAGGGAGCCGGAGAAGAACGAGACGGTGGACTACGGCAAGCAACTGCCGGCGTCGTAGGCCGTCAGGCCCGTTTGCGCTTCTTCAGCAGCAGGCGGGGCAGGCCCGCCGGGACCGGGCGGCGGGTGGTCGCCGGGGACGGCAGCGGCGGCTCGGACAGGGAGCCGTCGGGCAGCGGCGCCCGCGCCCCGGTGGGCTCCAGACGCAGCACCCGGCACTCGCGGGCCCAGCGCCCGGTCATGGCCTCGCCGTCGGGCGCGTTCAGCCGCTTGCCCTTCAGCTCGCCGACCGCCGCGTCCCAGGCCTCGGAACCCGGTGCGAGCTGCCTGACCCGGGCCGTCCAGGAGACCAGCCGGCCTCCCTTGTCCTTGCTGCGGACCGTCACCCGGGCCTCGGCCCCGTCGGTCAGGCCCGGCAGCGGCTGCTCGCCGGGCCCGTCGCCGACCAGGCAGGCCCCGCCCTCGTGCCACACGTGCCACAGCGCGCGCGCCGGGCCGTCGGGGCCCTGGACCCAGATGAGGCCGGACTTCTTCGTGGCCTCCTCGACGAGGGCCTGGCCGAGCAGCTCGCTTGTCATGGCCGCCAGCCTATCCACGCCGCTCACAGCCAGCCGTTCCGCTTCAGCGTGCGGTGGATGCCCAGGCAGATGACCACCGTGACGCCCATGATCGCCGGGTAGCCGTACCGCCAGTGCAGCTCCGGCATGTGGTCGAAGTTCATGCCGTACACGCCGCACACCATGGTGGGCACGGCGATGATCGCGGCCCAGGAGGTGATCTTCCGCATGTCCTCGTTCTGCGCCACGGACGCCTGGGCGAGGTTGGCCTGGAGGATGGAGTTGAGCAGCTCGTCGAAGCCGAGGACCTGCTCCTGGACCCGGGCCAGGTGGTCGGCGACGTCCCGGAAGTACTTCTGGATGTCCGGGTCGATCAGCCGCATCGGCCGCTCGCTCAGCAGCTGCATGGGCCGCAGCAGCGGCGACACGGCCCGCTTGAACTCCAGCACCTCGCGCTTGAGTTGGTAGATCCGGCCGGCGTCCGAACCGCGCGGCGCGCCCTTGCGGCCGGGGGAGAAGACGTCGGTCTCCACCTCGTCGATGTCGTCCTGGACCGCGTCGGCGACCGCGATGTAGCCGTCGACGACGTGGTCGGCGATGGCGTGCAGCACGGCCGAGGGGCCCTTGGCCAGCAGCTCGGGGTCGTCCTGCAGCCGGCGCCGCAGGGCCCGCAGCGAGCCCTTGCCGCCGTGCCGGACGGTGATGAAGAAGTCCCGGCCGGTGAAGCACATGACCTCGCCGGACTCGACGACCTCGCTGTTGGCGTCGAGCTGGTCGTGCTCCACGTAGTGGATGGTCTTGAAGACCGTGAAGAGCGAGTCGTCGTAGCGCTCCAGCTTGGGCCGCTGGTGGGCCTGGACGGCGTCCTCCACGGCCAGCGGGTGCAGACCGAACTCGCTGGCGATACCGGCGAATTCGGCCTCCGTCGGCTCGTGCAGGCCGATCCACACGAACCCCCCGTCACGGCGCGCCACGCGCACCGCCTCGTGCGGGGTCAGCGGGGCGTCGGTCTCGATGCGGCGGCCGTCGCGGTAGACGGCGCAGTCGACGACGGCGGAGGTCGCCGCGGGGCTGCGGGTGGCGTCGTAGGGACCGCCGTCCTTGCGCAGCGACACGCGGGACGGGCGGACGGCGGCGCGCAGGTCGCGGATCATCGACATGGCGGGCTCCTTCGCGACAGGCAACGAAAAGGCGCCGGACCCGACAGGTGGAACTACCCGGAATGAGGACGTTGGGACCGATGATGTTTGGCACGTCCACAAAGCGGGGAGCACCGCACCGTCGCGGTGGCGAGTCTCGTCACTGATTCAGCTACTGAGGCAGATCAGGCAAAGCGAAACGAAGCGCTCTTCCGCGTGAAGCGAGTGCGAGAGGTGGCGACCAGCCAGAGCCAGAACAGCTACGTCAGCGGCGGGAAGAGCGTGGTGCTACTGCACGGTCGACTTCGATCCATTGCAGTCCCACCTCCTCCGGCCGGTCCCTCGTAAGGGAGTTCCTTCGGCGTCGGGGCTTGATCGCGACGCTTCTGCGTGCTGCCCCGAACCACCGGGCAAGAGTACCAGCCGCCCGACGTGTCAAGGCGCTTGTTTGCCCGCTACTGACGAGTTCTATGCTCGCCGCATGGCAGATGTTCTTCCTCTGGTGGAGGCCCGGTTGCGTACGGCGCTGGGCGAACCGGACGCGCGTGCGGCCGTCACCTTCCTGGGCACGGACCGCATAGAGGTGCTCCGCTTCCAGGAGGGCGACATCGTCCGCTACGCCACGCTCGGCATGTCCGCGCACCCCATGACGGATCCCACGGCGGTGGTCGCCGACCCCGTGAAGGGCCCGCGCGCGGAGCTGGTCCTCTCGGTCCGGGCTGGCCTGGCCGACACCGACAAGGTGCTCAGGCCGCTCGCCGTGCTCGCCGCGTCCCCGCAGGTGGAGGGGTTGGTCGTGGCGCCGGGCGCCTCCCTCGACGTCGGTGAACCGCTGTGGCCCGGGGCCGCCTTCACCTCGGTGCTGGTCGCGGAGCCGGGCGGCCTGGTCGAGGACCTGGAGCTCGACGAGCCCCTGGACCCCGTGCGGTTCCTGCCGTTGCTGCCGATGACGCCGAACGAGGCCGCCTGGAAGCGGGTGCACGGCGCGCAGGCGCTGCAGGAGCGGTGGCTGAACCAGGGGACGGACCTGCGGGACCCGTCCCGGAAGTCCGTCCCGCTGGAGTGAGCAAGCTCACCAAACCCGCGGCCGGGGGCGTCAGTTGGCCAAGACGCCGGCCCCGTCCTCGGTCGCGTGCCGGGGCTCCGGCTCCTCGGCGGTGGGGGTCCCCCCTGCTCGAGCGGAGTCGAGAGCTTGGGGGAGCGTGAGGGCCCTGCGCCGTACGGCGACCACGAGCGCGCCCGCGACCGCGGTGACGGCCGCCACCACGAACGGGATGTGCACGTCGGTCCACTCCTCGATCTTGGGCGCGAAGTACGGGGCGGCCGCCGCGGCGAACCACCGCACGAAGTTGTAGCCGGCGCTCGCCACCGGGCGGGGCGCGTCCGAGACGCCGAGGGCCAGTTCGGTGTAGACGGTGTTGTTCACGCCGATGAAGGCGCCGGACAGGACGGTGCAGACGACGGCCGTGGTGTGGGAGCCGTAGCCGAGCACGAGGACGTCGGCCGCGAGCAGCACCAGCGACCCGCCGAGCACCCGCAGCGAGCCGAACCGCTGCTGCAGGCGCGGCGCCACGATCACCGAGAAGACGGCGAGCAGCACGCCCCAGGCGAAGAACACCGCCCCCGACCGGTACGGGCTCATGTCCAGCACGAACGGCGTGAAGGCCAGCACGGTGAAGAACGTGTAGTTGTAGAAGAAGGCCGAGATCGCCGCGGAGGCGAGGCCGCCGTGGCCGAGGGCCCTGATCGGGTCCAGCAGCGAGGTCCTGCGGGCGGGTTTGGGCTGCTCCTTCAGGAACACCGCGATGCACAGGAAGCCGACGGCCATCAGGAACGCGGTGCCGAAGAACGGGTAGCGCCAGCTGGCGTCGCCGAGCAGGGCGCCCAGCAGCGGGCCGCACGCCATGCCCAGGCCGAGGGCCGACTCGTACAGCAGGATCGCGGCGGCGCTGCCGCCGGCCGCCGCGCCGACGATGACGGCGAGGGCGGTGGAGACGAAGAGCGCGTTGCCGAGGCCCCAGCCCGCCCGGAACCCGACCAGTTCGCCGACCGATCCCGACGTGCCGGAGAGCCCGGCGAAGACGACCACGAACGCGAGGCCGAGCAGCAGGGTCCTGCGGCCGCCGATGCGGCTGGAGACGAACCCGGTCACCAGCATCGCCACGGCGGTGATCAGGAAGTACGAGGTGAAGAGCAGGGAGACCTGCCCGGCCGTGGCGTCCAGGCCCCGGGCGATGGACGGCAGGATGGGGTCGACCAGCCCGATGCCCATGAAGGCGACGACCGCCGCCCCGGCGGTCGCCCACACGGACGTGGGCTGCTTCAGGAGGCCGCCCGCTCCGGCGTCGAGGGGGTCCATGCGTGCTCCCTTTCCCGAGACAGCAGTAGTTGGTATATACACACATTAAGTTAGCAAGGCTAATTAATGCAAGGTGCATGCAATATGGGCGGTGACGGGTTCCGTCCGGATGGGTGATCGTCCTTGACGCGGCGGGGCCGGGGTAGGACCGTGGGGCCCTATGAGGGGCGAACCCAGTTGCCCGAAGTGCGGTGGCCGGGTCAGGGCTCCCGGCCTCTTCTCCGACTCGTGGCAGTGCGATGTGCACGGCACCGTTCATCCGGTGCAGCCCGTGATACCGCCCAGCGTCGACGCCCTCAACGTCGTGGTGCACCGGACCAAGGTGCCGGTGTGGATGCCGTGGCCGCTGCCGGTGGGCTGGTTGTTCACGGGCGTGGCCTGCGCGGGGGACGACCGCACGGGCGGTCGCGCGACGGCCGTCGCCTGCACGGGTCCCGGACCGCTCGGCGGCATGGGCGAGCTCATCCTCGTCGCCGAGGAGCTGGGTGTCGGACTCGGGGCGCGGTACGCCGGGATCGACGGGCCCGATCCCGGACCCTTCATGGACGTCGGGAAGCCGGCCCAGGCGAAGGTGCTCGCCGCGGGGCGGCCGACACCGCTCTGGCACGTCGCCGGGGCGCCCGAGGACCGGGCCGTGTTCGCCGGCGAGGCGCTGGGGCTGTGGCTGTGGGCCGTGGTGTGGCCCGAGCAGTCGGGGCTGCTGATGTACGACGAGCTGGTGCTGGCGGATCTGCGGGAGGCCGGGGCCGAGGTCGAGCTGGTGCCCTGCGGCGCCCTGTCGCCGCGGCTGCTGGGACCCTAGCGCCCGGCTTGTAGGGGGCGCCGGGGCCTTTCAGGTGTGACAGCGGGTGCCGTACATGCGGTTATCCTTGAGCAGCCCCGTCCGCCCCGTCCCGTGTCTGGAGTCCGCGTCGTGCGCATCGACCTGCACACCCACTCCACCGCGTCCGACGGTACGGACACGCCGGCCGAGCTGGTGCGCAAGGCCGCCGCGGCCGGGCTGGACGTCGTCGCGCTCACCGATCACGACACCACGCGCGGGCACGCCGAGGCGGTCGCCGCGTTGCCGCCCGGGCTGACCCTGGTCACCGGGGCCGAGCTCTCCTGCCGCCTCGACGGCATCAGCATGCACCTGCTGGCCTACCTCTTCGACCCGCGGGAGCCCGCGCTGCTCGCCGAGCGGGAGCTGGTGCGCGACGACCGCGTGCCGCGGGCCCGGGGCATGATCGCCAAGCTCCAGGAGCTGGGCGTGCCCGTGACCTGGGAGCAGGTGGCGCGGATCGCCGGTGACGGGTCCGTCGGGCGGCCGCACGTGGCGAGCGCGCTCGTGGAGCTGGGTGTCGTGCCGACCGTGAACGACGCCTTCACGCAGGACTGGCTGGCCGACGGCGGCCGGGTCTTCGTGGAGAAGCACGAGACCGATCCGTTCGAGGCGATCCGGCTGGTCAAGGGCGCGGGCGGGGTCGCCGTGTTCGCGCACCCCGCGGCCAGCAAGCGGGGGCGGACCGTGCCGGAGGCCGCGATCGCCGAGATGGCGGCCGCAGGGCTGGACGGCATCGAGGTCGACCACATGGACCACGACACCGACACGCGCGCGCGGCTGCGGGGGCTGGCCGCCGAGCTCGGACTGCTCGTGACCGGGTCCTCGGACTACCACGGCAGCCGGAAGAGCTGCGTGCTCGGGGAGTACACGACCGATCCCGAGGTGTACGGGGAGATCACGCGCCGGGCGTTCGGGGCCTTCCCCGTGCCGGGGGCCGGCGGAGCCGTCTGAGGTTCCTCTCCCGAAGATCCGTTTCCCAGGCACCCGGCGCCGCCGGGCGTGCCCACCCGTTCCGCCCCGCGCAACGCCCGCCCGCAGCGGTGACGACCGCTGCCCCGCGCGCGTTCCGCTCTCACTCGCAAGGCCATCACCGTCATGTTCGACCTCGCCGTCTTCGGCTCCCTCTTCCTCACCCTCTTCGTCATCATGGATCCCCCGGGGATCACCCCGATCTTCCTCGCGCTGACCGCCGGGCGGCCCGGGAAGGTGCAGAAGCGGATGGCGTTCCAGGCCGTCTGCGTCGCCGGTGGCGTCATCACCGTGTTCGGGCTGCTCGGGCACCAGATCCTGAACTATCTGCACGTCTCGGTGCCCGCGCTGATGATCGCGGGCGGACTGCTGCTCCTGCTGATCGCGCTCGACCTGCTCACCGGGAAGACCGACGAGCCGCAGCAGACCAAGGACGTCAACGTCGCGCTGGTGCCGCTGGGCATGCCGCTGCTGGCCGGGCCGGGGGCCATCGTGTCCGTCATCCTCGCCGTGCAGAAGGCCCACACCGTCACCGCGCAGGTCTCCGTGTGGACGGCGATCCTCGCCATCCACGTCGTGCTGTGGCTGGTGATGCGCTACTCGCTGGTGATCATCCGGATCATCAAGGACGGCGGCGTGGTCCTGGTGACCCGGCTCGCGGGCATGATGCTCTCCGCGATCGCCGTGCAGCAGATCATCAACGGCGTCACGCAGGTCATCCAGGGAAGCTGACGTCAGTCCCGGCGCGTGAGGGCCGAGCCGATCGGGCCGGCCGCTCCCGGGTGGGAGAGGTACGCCTCCATCTGGTGCGCCCGGTCCCGGCCGTTGGGGACGGCCGGCTGCGTGACCTTGCCCCAGCGCTCGTCCTCCAGGGGGCAGCCGATGGCCACCCCGTCGGTGGGACACCAGACGTTGACCCAGTCGCGGACCCGGGGCGGCCGGTGCGGGCCGCGGGCCAGCAGCCGCTCGTTGACGCCGTCCAGGCCCAGCGGGCTGCCCGCCGTGACCATCAGGACGGGGTCGAGGCCCTCGGGCAGGCGGGTCAGCAGGTCCATGCCGACGACCGTGCCCAGGCTGTGCGTCACCAGCACGAGTTCGCCGGTCGTGGGCATGGTCTCCAGGACGCTGTCCAGCACGGCCTGCCGCACGGCGCTGTCGCCGAGGTACAGGTCGACGTCGCGCAGGAACGTGGCGATCGTCCACTCGTCCAGGTCGGAGCGGGCGGCGAGCCAGCTCAGCGGGCGCAGCGGCCCGACCAGGCCCGATCCGAAGCCCTCCGTGGTGGCCGGCCCGTTCTGGGGCATGCCGGCCCGGGTGGCCGCCTCGTGGATCAGCCGCTCGTAGGAGCCGGTGGGGGACTGCGCCGCGAAGACCTCGGCGGCAGCGGCGGCGCCGAGCCGGTCGAGGTCGAGGGACTCGCTCGTGCTCTCCCGGCCGCTCACCAGGTCGTGCAGGCGGGTGCCGTAGTACGGGAACCACACGTCCTGCGGATCGAGCGCGGGCAGTGAGGCGAGGGTGAGACCGCTGTTGAGGCCGGCCGTCCAGTTCAGACGGAGGTCCACGGGTTTCTTGCCGTGCTGGTCCCTGCCGTGCAGGAAGACCAGGTGCTTCCGGCCGCCGAAGGCGGTGCTCCGGGCACGCAGTCCGGTCCGGTCCGCCGGGCGGGACGTCCCGCTCTCCCGCGAGGCCGTGGCCGCGTGGGCGCCGCCGTCCGACGCCGCGCGGCTCGTCGGCCGCGCGTCCACCGCCGGACCGAGCGATGCCCCGGGTGCGACGGCCGTGCTCTGGTCCAGTCCGGAGTCCGGGCCCATCTCGGCCAGCAGGGCGCGCCGCCCGGCATCGAGGTCCAGCCCCGCCAGGTGCTTCAGGACCGAACTGATCCGCACGCCCTCGTTGGCGACCCAGTCGATCGCGTCGTCGCCGTCGCCGTGCTCCCAGGGCCGGCCGTCCCGGCGCAGGATACGTCCCTGGTCGTCCTTCTTCGGCACCCCGCTGTGGTGCAGGGCCACGACCTCCCACTGGTCGTTGAAGACCGGGGAGCCCGAGTTCCCGGGGCGGGTGTCGGTCCGGTAGTGGACGAAGTCGTCGAGCCGCACGAGCACGGCGTTGTCGCGCAGCACGATCTCCTTCAGGCGTCCGTCCGGGTGACCGATGATGTTGACCTTCTCGCCGAGGACCAGCTTGCCGATCTGCACGCTCAGCCGGTTCCAGCCGAAGATCTCACCCGCCGTGCGGCCGTCCTGGGCGGGCGCGACCGCCACGAGGGCGAAGTCGAGCCGCTGGTCCGCCGCGAAGAACGTGCCGGGATCGAACTCCATGCGGACGACGGTGTCGGGCTGGTTGTCGATCGTGACCTGCGCGTTGAACTCCGCGAAACAGTGGCGCGGGAAGTCCTCGTCCGGCAGCACGTGGTGGTTGGTCATCATCAGCCGCGGCGACACCAGGAAGCCCGTGCCGTGCGGCAGCTCACGGCCGTCACGGCGCAGGGTGATCCGGGCGACCGAGGCCCCGGCCCTGACCCCGCGCGGCAGGAAGCTCCAGGCCTGCAGCTCGTTGGACAGGTCGATGATGCGCTCGTTGGCGCCGGGCAGGTCCATCGCCTCCCCGTGGATGTCCGCCACCACCGCCGTGGGCGACAGACCGCCCCGGCCCAGGATCCGGTCCGCGCGGACGGCGAGCGCGTCCGGGGCGTCCGGGAAACGCACCCCTGCCGCCATCCTGCTCTCCACACGCTCGCGCTCCGGGGACGACTCCTCGTACCGTTGCGCGGCCTCGGCGAGCACCTGGTCGTGCAGTCGCTCGTTCGACCGGCCCGTCACCGCCATGCGGCCCACCGTCCCGTTCTCGCTCTCGGCGTCCCCTCCGGCCAGTACGCCCCCGGCCGGGGCGGCCCGCAACAGCGGAGCCCCCGCCCGGCCGATGCCGAGCGGGGGCTGCGAGGTGTGGGAGAGCCGCGCGCGTTATGAGGCCGTGGTCTCGGCCGGGCGGATCCACAGGCGCTGCCCGATGGCGGCGGCCTGCTGCACGATGCGGTTGACGGAGGCGGCGTCCACGACGGTGGTGTCCACAGGCGTGCCGTCCACGTCGTCGAGTCGCATGATTTCGAAGCGCAAGGGCTTCTCCCTTCGTCTGGTCATCCTCCTGAGGAGAACTACTTGTGTGGCGGCCCACCGGCTGCGGTGCTCGGTGTTCCGTATGGGTCAACAGAGATGCCTGGGTCAAACATTCCCTACGCTAAGGAAATTTTTCGAACGGCTAATTACCGAGCCGTAAGAGTGTCGTTACGAGACCGACCGGGACCGGTTGTGTTCGTTGCGTGACCGCCGGGACAATGGAGGCGATGAACGACGACCTGGCGGCGCTCGGCGCCCGCATCGACCGCACCAACGAGCTGCTCCTGCGCATGCTCGCCGAGGTGGCGAAGACGCCCTCGACCCACGCGATCTTCGTCGACGCGGGGTACCTGTACGCGGCCGCGGGGCGCCTGGTGGCCGGGACGGAGGACCGGCGCGCCTTCGATCTGGACGCCGAGGGCCTGATCGACGCGCTCATCGACCGGGCCCGCACGATCTTCGCGGACAGCCGGCTGCTGCGGGTCTACTGGTACGACGGCGCCCGGCGCCGCATCCACACGGCGGAGCAGCAGTCCATCGCGGAGCTGCCGGACGTGAAGGTACGGCTGGGCAACCTCAACGCCAACAACCAGCAGAAGGGCGTCGACTCCCTCATCCGCTCCGACCTGGAGTCCCTCGCCCGCCACCGCGCCATCAGCGACGCGGCCCTGCTCGGCGGCGACGAGGACCTGGTGTCGGCCGTCGAGGCGGCCCAGGGCTACGGCGCCCGCGTCCACCTCTGGGGCATCGAGGCACCGGAGGGCCGCAACCAGGCCGAGCCGCTGCTGTGGGAGGTCGACAGCCAGCGCACCCTCGACCTCGACTTCTTCAAGCCGTACGTCTCCCGCCGCACCGCCCCGGCCCACGAGACGACCGCGGGCCGGCCCACCCGCGACGACGTGCGGTTCGTCGGCGCGCAGATCTCGGCGAAGTGGCTGGCGGCGCGGGGCCGGGACGCACTGGTGGAACTGCTGCCCGGACACCCCTATCTGCCGGGCTCGGTCGACCAGGACCTGCTCGTGGAGGCGGAGGGGCTGCTGCAGTACTCGCTGCGCGGACAGGCGGATCTGCGACGGGCCCTGCGCGACGGCTTCTGGGAGCACCTGCAGACGCAGTACTAGGCCGTGCGGCGAAGACGCCGGGACCTCACCGGGAACGCGCCCGGCTCCAGCCCCGGCCGACGCGCGATCCCCGTCGCCGCCCTCACGCGTGGCCGTGATCAGCGTCTCCGCGCAGGCCCGGTGCGACTCTGACCACGTACTTGCCCCGGACGCCGCCCGCCTCCAGCGCCCGGTGTGCCGCTGCCGTCTCCTCCAGGGAGTAGACCCTGTCCACCGCGGGCCTCAGCCTGCCCTCGACCACATGGCGGGCGAGGTCGTCGAAGTCCGCCCGCGTGGGGTTGCCGCTGAAGAAGCGCACCCGGCCGGATCCGTGGACCGTGCTGGCCGCGAGGTAGCCGAGCGACGCGACGGGCCGCTCCAGGTCGAAGGCGATGGTGACCATGCGCCCGCCGGGCCTCAGCAGGCGCCGGAACGCCCGCAGGCCGGTCCCCGCGGTGTCCAGAACCACGTCGAAGCGGCCCAGCTCCGCCGGCCGCACGGCCCGGTGGTCGACGGCCTCGTGTGCGCCGAGCCCGCGGACGAAGTCGAGGTTGGCCGCCCGGGCCAGGCCCGTGACCTGCGCGCCGTACGCCCGTCCGAGCTGGACGGCGGCGTTGCCGACACCGCCCGCCGCGCCCCGGACGAGGAGTCGTTCGCCGGGGCGCAGCCCGGCCTTGTCCCGCAGCGCGGTGATGGCCGTGGTGGCCACCGGCAGCGCGGCGGCGGCCACCGGATCAAGGCCGTCGGGGAGCCGGCCGACCCGCTCGGCGGGCACGGTCACGTACTCGGCGGCGCTGCCGAACCCGGAGGTGCGGCCCAGGACCCCCCAGACACGGTCACCGGCCGCGAACCGCGTGACCCCGGCCCCCGGTGCGGCGACCTCGCCGGTGAAGTCCAAGCCGACGCGCTTGGGGAAACCCCGGCCGCCCAGGAGGCGGACACGGCCGGCGCGAGCCGCCAGTTCGCCGCCGTTGACGCTGAACGCGTACACCTTCACCAGGACCTCGCCGCGGGCCGGCTCGGGGCGAGGCACGCGGCCCGTGTAGAGCACGTCGGGACCGCCGTAGCGGTCGTGGAGCACTGCCTTCATCATGCGGTCGTCCATCGTCGCGCCTTTGCCTGCGGGGGGCCCACGGGGATCTGGCGTCGACCGTAAGCTCCAAGCGGACGCGATCGTCCGTTTCGAACGGAAGCGAGAGACAGTGAGAGCGGAATCCTCTCGGATCACGGGCCGCGACGGGGTGCGGGCCGATGCCCGGCGCAACCGGGAGCGCGTCCTCGCCGCCGCCCGCGCGGTCTTCGCCGAGCACGGGATCGACGCCCCGATGGCGACCGTGGCCCGGCGGGCCGGGGTGGGCGTGGCGACGCTGTACCGGCATTTCCCGACCCGGGAAGCCCTGGTGAGAGGCGCGTTCGCCCAGCAGATGGAGGCCTGCACGCGGGCGCTCACCGAGGCCCTGGCCGCATCCGATCCGTGGCAGGGCTTCCAGCAGCTGGTCGAGACGGTCTGTGCCCTGCAACGACAGGAGCGCGGGTTCCCGGCCGCGTTCCTCGCGGCCTTCCCGGACAGCGCGTCCCAGCACACGCGGGCGCGGCAGCGAGCCGAGCGGGACTTCACCACCCTGGTGCGCAGGGCCCAGGCGTCGGGCGCGCTGCGGGCCGACTTCCACCCGTCCGACCTCGTCGTGGTCCTGCTGACACACTGCGCTCTGGTGACAGCCCTGCCGGACGACGGTGCGGCGTCCCGGCGCCTGGTGGCCTATCTGCTCCAGTCGTTCCGCGCCGACACGGCCCACCGGCCGCTGCCTCCGCCGGCTGCGCTGACCCTGCGCAGCCTGCCGATCGCGACGGACCACCCCCGGAGACAGCGGCCCTCCAGGGCCTGAGGGGACCGGTACCCGGTATCTGCCGCGGGGCGCGGACCGGTCCGGCAACAGGCCCTCAGGAGCCGCAGGCCGCGCCGAGGCGGTCCCAGAAGTCGGCGAGGGCCCGGGCCGTCTCCGCAGGACGGTCGGCGTTGGGGGAGTGCTCGGCCCCCGCGACGACCGTGCGGTGGGCGTTCAGCCGGACGGCCATGTCGTCGAGGACCGGCACCGGCCAGGTGTCGTCGCGCTCACCCGACAGGACGTGGAACGGCAGCGGCAACGCGGCGAGTTCCGCGACGAGGTCCGGCTCGGTGCACAACTGACGCCCGGTCGCCAGCAGTTGGGCGGGGCTGTGACCCAGCCAGCGGCGGCGCAGCTGGTCCTGGTCGCCGAGCCCGCGGGCCGGCCCGCCGACCTCCTCCGGCGGTCCCATCGCCTGGATGGCCTCCCACACCTCCGCCATCGACATGACGGCGAGCGCGTCCCTGAGCAGCTTCACCCGCTGCTGCTGGGAGATCGAGATCTCCGCCGGACCGGACGAGACCAGGGTGAAGGAGCGGAAGGGCGAGGAATCGAGCAGCACGGCGGCCCGGGCGATCTGCCCGCCGAGCGAGTGCCCCACGAGGTGCACGGACCCGCCCAGCGCGGCGGCCTGCGCGAGCACGTCCCGCGCCAGTTCGGGTCGGGCGTAGGCGGATTCGTCGTCCGACGGGCCGCCCGACTCGTGCTGGCCCCGCCCGTCCACGGCGACGACCCGGTACCCCCGCGCCGCGAGCGGCTCGTGCAGCAGCCGGAAGTCCTCCTTGCTCCCGGTGAAGCCGGGCAGCATCAGGACGACCCCCCTGACCTCCGCACCCGCCTCCGGCGACGAGTCGACGACGGCGAACTCGCCCCGGGCCGTGCGCAGCCGGTACGCGCGGGCGCCCGGGGGCGGGGGGAAGGCGGGATGGCTGGTCACGGGGTGAGGGTAGCGGGTGGGGGAGCGGGCACCGGCCGGGCGCCCGGGAGAACGCCGACGGCCCGGTTCCCGCGCGGGAACCGGGCCGTCGAACAGGCTGCGTCAGCCCTCCGTGGACTCCGCGGCGGCCGTGGCCTTGCGGGTACGGCGGACCCTGGGCTTGGCCTCCGCCACGTCCTCCGAGGCGGTGGCCTCGGCCTTGGCGGACGCCGCGGTCTTGCGGGTGCGGCGCGGCTTGGTCGCCGTGGCGTCGGGCTCCTGAGCCGTCTGGGCCGGGATCTCGGCGGCCCGGGCGGGCTCGGTGGGCTCGGCGGCCTTGCGGGTACGGCGGGCCTTGGGCTTGGCCTCCGTGCCTTCGGCGGTGTCGACGGCCTCGGCTGCGGCGGCGGCGGTCTTGCGCGTCCGTCGCGGCTTGGCCTCGGCGGTCTCCGTGCCGGTGTCCGTGTCCGTGGTGGCGGCGGCCGTCTTGCGCGTGCGGCGCGGCTTGGCCTCGGTGGCTTCGGCCGTGTCGACGGCGGTCTCCGCCGTGGACGCCGCGGTCTTGCGGGTGCGGCGCGGCTTGGTCGCCGTGGCGTCGGGCTCCTGAGCCGTCTGGGCCGGGATCT
>NZ_JBNCNM010000005.1:0-121910 GCF_049846985.1 Streptomyces sp. DT190 | reverse complement strand
CGGCGGCCTGGGCGGGCGCGGTGGGCTCGGCGGCCTTGCGGGTACGGCGGGTCTTGGGCTTGGCCTCCGTGCCTTCGGCGGTGTCGACGGCCTCGGCTGCGGCTGCGGCGGCGGTCTTGCGCGTCCGTCGCGGCTTGGCCTCGGCGGTGTCCGTGCCGGTGTCCGTGCCGGTGTCCGTGGCGGCGGCGGCGGTCTTGCGGGTCCGGCGCGGCTTGGCCTCGGTGGCTTCGGCCGTGTCGACGGCGGCCTCCGCCGTGGACGCCGCCGTCTTGCGGGTCCGGCGCGGCTTGGCCTCGACCGCCTCCGTGTCCGTGGTGGCGGCGGCCGTCTTGCGCGTGCGGCGCGGCTTGGCCTCGGTGGCCTCGGCCGTGTCGACGGCGGTCTCGGCCGCGGGAGCCGTGGCCTTGCGGGTGCGGCGGCGCGGCGTGCCGGCGGCCTCGGGCTCCGCGGTCACCGGGGCGGTCTCGGCGACCACCTCGGTCACCGGGGCCTGTGCGGCCGACGGCGTGACCGCGGCCTCGGGCTCGACCGCCGGGGCCTGGGTGGCAGGCGTCTCCACGACAGCCGTCTCCGACCGGCGCGTGCGGCGCCGGCGCGGCTTCTCGGCCGTCTCGGGGGCCTCGGTGCTCGTGCCCTCGGCCGTCGCGACGGCGTTCTCCGCCGGTGCGGACGCGGAGGTCTCCACGACCGCGGCCGGCGCGGCCTCGGCCGAGGCACCGGCGCGCGTACGGCGACGGCGACGCGGCGTGCGCGGAGCCGTGACGGCCTCCGCCTCGGCCGTGCCACCGGCGACGGGAGCCGTGGCCTCCGTCTCGGGCGCGGTGGCGCCGGCGGAACCCGGCGCGTCCAGCGGAGTCCCGCCGCGCGTGCGGCGACGGCGGCGCGGCGTACGCGGGGAACGCTCGCGCTCGGCCGAGCGGGACTCGTCCCGGTCGGGGCGACCGCCCCGGCCGCCACGCCCGCGCGGCGCGCGGCCGCCCGGCTCGCCCAGGTCCTCAAGCTCCTCCGCGTCCAGCCCGGCGCGCGTGCGCTCCGAGCGCGGCAGGATGCCCTTCGTGCCCTCGGGGATGCCGAGGTCGGTGAAGAGGTGCGGGGAGGTGGAGTACGTCTCGGGCGGGTCGCTGAAGCCCAGGTCCAGCGCCTTGTTGATCAGCTGCCAGCGCGGGATGTCGTCCCAGTCGACCAGGGTGATCGCCGTACCCTTCGCGCCCGCGCGGCCCGTACGGCCGATGCGGTGCAGGTACGTCTTCTCCTCTTCCGGCGACTGGTAGTTGATGACGTGCGTGACGCCCTCGACGTCGATACCGCGGGCGGCGACGTCGGTGCAGACGAGCACGTCCACCTTGCCGTTGCGGAAGGCGCGCAGGGCCTGCTCGCGCGCGCCCTGGCCGAGGTCGCCGTGGACCGCGCCGGAGGCGAAGCCGCGCTGCTTGAGCTGGTCGGCGAGGTCGGCCGCGGTGCGCTTGGTGCGGCAGAACACCATCACCAGTCCCCGGCCCTCGGCCTGGAGGATGCGCGCGACCATCTCGGGCTTGTCCATGTTGTGCGCGCGGTAGACGAACTGCTTCGTGTTCGCGACCGTCGCGCCCGCGTCGTCCGGGGACGTGGCGCTGATGTGCGTGGGCTGCGACATGTAGCGGCGGGCCAGGCCGATGACCGCGCCCGGCATGGTGGCCGAGAACAGCATGGTCTGGCGCCGGACCGGCAGCATGTTGATGATCTTCTCGACGTCGGGCAGGAAGCCCAGGTCGAGCATCTCGTCGGCCTCGTCGAGGACCAGGCACCTGATGTGCTTCAGGTTCAGCTTCTTCTGCCCGGCGAGGTCGAGCAGCCGGCCCGGGGTGCCGACGACGACGTCGACGCCCTTCTTGAGGGCCTCGACCTGGGGCTCGTAGGCCCGGCCGCCGTAGATCGCCAGGACGCGCACGTTACGGGCCTTGCCGGCGGTGAGCAGGTCGTTGGTGACCTGCGTGCACAGCTCGCGCGTGGGGACGACGATCAGGGCCTGCGGGGCGTCGGTGAGGCCCTCGGGCTCGGCGCGTCCGGCCTCGACGTCGGCGGGGACGGTGACGCGCTCGAGGAGCGGGAGGCCGAAGCCCAGCGTCTTGCCGGTGCCGGTCTTGGCCTGGCCGATGACGTCCTTGCCCGACAGGGCAACGGGGAGCGTCATCTCCTGGATGGGGAAGGGGGTGATGATGCCGACGGCCTCCAGGGCCTCGGCGGTCTCGGGAAGGATTCCGAGCTCTCGGAACGTCGTAGTCAGGGTGCTGCCTCTTCTGTGTGGGCGGCGCGAGGCGAGCGCGGGGGTCGTGTCGGACCGTGCCGGGGACGTCGGCTGCCTACGGGCGGGCCGTAGAGCACGGGACCGCGCCGACGCTCGAGCGCTCATGCCGCTGAGGGTGTCCCCTCCGGGACTCGTACGCGTGGTGCCGTACGCCGGGGAGGGCTGTCGGGTCGGAGCCGATCGGGCCACCGACCGGGCATCCTCATACGTGCGGCCTGTCGAGGTACGTCGACGTACCAGCAGGCGCATTACCACCATACCCCGGAATCGCGCACATGCGATGGCCGATCTGGTCACGTAGTCGTCGTCACACTGATTGACCAGGGCCTTACGCCTCGGGGCCGGCGGGCTATTGTGCGCTTCATGACGAGCTCTGACAAGCCTGAGAACGCCTTGGACCCCGCCGCCGAACCCACGTCAGTCGCCGCCCGGGACTGGGCGACGGCCTCCGCCGACCCGCAGTACCGCGCCGCGGTCGTCGACCTGCTCGGTGCGCTCGCCTACGGGGAGCTCGCGGCGTTCGAGCGGCTCGCGGAGGACGCCAAGCTGGCGCCGACGCTGGAGGACAAGGCGGAGCTGGCGAAGATGGCGTCGGCCGAGTTCCACCACTTCGAGCGGCTGCGCGACCGGCTCGCCGAGATCGGGGAGGAGCCGACCTCCGCGATGGAGCCGTTCGTCGCGGCCTACGACGGCTTCCACAAGCAGACGGCGCCCTCGGACTGGCTGGAAGGGCTCGTCAAGGCCTACGTCGGCGACTCCATCGCCAGCGACTTCTACCGGGAGGTCGCGGCCCGGCTGGACTCCGACACCCGCTCGCTGGTGCTGGCGGTGCTCGACGACACCGGGCACGGCGGCTTCGCCGTGGAGAAGGTGCGCGCGGCGATCGACGCGGACCCGCGGGTCGGCGGGCGGCTCGCGCTGTGGGCGCGGCGGCTGATGGGCGAGGCCCTGTCGCAGTCCCAGCGGGTGGTCGCCGACCGGGACGCGCTGTCGACCATGCTCGTCGGCGGTGTCGCCGACGGATTCGACCTCGCCGAGGTCGGCAAGATGTTCTCCCGGATCACCGAGGCCCACACCAAGCGGATGGCCGCGCTGGGGCTGGCGGCCTAGCCGCGGGCCCCGGTCAGGCGCCGGGGCCGGCCCGGGGGCCGCGGCCCAGTCGCTTCGAGCGCCGCCACCGGCGACCCGTCAGGCGGTCGCCGATCGGCGGCGCAGTCTTCCCGCGGGGCGCAGCAGCAGCGACAGCGAGGCCACCGAGACGATCACCGCGCCGAGCAGCACCGCCAGCAGGTGCCCGGCGTCCAGTGCGCTGTGCATGACGAAGGCGCCGAACAGGGCGCCGGCGACGCCGGTCGACAGGACCAGGGGGCGGGACGGCATGCGGTGCGCCAGCCGGTGCGTGGCCGCCCACGCCAGAGCCAGGCCGAGGATCGCGGAGCTCAGCGCTTCCAGGAGCATGTCGGGGTCCCTCCCACATGGCCGGCCTGCCCAAATCGGTCGTAGCCCGTCTTACCCCTGACCTGCGGAATCCAATCCACTCCTGTGGGCGACTTGTGCGCCATCCGTGGAGGAACCCCCGTGCCGCACGGGACCGGACGGCCGCCGGAAGGGGACCGGACGGACGCCGGCAAGGGCAGGACGGACGGATGCCGGCAAGGGGCAGGACGGATGCCGGCATCGGGCGCGGGACAGACGCCGAGGGGGCGGGACGGCCGAAGCCGTCCCGCCCCCTCGTACGCGAGTGCCTACAGCGCGCCGAAGCCCACCTTGCGCGGGGCCGGCTCGCCGATCTCGATGTAGGCGAGACGGTCGGCCGGGACGAGGACCTTGCGGCCGTGCTCGTCCACGAGGCTCAGCAGCGGCGACTTGCCGGCCAGCGCCTCGGACACCGCCCGCTCGACCTCCTCGGCACTCTGACCGCTCTCCAGAACGATCTCGCGGGGCGCGTGCTGCACGCCGATCTTGACCTCCACGGCTATGTCCCTCCGACGGTCAGTGATGTGCGCGACCTTCCGCGCCGTACGCAGCACACATTAGCCCGGTGAGGGGACCTGTACGCTCCGCCCGAGAACGCCACGAGCGAACACCGGACGGGAACAACGCGCCCGTCAGTGGTGCTGCTGGTCCGTCCCGTGCAGCGGGAAGCCCGCGATGCCGCGCCACGCCAGCGAGGTCAGCAGCTGCACCGCCTGGTCGCGGGGCACGCTGCGGTCGCTGTGCAGCCACGACCGCGCCACCACCTGGGCCAGTCCGCCCAGGCCCGAGGCGAGCAGCATCGACTCCGCGCGCGACAGACCCGTGTCCTCGGCGATCACGTCACAGATCGCCTCGGCGCACTCGGTGGTCACCTTGTCGACGCGCTCGCGCACCGCCGGCTCGTTGGTCAGGTCCGACTCGAAGACCAGCCGGAAGGCGCCGCCGTCGTCCTCGACGTAGGCGAAGTAGGCGTCCATCGTCGCCCGGACGCGCTGCTTGTTGTCGGTCGTCGAGGCGAGCGCGTGGCGCACCGACTGGATGAGCGACTCGCAGTGCTGGTCCAGCAGGGCGAGGTAGAGATCGAGCTTGCCCGGGAAGTGCTGGTAGAGCACCGGCTTGCTGACGCCGGCGCGCTCCGCGATGTCGTCCATCGCGGCCGCGTGGTAGCCCTGGGCCACGAAGACCTCCTGGGCGGCGCCCAGGAGCTGGTTGCGTCGGGCACGGCGTGGCAGGCGTGTGCCCCGCGGGCGAACCGCCTCTGTCTGCTCGATGGCTGTCACGCCGCCTCCCATAGTCGTCCACGTGCGGATCTGGCCGCGTCGCCATCGTACTTTTCGGTAACCGTGCTGTGCGCGGTGAGAGCGCAGAATTTCACGGACCGGACGGTTACGAAAGCGGTCGAGAAGGTTTCAAACAGGGTGAGAGCGGGCAAAATGCGGCTCCTTTCCTGCTCGGTGGCGCGTTCCGTCGCCCGCGAGGGGGCGAGCGTCACCGGTAGTCGTCCTCGTCGAGCGAGACGATCCGGGCCTGCTCCACCAGGTCGGCCTCGTTGGCTCGGGCCGGGTCGACGCCGGTCAGCGGGTCGTCGCGGTCCGGCGCGAGGTCGGCCTGCTGCTCGGCCGCGTCTACCTCGGGCGCCTCGACGCCGAACTCCGGCGTCTCAGGCGCGTCCTCGGCCTCGAACGTCTCCGGGTCGGTGGGGTCGACGGCCATGCTGGGCTCCCTTCCTACGAACGTCCCTGGGAATGCAGGGGCCACATGCGGGTGCCCTCTGCACGAGCCTAGGAGACACCCGATCCGGACGCTATGCGATCCGCGTCCGGGGCGTGAGGCGGTGCGTATCCCTTCGACTGCCTTCCATGGTGCTCCCGGGTGCCTCCCGTGACGCCGCTCCAACGGGCCTGTTCCTGTGACGGCGAACACAGGGGAACGCATGAGTGGCTGCGTGATCGTCTCGTAACATTGCCGCATGTCTTCGACCGAGCTGCCGTTCGTGCCGCCCGCCAATGTGCTGCCGAAGGTGGGGACCGTCCGGGTCGCGGAGGGGGAGCGGCTGAGGTCGGTCGAACTGCCAGGCATCACGCTGACGGTGCGGTCGAGGCCGCCCGCGCGCGAGGGGCTGCCGCCCGCCCTGTACGTGCACGGGCTCGGGGGCTCCTCGCAGAACTGGTCGGCGCTGATGCCGTTGCTGGAGGACGTCGTCGACCCCGAGGCCCTCGACCTGCCGGGCTTCGGCGACTCCCCGCCCCCGGACGACGGCGACTACTCCGTCACGGGCCACGCCCGCGCGGTCATCCGTTACCTCGACGCCTCCGGGCGCGGGCCCGTGCACCTGTTCGGGAACTCGCTCGGCGGCGCCATCACCACCCGTGTCGCCGCGGTTCGGCCCGATCTGGTCCGTACGCTCACGCTTGTGTCACCCGCCCTGCCGGAAATCCGAGTGCAGCGCTCCGCCGTACCGACGGGGCTGCTCGCCGTGCCCGGGATCGCGCCGCTGTTCACGCGCCTCACCCGCGAATGGACGGCGGAGCAGCGCGTCCGCGGCGTGATGGCGCTGTGTTACGGGGACCCCGGGCGGGTCACGCCGGAAGGATTCCGCAACGCGGTGCAGGAGATGGAGCGGCGGCTGCGGCTGCCCTACTTCTGGGACGCGATGGCGCGCTCCGCGCGCGGGATCGTCAACGCCTACACCCTCGGTGGCCAGCACGGACTGTGGCGCCAGGCCGAGCGCGTCCTCGCGCCGACCCTGCTCGTCTACGGTGGCCGCGACCAGCTCGTCGGCTTCCGCATGGCCCAGAAGGCGGCCCGGGCCTTCCGCGACTCGCGGTTGGTGACATTGCCGGACGCGGGACACGTGGCCATGATGGAGTACCCGGAGACGGTCGCCATGGCGTTCCGTGAACTGCTGGACGACTGCGGGGAGTTGGGAACGCGGCGCGCCCGGCGGGCACGGGGCGCTGCGGACGACGACGCATCGCGTGCCCGCGCGGACGACGTGAACGACGTGGTCGAACGGGACACCACCGACGAGAGCATGGGGGGCTGAGGCGCAACGTGGGACGCCACAGCCGCCGTGGGTCCGTCGCCAAGGGCGACACCTCGGACACCACCGCAGCACGGGACGGCCGGACCGGCTCGGCGCAGGCGCCGAGACCCGGGCAGGGCCAGGCACCGGACGAGACCCGGGGTGCCCGGCCGGTTCCGGGCGGGCCCGGACAGGGCGGCCGGCCGCAGCAGGGCGCGGGCCCCCGCCGGGTGCCGGGGCCGCGATCCGCACCGGGGCCGGCCGCGCCGCCGCGCGGCACACCGGCCCACCTGACGGCCCAGGGCGGAGCGCCCCAGGGCGGAGCGCCCCAGGGCGGAGCGCCCCAGGGCGGGTCGCTCCCGAACGGGTCGCCCCCGTACGTGACGCGCCCTCAGGGGGCGCCGCCGCACGGGATGCCGCGTCTGCCGGAGGGATGGCTGCCCGGCGGCACACCGGCGCACGGGATCCCGCGGTTGCCCGACGGCACGCCGGCTCAGGGCGTGCCGCGGCTGCCGGACGGGACGCCGGCGCACGGAGTGCCGAGGTTGGCTGACGGGACCCCCGCGCATGGGGTGCCGAGGATGCCTGAGGGGACTCCCGCGCGTGGTGTGCCACGGTTGCCTGATGGGACGCCGGCGCATGGTGTTCCTCGGCTGCCTGATGGGACGCCTGCGCATGGGGTGCCGCGGCTCCCTGACGGGACCCCGGCTCGGGGTGTGCCTCGGATGGCCGAGGGGACTCCCGCTCGTGGTGTCCCTCGATCGGCCGACGGAAGCCCCGCGCAGGGTGTGCCTCGGTCGGCCGACGGGACCCCGGCCCGCGGGGTGCCGCGGTTGCCCGACGGGACGCCCGCATACGGGTTTCCGCAGGTCCGCGGTGGGCACCCCGAGCAGCGGGAAGCCGGAGGCGGATGGGGTGAGGTGAGGGGGAGCGGCGCGGGACGCGCCGGGGCCGGTGCCGCCATACCTCGGCAGCGCCGGGCCTTCGTGCCCGGACCGCGGCAGGATTATCTCGACGCCTTTGACGAGGAGGACGACGTCTTCGCGCCCCGCACGCCCGCCTCCGCGCACGCGGCGGACGCCTACGCCTCCGTCGCGGACTGGAGCGAGGGCACCCCGGCCGACAGCCGCTCCGGCGATCCCGACGGAGCGGCTCCCACCGGTGCGCCCGCGCCGGGCAAAACCGGCAAGGGGCGTGCCTTCACTGGCATCGCGGCCGCCGCCGTCACCACCGTGCTGGCCGTCATCGTCGCCGGCCAGGTCGCCGACGACCAGGGCGGTGCCGACGTGCAGTCGCAGTCCGCCGCCGACCGGGCCCGGGACGTCCGCGACCCCGCGTCCCGCGCGGCCGGCCGGGCCAACCCCGCCCCCGGCGCCCGGGTGGTGCCGGTGACGTACGAGGCGAAGATGGAGCGGACGTACCCGCTCGGGGCCACCCTCAAGGGCTCGGGCCGGTTCGACGCCGTGCCCGGGATCGCCAAGGCACCCGGCGCGGGACAGAAGTTCACCTACCGCGTGGACGTGGAGCAGGGGCTGGGGCTCGACGCCGAGCTGTTCGCCGAGGCCGTGCAGAAGACGCTCAACGACCAGCGCAGCTGGGCCCACAACGGGGCGCGCACCTTCGAGCGCATCCACTCCGGCCGCCCCGACTTCGTGATCACCCTCGCCAGCCCCGGCACGACCGCCGACTGGTGCGCCAAGTCCGGCCTGGACACCACCGTGGACAACGTCTCCTGCGACTCGGCCGCGACCGAACGCGTGATGATCAACGCCTATCGGTGGGCGCAGGGCTCCGAGACGTACGGCGACGGCGACATCCACGCCTACCGGCAGATGCTGATCAACCACGAGGTCGGGCACCGGCTCGGCTACGGGCACGTCACCTGCGACAAGGACGGCGACCTCGCGCCGGTCATGCAGCAGCAGACCAAGTTCCTCGACCACGACGGCATCCACTGCCGCGCCAACCCCTGGCCCTATCCGGGACGTTGAGGGCCGGGAGCGGGGGTGTGGCGCGGCTCGCGTTGACATGCTCAGAGAGTTCGGACATATTTCTGGGCATGTCGTCCCGTCCCGCCTCCGTTCGCGCCGCCATCGAGCTGGCGCTCATCGGCGTGACCCCGCTCTGCGTGGCCGACATCCACTGTTGCTGACGCCCGCCCGAGGCGCGCGTCGCGAATTCTTTCCCTCCCTGCCGTGACCCTGTCGCGGTTTCTTCGACGACCCGGCGCCGGGCAGACGTCTGCTGTTCTCCGTCTCACCCTTCGTCATTTCGTCTCGTGATCCGAGACGCCTTTTGAGAGGTCGTCCTTCCGATGCGCCAACCGTCCGTCATAGCGCGCCGCGTGGCCGCGGCATCCGTGAGCCTGGTCCTGGCAGCGGGCGCCGCCGCCTGCGGCCCTGAGGACAACGATGCCAAGGGCGCCGGCGGCGACTCCACGCCCCACAAGGGCGGCACCCTGACGGTTCTGAACGCCAACCCCCAGCAGGACTTCGACCCGGCCCGCCTCTACACCTCCGGCGGCGGCAACGTCCCGTCCCTGGTCTTCCGCACCCTCACCACCCGCAACCGGGAGGACGGCGCCGCCGGTACCGAGGTCGTCCCCGACCTGGCCACCGACACCGGGCGCCCCAACAAGGACGCGACCGTGTGGACGTACACCCTGAAGGAGGGCCTGAAGTACGAGGACGGCACCCCCATCACCTCGGCCGACATCAAGTACGGCATCGAGCGCTCCTTCGCCCCGGAGCTGTCCGGCGGCGCCCCCTACCTGCGGGACTGGCTGGTCGGGGCCGCCGACTACCAGGGCCCGTACAAGGACAAGAAGGGCCTGGACGCGATCGAGACGCCGGACGAGCGGACCATCGTCTTCCACCTGAACAAGCCCGAAGGCGAGTTCCCCTACCTGGCCACGCAGACGCAGTTCACGCCCGTCCCGAAGGCCAAGGACACCGGTACCACGTACGAGCAGCACCCGATCTCGTCCGGGCCGTACAAGGTCGTGAAGAACGAGAACGACGGCGAGCGGCTGATCCTGGAGCGCAACCCGCACTGGTCCGCCAAGACCGACGCCGAGCGCAAGGCCTACCCGGACAAGGTCGACGTTCGGTCCGGACTGGACTCGTCGGTGATCAACCAGCGGCTCTCCGCGTCCCAGGGGGCGGACGCCGCCGCGGTCACCACGGACACCAACCTCGGCCCGGCCGAGCTGGCCAAGGTGAGCGGCGACCGGGACCTCGCCTCCCGCGTGGGCACCGGGCACTTCGGCTACACCAACTACATCGCCCTCAACCCGAGGATCAAGCCGTTCGACGACCCCAAGGTGCGGCAGGCGATCTCGTACGCCATCGACCGTTCCTCCGTGGTCAACGCAGCGGGCGGATCGGCCCTGGCCGAGCCCGCGACCACCTTCCTGCCCAACCAGAAGTCCTTCGGCTACACGCCCTACGACCTCTTCCCGGCGGGCAAGGCCGGTGACCCGGCCAAGGCGAAGCAGCTGCTGAAGGAGGCCGGGCACCCGAACGGGCTGACCGTCACGCTCACGCACTCCAACGCCCGCGACTTCGAGACCAGCCCGGAGATCGCGACCGCCGTCCAGGACGCGCTCAAGAAGGCCGGCATCACGGTCAAGCTGCAGGGCCTGGAGGAGAACGACTACTCCGACAAGATCCACAACGTGAAGACCGAGCCGGGCTTCTTCCTCGCCCACTGGGGCGCCGACTGGCCCTCCGGCGGTCCCTTCCTCGCCCCGATCTTCGACGGCCGGCAGATCGTCGAGGACGGCGCGAACTTCAACACCGGCCTGCTGAACGACAAGTCGGTCAACGCCGAGATCGACGCGATCAACAAGCTGACGGATCTTGACGAGGCCGCCAAGAGGTGGGGCGCACTGGACAAGAAGATCGGCGAGAAGGCCCTGACCGTCCCGCTGTTCCACCCCGTCTACAAGCGCCTGTACGGCAAGGACGTCAAGAACATCGTGATCAGCGACTGGACCGGTGTGCTGGACGTCTCGCAGGTAGCGGTGAAGTGACGCCGTGAGCGAGGCACTCCTCACCGTCGAGGCGGCCGGGACGGACACCACCGTCCCGGCCGCCTCGGGGGCCCGTCAGTTCTGGCGGCGGCTGCGGACGCAGCGCGCCGCCCTCGTCGCGGCGGTCGCCGTCGCACTGCTCGTCCTGATCGCGCTCGCCGCGCCCCTGCTCACCGCGATCGAGGGCCAGGACCCGACCACCTACCACCCCTCCCTGGTGGACTCCGCGCGCGGCGGCGTGCCCATCGGGCCGTTCGGCGGAGCGAGCGCCGACCACTGGCTCGGCGTCGAACCGCAGACCGGCCGGGACCTGTTCGCGCGGCTGGTGTACGGCGCGCGCGTGTCGCTCGGCGTCGCGCTCGCCGCCACGGTCGTGCAGCTCCTGCTCGGCGTCGTCATCGGCGTCGCGGCCGGGCTCGGCAACCGCTGGGTGGACCTCGTGCTCACCCGGGTCGCCGACATCTTCGTGGCGATGCCGCTCATGGTCGTCGCGCTCGCCCTGCTCGCCATCGTGCCCACCGCCTTCCCGCGCCCGGTGCTGGTGGCGCTGGTCGTGGGCCTGGTCTCCGGCTGGGGGACGCTCGCCAAGATGGTGCGCGCGCAGACCCTGACCCTCAAGCAGCTCGACTACGTCGCCGCCGCCCGGCTCAGCGGCTGGGGCACCGTGCGGATCGCCCGGCGGGAACTGCTGCCCGGGCTCGCGGCCCCCGTCATCACCTTCGCGGCGATCCTCGTTCCGACGAACATCACCGTCGAGGCGGCCCTGTCCTTCCTCGGCGTGGGCGTGAAGCCGCCGACGCCCTCCTGGGGGCAGATGCTCACCTCCGCCGACGTCTGGTACCAGGCGGCGCCGCAGTACCTGCTGCTGCCCGCGGGCGCGCTGTTCCTGACCGTCCTCGCCCTCACCGTGCTCGGCGACGGCGTGCGCACCGCCCTCGACCCCCGCGCCTCCTCGCGTCTGCGCGTCGGCACGGGCCGCAGGAGGGAGGCCTCGTGACCGGCTTCGCGGGTTTCGTGCTGCGCCGCGCCGTCGGCGCCCTGGTCACCCTCCTCGCCCTCTCGGTGATCGTCTACGTCGTCTTCTACGTCACCCCCGGCAACGTCGCCCAGATCACCTGCGGCCCGCGCTGCTCACCCGCCCAGGTCCAGCAGGTCGCCGCGCAACTGCACCTCGACGACCCCCTGTTCACCCGCTACTGGCACTTCCTGCAGGGCCTCGTCGCCGGCCAGGACTACTCCACCGGCACCTCCGTCCAGCACTGCTCGGCGCCCTGCCTGGGCCTGTCCTACCAGAGCGACCAGCAGGTCACCGCGCTGATCCTGGCCAAACTGCCGGTCACCGCCTCGCTCGCGGTCGGTGCGATGGTGCTGTGGCTGATCATCGGCGTCGGCACCGGCGTGCTGTCGGTGTGGCGGCGCGGGCGGCTCACCGAGCGGCTGCTGACCACCCTGACCCTGGCGGGCATGTCCACGCCCGTGTTCGTCATCGGGCTCGTCCTGATGATCGTCGTCTGCGGTCAGCTGGAGCTGCTGCCCTTCCCGCAGTACGTCGCCTTCACCGACGACCCCGAGCAGTGGGCCTGGAACCTGCTGCTGCCCTGGCTGTCCCTCGCGCTCATCGAGTCCGCGACGTACGCCCGGCTGACCCGGGCCGCGATGCTGGAGACCCTCGCCGAGGACCACGTCCGCACCTTCCGGGCCTACGGCGTCGCGGAGCGGGCGATCATCGGGCGGCACGCCCTGCGCGGTGCGGTGGCCCCGCTCATCGCCGTGAACGCCAACAACATCGGCGTCCTGTTCGGCGGTGCCGTGCTCACCGAGACGCTCTTCGGCCTGCCCGGCATCGGCCGGGAAATGGTCGAGGCCGTCAAGGTCGTCGACCTGCCGGTGGTCGTCGGCATGGTCCTGGTGACCGGCTTCTTCGTGGTCCTGGCCAATGCCGTCGCGGACGTGCTGTACGCGGTGGCCGACCGACGGGTGGTGCTGACATGAGCCTGGTCGACGTGCGCGACCTCACGGTGGACTTCGGCGAGCTGCGGGCCGTCGACGGCCTCTCCTTCCGCCTGGAGGAGGGCGCCGCCCTGGCCCTGGTCGGCGAGTCCGGCTCCGGCAAGTCGACCGTGGCCTCCGCCCTGCTCGGCCTGCACCACGGCACCGGGGCCCGGGTCGCGGGCACGGTCGAGGTGGCGGGCACCGACGTGCAGCGGGCCTCCGAGGAGGAGCTGCGGCGGCTGCGCGGCGGGAAGGCCGCCATGGTCTTCCAGGACCCGCTGTCCTCCCTCGACCCGTACTACGCGATCGGTGACCAGATCGCCGAGGTGTACCGCCTGCACGCGCGCGTGTCCCGGCGGGCGGCACGCGCGCGTGCCGTCGACGTCCTGGACCGCGTGGGCATCCCCGACGCGGCCCGGCGGTCCCGCGCCCGGCCGCACGAGTTCAGCGGTGGCATGCGCCAGCGCGCCCTGATCGCCATGGCGCTCGCGTGCGAGCCCGGCCTGCTGATCGCCGACGAGCCGACCACCGCCCTCGACGTGACCGTGCAGGCCCAGGTCCTGGATCTGCTGCACACCCTGCGCGAGGAGACCGGCATGGGGCTGCTGCTCGTCACGCACGACGTGGGCGTCGCCGCCGAGAGCGTCGACGAGGTGCTGGTGATGCGGTACGGCCGGGCGGTCGAACACGGCCCGGTCGCCACCGTGCTGGGCGCGCCGGCCGAGCCGTACACGCGCGAGCTGCTGGCCGCCGTGCCGCAGCTGGACGCGCCGCCGAAGGACCCGGCCGCGCCCCAAGAGGTCGTCCTGGAGGCGACCGGGCTGCGGCGCGCGTTCGGGCGCGGGAAGCGGGCGGTCACGGCCGTGCGCGACGTGTCGCTGACCCTGCGCCGCGGCGAGACCCTCGGCATCGTCGGGGAGAGCGGCAGCGGCAAGACGACCCTGGGCCGCATGCTCGTCGGGCTGCTGGAGCCGACGGCGGGATCGATCACGTTCGAGGGCCGCCCCCACACCGGCGTCCACCCGGCCGTGCAGATGGTCTTCCAGGACCCGGTCTCCTCCCTCAACCCCCGCCGCAGCGTGGGCGAGTCCATCGCCGACCCGCTGCGCGCACGGGGCGAGCGGGACGAGCGGCGCGTCCGGCAGCGCGTCGGGGAACTGCTGGAGCGCGTGGGGCTCGAAGCGGCGCACCACGACCGCTACCCGCACGAGTTCAGCGGGGGCCAGCGCCAGCGCGTCGGCATCGCCCGGGCGCTGGCCGCGGACCCGCGCGTCATCGTCTGCGACGAGCCGGTCTCCGCCCTCGACGTCACCACGCAGGCCCATGTGGTCGCCCTGCTGGCCGAGTTGCAGCGCGAACTGGGCCTCGCCCTCGTCTTCGTCGCGCACGACCTGGCCGTCGTGCGCCAGGTCAGCGACCGGGTCGCGGTGATGCGGCGGGGCAGCGTGGTCGAGGAGGGGCCGGTCGGCGAGGTGTACGCGTCGCCGCGGGACCCGTACACCCGGCAGCTGCTGGCCGCCGTGCCCGCGCTCGACCCGCAGGCCGCCGCGCGACGCCGCGCGCAACGACGGGAGTTGGCCGCAGCATGACGTTGCGTGTCCGTTTGATCTCCTAGCGCGACGGAACGCGACCCGCACGGGAAAGTTACGACCGTTCACCCCTTTTGGTGGTGCGACGGACAACCGTCCGTCGTACCACCGCCTTGTCCGCATACGTTCGTCCCGCTGCGAGCCGCCGGGCAACGGCGGCTCCTCATACGGGAGATCGGGGGTGCACTCGTGCGCATCGGACTGCTGACGGAGGCCGGCTATCCGTACGTGAGCGGTGACGCCAGGCTCTGGTGCGACCGGCTGGTGCACGGTCTCGCACAGCACGAGTTCGACGTCTACGCGCTCAGCCGCAGCCAGCTCCAGGAGGACGAGGGCTGGGTCCCGCTGCCGCCGAACGTGCGCAGGGTGCGGACCGCGCCGCTGTGGATGGCCGAGGACGACGAGGTGGTGCTGGGACGCCGGGCCCGGCGCCGGTTCCGCGAGTGCTTCGGGGAACTGGCGGCGGTGCTGTGCGGGACGGCGGGGCCGGCCGGGGGTTCGAGCGGGACGGCTGGGGGTTCGAGCGGGACGGCCGGCGGTTCGAGCGGGACGGCCGACGGTCCGTCGAGGAGCGCCGCCGGAGGGCCCGGGGACGCGTCCGCCTCCGAGGCGGACCGTTTCGCCAGCGCTCTGTACGGACTTGCCGAACTCGCCCGCGAGACCGGCGGCCTGGTCGGCGCACTCCGTTCCGAGGCCGCCGTACGCACGCTGGAGCGCGCCTGCCGCGCGCCCGGCGCGCAGCGCGCCGCCCGCGAGGCGCGCGTACCGGACCTGCTCGCCGTCGCCGGCTACCTGGAGCGCACCCTGCGCCCCCTCTCCCTCGACTGGTACGAGGACGACGGACTCGGCGCGGTCGACCTGTGCCACGCCGCCTCCGGCGGCGCCGCCGTCCTGCCGGGCCTGCTCGCCCGGCACTTCACCGGCGTGCCGCTGCTGGTGACCGAGTACGGCGTGCGCCTGCGGACGCACTACCTCACCACCCCGGACGCCCCGCCCGCCGTGCGGTCCCTGCTCGCGGCGTTCCAGGGCCGCCTCGCGGCCGAGGCCTACCGGCAGGCGGAGGTCGTCACCGCCGGCAACACGCACGCCCGCCGCTGGCAGGAGCGCTGCGGTGCCGACCGCGCGAAGCTCCGCACGGTCCACCCGGGCATGGACGCCCGGCCCTTCGCGGAGGCCGGCGAGTCCCCCGAGTCCGCGGACCCGGACACCCTCGTCTGGGTCGGCCGGGTCGAGCCCGCCAAGGACCTGGTCTCGCTGCTGCACGCCTTCGCCGAGGTCCGCAAGGAGCGGCCGAAGGCCCGCCTGCGCGTCGTCGGCACCCCCGTCGGCGCCGAGGGCGCGGCCTACCTCCTGCACTGCCGGGCGCTCGCCGCCCAGCTCTTCCCCGACGAGGCCGAGGGGCCGCACATCCCCGGCGACAACCCGGTGTCCTTCGAGGAGACCGGAGGGCCGGAACTGCCGCGCCCTGCCGACGCGTACGCCTCGGGCGCCGTGACCGTGCTGTCCAGCGTCGTCGAGGGCTTCCCGGTCAGCCTGGTCGAAGCCATGCTGTCCGGGCGGGCGACCGTCTCGACCGACGTCGGCGCGGTCGTGGAGGTCATCGGCGGCACCGGCCTCGTCGTCCCTCCGCGCAATCCGCAGGCGCTCGCCGAGGCGTGCGTGGCGCTGCTGCGCGACCCCGAGCGTCGTGCGCGCCTGGGCGCGGCCGCGCGCGCCCGGGCCCTCGAACTGTTCACGGTCGAGCAGAACATCGAGGCATTTCACGGCATTTACCTGGAGATCGTCTCGCGCGCGCCCGTCCGGCGCGCCCTGGACGGAGCGGGGGAGCCGCTGCCCTTCGCGGTTCCCGCCGAGGCCCGGGTCCCGGTCCGCTGGTCCACCCCGTCGCCCAGCCTCGCCGCCCGCAACGGCCCCGGCTGGGCCACCGCCCGCCCCGTGCGCGCCACCACGCCCGTCCCCGCCCCGGAGGGAGCGCGGTGAAGGACCTCGGAGAACTGGACCGACCCGGCACCCCCACCAGCCCGGGGGCCTGGGACACGGAATCGGAACGGGCGCTGAAGCCGGCGGGTGGGGCGACCGATGGCCGTGGGGGCGAGGGCCGGGCAACCGAGGGTCGGACGACCACGGGCCGGGGGACCGAGGGCCGGGCGAGCGAAGGCCGGGGGGCCGCAGGCCAGACGAGCGAGGGTCGGACGACCGAGGGCCAGGCGAGCGAGGGTCGGACGACTGAAACCGGTCGCATGCCGACCTCGGGCTCCGACTCGGGCTCCGGCTCGGTATCCGCTGCGGCCCCGACCGCCGACACCGCGTCCGCGACCTCTACCGCGTCCGCGACCTCGACCGAGGCCTCGACCGCAGGGCCGGGTGCTGAAGCCGGCGGCGTCGCCGGCGGCGCCGGCGTGCGGACCGGGGCTCGGGAGACCGACGGCCCCGGCCCGACCCCACCGTCCCCCCGCCGAGGCGCCGCCGACCCCGTGAAGGCGCTGATGCACCGTCACCGAGAGCTCTGCGAGCGGGCCGTCGATCCGCTGGAGATCGCGGCCGGACTCGAAGCTCACGGCATCACCGACCGCACCGCCGGCCGGTTCCGCCACCGGGACGTCTTCTCCCTGGCGGAGGAGATGTACGCGCGCGTCTCCCGGAACGGGGACACGCCCCCGCCCGCCGCTCCCGCCGCCCCGCGGGTAAGGGCCGGATGGGTCCTCCTGACGCTGCTGCCGGGCGCCCTGTGCGCCGCCGCCGTGGCCGCCGCGCACCTCACCCACGGCCGGACCCGTCTGATTGTGGCCGCCGCCGGAGCCCTCGCCGTCGGGACGGCCCTCCGGGCTGCCCTGCACAGGGGCCCCCTGAGCAGGACCGACGAGGGCCGGCCCGGGCCCCGGCCCGGCGCCGCACCCGGCCGGACCACCCCCTGGACCCTGTGGCTCGCCGCCTACGCCCTCCTGGGCGACGGCCTGCTGCTCAGCGCCCTCGCCGGCGGCCCCGACGCCCTTCCCACCGGATCCGCCGAGGGGCCCTGGCCCGTCACCGTGGCCCCCGTCCTCGCCCTCACCCTGGCCTGCGCGCCCGCGGCCTGGACCGCCCACTTCCTCACCGCGCGCGCCCGTCGCAGACTCGCCTCCAGCCGGGGCCTGGAGGACTTCGCCGCGGCCGTGCGACCGCTCCTGCTGGGCCTGTTCGCCCTCTTCGTGGGCGCCCTGACGGCCCTGCTCGCCTTGAGCGCGGCGGTCCTGGACGAGTCCGCGGCCTACCCACAGGCCCTCACCCTGGGCGCCCTCCTCTTCCTCGCCCGCCTCCTCACCGTCCACGGCTTCACCTACGCCCCGGCCGTCGTCCTCACCGCGACCGCCACCCTCCAGGCGTCCGCCCTCGCCCTGGTCTTCACCTCCCGCCTGCCCGGCTGCGGCTTCCTCGCCACACCGGTCGACGCACTCGTCACCGCCTGGGGCGCCGGCAGCGTCCCGGCCCTCGTCTGCGGAGCGGCGGCCCTCGCCCTGCTGGTCCACGCGACCCGCAAGCTGACCCGGGCCTCGGCCCACGCACCCGCGGAGCCCGCCCGGTGACGGTCCTGACGGCGACCCCACCGCCGCAGGCCATCGCCACCCCGTCCTACCCGCCCCCTAGGAGAACGACATGACCACCCACCCAGGAGCCCCGGCCACCCCGGGAGCCGCGCGATGAGAGTCCTGCTGATCGGAGCCAACGGCTACATCGGGCGCTTCGTCGCCGACCGCCTGCTCGCCGACCCGGCCGTCCAGCTCACCGCCCTCGGCCGGGGCGACGACGCCGACGTCCGCTTCGACCTCGCGTCCGGCAGCCCCGGTGCCCTCACCCGCTTCCTCGACGCGGTCCACCCGGGCGTCGTCGTCAACTGCGCGGGCGCCACCCGCGGCGGGGCCCGCGAACTCACCCGCCACAACACCGTCGCCGTGGCCACCGTCTGCGAGGCCCTGCGCCGCAGCGGCTGCGGCGCCCGGCTGGTGCAGATCGGGTGCAGCGCCGAGTACGGCCCCAGCCAGCCCGGCTCCTCCACGGCCGAGGACGCCGTGCCCCGCCCCGGCGGCCCGTACGGCGTCAGCAAACTCGCCGCCACCGAACTCGTCCTCGGCTCCGGCCTGGACGCCGTCGTGCTGCGCGTCTTCTCACCGGCCGGACCCGGCACCCCCGCGGGCTCCCCGCTGGGCCGCCTCGCCGAGGCCATGCGCCGCGCCATGCAGTCCGGCGACGGCGAGCTGAAACTCGGCGGCCTCGGCGCCCAGCGCGACTTCGTCGACGTCCGCGACGTGGCCCGGGCCGTGCACGCCGCCTCGCTCTCCGCCGCGCAGGGCGTCATCAACATCGGCTCCGGCCGCGCCGTGCGGCTGCGCGACGCCGCCGCCGTCCTCGCCCGCGTCGCCGGGTACGGCGGTGCCCTCCACGAGCTCGACGGCCCGCCCGGCGCCCTGCGCTCGGCCATCGGGCACCCCCGGCCCGACCCCGACCACGCGCCCCCGGTCGCGTACCCGTACCCGGACGGCTGCGGCAGCTGGCAGCAGGCCGATGTGCGCACCGCGCGCGACCGGCTCGGCTGGCGCCCCCGGATCGGGCTCGAAGAGTCCCTCGCCGACATCTGGATGGAGGCGGCATGCCGCATCTGACCAGTACACGGCCCCGCTCGTCGAGCACGGAACTCCGCCCCGGCCTGGGCGTCCCCGGCTTCGCCCACCCCCTGCTCGCCCCCACCGAGTGGGGCGAACTCACCCGCCCCGGCACCCCGCTGCACTGGGTGGTCCTGAACGTGGCCGACGGCCCCGGCAGCCGCCCCGACCCGCACTGCCTGGAGGCGGCCGGACGCCTGCGCAGCGCGGGCGTCCGCGTCCTCGGCCGCCTCGACACCCGGTACGGATTCCGGGCCTTCGGCGAACTGATCTCGGACGCCCACCGGTTCGCCGACTGGTACCAGGTCGACGGCTACCTCCTGGACCGCTGCCCGGCCGACCGCGCCGAACTGCCCGAGGTCCGCCGCACCGTCGCCACCCTGCGCGTGATCCGTGACGATCCCCACATCGTCCTCGGGCACGGCACCTACCCGCACCCCGGCTACGCCGAGCACGCCGACCAGCTGGTCACCTTCTCCGGCCCCTGGAGCGACTACCGCTGGTCGCAGGTGGCCGAGTGGACCGCCGCCCACCCGCCCGAGCGTTTCTGCCATTTCGTCCACAGCGTGCCCCACCCCCATCTGGAGGAGGCCCTGCGCATCGCACGCTGGCAGGGCGCGGGGACGGTCTGGTTCACCGACCGCACGGACCGCGGCGGACGGGCCGACCCCTGGGAGGCCATGCCCGGCTACTGGGACGAGTTTGTCTCGCGGATCGGAACAGGTGTCTCGGAATGAAAAAGCGCATGGCAGTGTTACGGGGAGAACAACCGTAGTGATTGACCGACCAACGGAGTCCCCGTGTCGTTGCCACCCCTGGTCGAGCCGGCTGCCGAGCTCACCGTAGACGAGGTTCGCAGGTACTCCCGCCACCTGATCATCCCGGACGTCGGGATGGACGGGCAGAAGCGGCTGAAGAACGCCAAGGTGCTGTGTGTGGGCGCCGGCGGCCTGGGCTCGCCGGCGTTGATGTACCTGGCCGCCGCGGGCGTCGGCACCCTCGGCATCGTGGAGTTCGACGAGGTCGACGAGTCGAACCTGCAGCGCCAGATCATCCACAGCCAGGCCGACATCGGCCGTTCCAAGGCCGAGTCCGCGCGCGACAGCGTCAAGGGCATCAACCCGTACGTGAACGTGGTCCTGCACGAAGAGCGGCTCGAGGCCGACAACGTGATGGACATCTTCAGCCAGTACGACCTGATCGTCGACGGCACGGACAACTTCGCGACCCGCTACCTGGTCAACGACGCCTGCGTGCTGCTGAACAAGCCGTACGTGTGGGGTTCCATCTACCGCTTCGACGGCCAGGCCTCCGTCTTCTGGTCCGAGCACGGCCCCTGCTACCGCTGCCTGTACCCGGAGCCCCCGCCCCCCGGCATGGTCCCCTCCTGCGCCGAGGGCGGCGTGCTGGGCGTGCTGTGCGCGTCCATCGGCTCCATCCAGGTCAACGAGGCCATCAAGCTCCTCGCGGGCATCGGTGAGCCGCTGGTCGGCCGCCTGATGATCTACGACGCCCTGGAGATGCAGTACCGCCAGGTCAAGGTCCGCAAGGACCCGGACTGCGCGGTCTGCGGCGAGAACCCGACCGTCACCGAGCTCATCGACTACGAGGCCTTCTGCGGCGTCGTGTCCGAGGAGGCCCAGGCGGCGGCCGCCGACTCCACGATCACTCCCAAGCAGCTCAAGGAGTGGATCGACGACGGCGAGAGCATCGACATCATCGACGTCCGCGAGCCGAACGAGTACGAGATCGTCTCCATCCCGGGCGCCCGGCTCATCCCGAAGAACGAGTTCCTCATGGGCACCGCCCTGGAGAGCCTCCCGCAGGACAAGAAGATCGTCCTGCACTGCAAGACGGGTGTCCGCAGTGCGGAAGTCCTCGCGGTGCTGAAGTCCGCGGGCTTCTCGGACGCGGTCCACGTCGGCGGCGGCGTGATCGGCTGGGTCAACCAGATCGAGCCGAGCAAGCCGGTGTACTGAGCCGTATCCGGCCCACCTCGTCGAGCGGCGGGGGCTTCGCGCACCACGGGTGCCCGGAGCCCCCGCCGTCGTCATGAGCAGACCTTGCCGTCCTTCGGGACCGAGCCGTCCAGCAGATACGCGTTCACCGTGGAGTCGACGCAGTCGCTGCCGCTGCCGTACGCGCCGTGTCCCTCGCCCCGCCAGGTGAGCAGCACTCCGACACCCTTGCCCAGCTCGTCGGCCATCCTCCGGGCGCCCTCGTAGGGAGTGGCGGGGTCGCCGGTGTTGCCCACCACCAGGACCGGCGGGGCGCCCGGGGCGCTCACCTTTGGGGTGTCGTGCTGTCCGGGCACCGGCCAGTCGTGGCACCAGCCGGCCGTGTCCCAGCCGAGGAACGTCCCGAAGACCGGGGAGATCCTCTCGAACTCCGGCAGCAGCCTCTTCGTCTCGGCCACGGTCGGCCGCTGCCGGTCGTCCAGGCACGATATGACCCGCTGGGCGTGCGTGGTCGTGCCGTAGCGGCCCGAGGGGTCGCGTTCGTTGTAGCCGTCGGCGAGGGCCAGCAGCTCCGAGCCGTCGCCGCGCTCGGCCGCCTCCAGGGCGCTGGTGAGCGTCGGCCAGCTGTCCTTGCTGTACAGCGGCAGGACGATGCCCGTGACCGCGAGCGTCTGGGTGAGCTTGCGCCCGGGTGTGCCGGTCGGCAGGGGACGGGCGTCGAGCCGCCCCAGCAGGGCCGAGATCTTCCGCGAGCCCGCCTTCGGGTCCTGGCCCGTGGACTTCAGGTAGCCGTCCAGGGCGCGCTGGAAGCCCCTGGCCTGGTTCTGGGCGTGGCCGACGGTGTCGGCGCCGGGGTCGACGACCGCGTCCAGCGTCATCCGCCCGACCTTCTTCGGGAACAGGTGGGCGTAGGTGCCGCCCAGCTCCGTGCCGTAGGAGATGCCGAAGTAGTTCATCCTGTCGTCGCCGAGGGCGCGGCGGATGCGGTCCATGTCGCGGGCCGAGTCGGCGGTCGAGACGTGCGCCATCAACTCGCCGGCGTCCTTCCGGCAGCCCTGGCCGAAGTCGGCCGCGTCCGCGAGGTACGCCCTCTCCTCGGCGGCTGTGTCCGGGGTGACGTCCACCGACTCGGCCGCCTGGATCTCCTTGTCGCCGCGGCAGCGCACCCCCTCGCTGGCGCCCACCCCGCGCGGATCCCAGCTGACCAGGTCGTACCGCTCGCGCAGCTGCGCGACGGTCGGCGCGTACGACGGCATCATGGACACGCCCGAGGCGCCCGGGCCGCCGAAGTTGAACAGCAGGGAGCCGGCACGGTCGTCACCGCGGGCCTTGGCGCGGATCAGTCCCAGCCCGATCGTCCCGCCGTCCGGTTTCGACCAGTCCAGTGGCACCTTGAGCGTGGCGCACTGCCATTCGCTGCTCGGCGCGGGGGCGTCGGCGGTGGCCTTGCAACGGCCCCAGGACAGCTCGCCCTTGCCGTCGTCGGAAGCACCGCCGCACCCGGACGCCAGCAGAGTCGAGGCGGCCGCCAGAGCGGTCCACCGCAGGAAACGCGACATGGGCCCATCCCCCCTCACGAGCCGTCCGCGCCGTGCCGCGGATGGCGTTCGGGCCATGGTAGGCAGATCCCCGCGCCGACCGTTCCGTCCTGTGGATAACCTTTTGACCTGCGGTTTCATCAGGCCCTGTGCCCCACCCGGGGCGTGGTGGGGTCTCAGGTGCAGACGGTCCCCGCCCGCGGCACCTTTCCGTCCAGCAGGTAGCCGTGCACCGCGTCCTGCACGCACTTGTTCTTGCTGTCGTAGGCGCCGTGCCCCTGCCCCTTGTACGTCAGCTCGACGCCGACCCCCTTGCCCAGCGCCTCCACCATGGCCCGCGCTCCCTCGTAGGGCGTGGCGGGGTCGCCGGTGTTGCCGATGACCAGGATCGGCGGGGCACCCGGCGCGCTCACGTCCGGGTGGTCGGCGGCGCCCGGCACGGCCCAGTCGGTGCAGCCGATCATGCCCCAGGCCAGGTAGTCGCCGAACAGGGGGGACGCCGCCCGGAACTCGGGCAGTTTCCGCTCCACGTAGGCGGTGTCGTAGCGCGCCTTGCTGTCGGCGCAGCTGATGGCGGTGTGGGCGGCGGCCGAGTTGTCGTACTCGCCGTTCTCGCTGCGCCCGTTCATCGAGTCGGACAGCAGCATGAGGGTGCTGCCGTCGCCCTCGTAGGCCTGCTGCAGACCTTCGGTGAGGTACTCCCAGAAGTCCTGCGAGTACAGGGCCTGCACGATGCCGTTGGTCGCCGCGGTCTGGGTCAGTTCCCTGGGGAAGACGCCCGGGATCGGCTTGCGGTCGAGGTCCTTCAGCAGCTTGGCGATGCGGTCCTTCACGTCCTGTGCGCTGTCGCCGACGGGGCATTCCTCGGTCTTCGACACGCAGTCCTCGGCGAAGTTGTCCAGTGCGAGCTGGAAGCCCTCGGCCTGCCCCAGCGAGCCCTGTTCGGCGTTCTGCGAGGGGTCGACGACGGCGTCGAACACGGCGCGGCCGACCCGCCGGGGGAACAGGTGGGCGTAGACGCCGCCGAGCTCGGTGCCGTAGGAGAAGCCGAAGTAGTGCAATTTGTCGTCGCCGAGCACCTGGCGCATGAGGTCGAGGTCGCGGGCGGCGTCGGTGGTGCGCACGTTCGGCAGCATCCTCTCGGAGTTCTTCTCGCAGGCGTCGTTGAACTCCTTGGTGTTGTCCAGCAGCCGCGTGCGCTCCACGGTGTCGTCGGGAGTCGCGTCCTGCTGGAAGTACGCGTCGAGCTGCTGGTCGTTCCCGCAGATCACGGGCTTGCTGCGGCCGACGCCGCGTGGGTCGAAGCTGACCAGGTCGTAGCGGGTGCGCAGCGTCCCGTAGCCCTCCGCGAAGGCGGGCAGCGACTTGACGCCCGAGCCGCCGGGGCCGCCGAAGTTGAAGACGAGCGAGCCGATGCGCTCGCTCGCGGTGCCGGTGGTCCTGACCCGGATCAGCGCGAGACCTATCGTGTCGCCCTCGGGCTCGTCCCAGTCGAGCGGCGCCTTCATCGTGGCGCACTGCCACTCGCCGTCGTCCGGCAGCGGGGACGGCGAGGCCCCTCCGCCCTGCGCCTCGTCCGGGGCCGGGCAGGTCTTCCACTCCAGCTCCTGCCGAGTGAGGTCCTGCTCCTCGGTGTCGTCACCGCCGCAGCCCGCCAGCACAGTGGACAGCAGCACGGCGGTGGCGGTCAGGGCGGCGGCGCGCAGCCGGGGGAGGGTTGGCATGGTTCCATCCTGCGGCGGCCCGCAGCGGGGCGCGCGGGACGCGTGCCGTACGAGGTAGGAGGGACCAGTGGGTCGCGGAAGCGGCAGCGGCGGCCCTCGCGGGCGCCCCTCACAGGCGTCCTGCCCAGGTCAGGGGCGGACGCCGTCAGAGGGCCTGCTTGCGGGTCAGGTGGTTGAAAGCGAGCCAGCCCGGCAGCACCGGCAGCCACAGGGTCAGCAGCCGGAACAGCAGGACCGCCGGTGCCGCGACCTCCTTCGGCAGCCCGACGGCGATCAGGCCGACCGTCAGAGTCGCCTCGACCGCGCCGACGCCGCCCGGGGTCGGCGCCGCGGACCCCAGGGCGTTGCCCGCGAGGAAGACGACGGCGACGCTGGCGAGGCTGATCGAGGTCGACTCGTCGCCGAACGCGCGGATCGAGGCGTCCAGGCACATCACGAAGCAGGCGGTCAGCAGCAGCATGCCGCCGATGCCCGTGACCAGCTTCTGCGGCCGCTGGAGGACGTCCAGCATGCGCGGCACGACACCCGCGAACAGCGACCGCACGCGCGTGACGACGAATTTCCGCAGGAACGGCACCGAGGTCACCACGAGCACCAGCACCGCCACGGTCAGCAGACCGGCGATGACCGTCCGGGACGGCGACAGCGACGGGGTCTTCTCGGTGCCGGTGAGATAGCCGAAGGACAGCAGCATCAGGATGTGGCAGCCGAGCCCGAACAGCTGCGAGGCGCCGACACTCGCCACCGCCAGACCCGGTCGCACCCCCGCGCGCTGCAGGAAGCGCGTGTTCAGCGCCACTCCGCCCACGGCCGCCGGGGCGACGATCTTCACGAACGAACCGGCGACCTGCGCCGCCACCGTCCGCAGGAACGGCACCCGCTCGGGCACGAACCCGAGCAGGGCCATCGCCGCCGCGAAGTAGCTGGCCATCGAGAACAGCACGGCCGCGGCGACCCAGCCCCACTCGGCGTGGGCGATCAGCGGCCCGAACTCGATGTGCGTGAGCTGCGTCAGCAGGAAGTAGGCGCCGATCGCGCCTGCGATGAAACTGATCAGCGTGCGCGGCCGCACCCGCTCCAGCCGGGCCGGCTCGACCGGTGCCTGGGGCCTGATGCGCAGCACCTCGTGGCGGATCTGCGTCAGCAGGTCCTCCTCGCGCGCCTCCTCCAGGGCCTCGTCGATCGCGCGCTTCTCGGCCCGCTGCTCCGCCCGCACGGCCTTCTTGTCGGGCTTCTCCAGGACGGGCACGGCTGCCTCGTCCGCGTCCTCCTCCAGGCGTGTCTGCTTGGCCTGCTGGGAGGCCTCCAGGACCGCCTCGCGCTCGCGCTGGGCCCGCTCCCGGGCCAGTCTGCGCAGCGTCGCGCGCGTGGAGCGGCTGAGCGCGATGGGCTGGAGCATCGGCAGGCAGTCCGCCACGGCGTCCGGGCCGAGCACGCCCACGGCCGAGGCGACCGCCCGCTCGCCGCCGACCCGCAGCCCCAGGGTCACCAGCAACTGGGAGATGTCCATCCGCAGCAGCAGGTCGCCGGCCGCGATCTCGCCGACGCGCAGGTCGGTGAGGATCACCTTGCCGGAACGATCCACCAGGATGGCGTCGCCCACCAGCCTGCGGTGCGCGATACGCCGGGACTGCAGCGCCTTCACCTGGTGCCAGGTGTCGCGCAGCAGGTCGTCGGTGATCTCCTCGTCCGGCAGGGAGTCCAGGGTGCGGCCGCCGCTGTGCTCGTAGACGAGCATCACCGCGTCGGGGCCGAGCTCGGAGGTGGCGATCAGCTTGGGCGCGTTGGCGCCGGCCGCGATCGCCGCGTACGCCAGCAGCGCCTCCTGCTCCAGAGCCTGGCGCAGCGACTGCAGGCTGCTGCGGGTGGCGAAGCCGCGCAGGGTGAGGTTGCGCCAGGCGCGGTAGAAGAAGCCCTGGGCCTGCTGCTCCCGGTCGACCACCGTCACGTCCAGCGGCGGGCCGTCCTCCAGGGTCACGAAGTAGCGCCGGCCGCGGTCGCCGGTGTCCGGGTTGTCCGAGTGGTCCTCGCGGGACGCGCTGACCGGACGGAAGCCGACGGTCCGCAGGCCCGCCATCAGGGTCTGCCCGGTGGGCCGGACGTTGGGCGAACCGACCGCGTACAGGGTGCCGTAGGCGACGGTCCAGCCGATCAGGACGGTCAGGATGATCGAGAACGGGGTCGTGTACCCGGTGACGAGCATCGAGAAGGCGTCGAGGAGCAGCACGACCCAGAGCACCGCGCGCCATCGCGGTCTGCGGGACATGCCGACGGCCGTCATGTAGGCGATGACCGGCGCCAGATAGCCGTGCACGGGGTCGGTGAGCGCGTGGATGTCACCGGGGGAGGGCTGGGTGAGCGCCTCCTGGATCGAGTCCGGGGCGGCCCGGGCGACCCACAGGTCTGTGGCGAGGGTCACGCCGTGCGCCAGGACGGCGGCGAGGACGCCGTCGGCGATCCGGAGCCCGTCCCGCTTGATCAGCCGCTCGATCGCGAAGGCGACCGGCACCAGCAGGATCGCGATGCTGGAGGCCAGTCCCGCGATCTTGATGAGCAGGTCGGGCGCCTGCCCGGTGCCCTTGTTGATGTCCTGTTCGAGGCCCGAGGTGGTGCCGTGCGCGAAGGCGGCGATCCCGATCAGCAGCGCCACGGCGAGCACGCCCACCAGCAGCCGCATCAGGTCCGACGGGCGGTGCACGCGCGCGGGGAGCAGCGGTTCGTCGCCCTCCACCTCGTCGATGTGCGCGAAGTCGGGCTCCTCGGCGGGCGTCCGCGCCTTCCTGCCCGGCCCCTTGCCGGTGCCGTCGCCGGTGCCCGGCCCCTTGCCGGTGCTGTCACCGGTGCCCGGTCCCTTCACGGTGGTGTCCTCGGCGCCCGGGCCCTTGACGGTGCTGTCCTCGCTGTCCGGCCCCTGCACGGTGCCGTCCTCGGTGCCCGGCCCCTGCACGGTGCCGTCCTCGGCGCCCTTCCTCGGCCGCTTTCCGACGTCGGCATCGGTGTCCGGGCGCGACGACGCGTCAGAGGTGCCCTCCGTGTCCTCGGGGTGCGCACCCTGCTGCTTCATCGTCTCTTCTTGGTCTCGTATCACCGGTCACCGCCCGCACGATGGTGGCATGCCACACCGACACACGGGGGCATCAGGGTGCACATGCGGGGGCGGACAGTCTGCCCGACGCGCTGGCGCGGGGCGAAGGAAACGCTCGGGAGCGCGCGCGTCCCGTTGTCGGTGGGGTGGGGCAGGATGGGGCGGATGAGCGAGGAGAGCCTTCCACAGGACACCCGTCCGCAGGATGCCCGCGCGGGGCGAGACGGCGCCCCCGACGAGCCCGGGGAAGCCCTGCCCGCCTACGCCGAGCGGGTTCTCGACGTCGCCGACCTGATCCCGCCGGGCCGCGTCATGACCTACGGGGACGTGGCCGAGTGGCTGGAGGAGGGCGGTCCGCGCCAGGTGGGCCGGGTGATGGCCCTCTACGGGGGAGCCGCCCCGTGGTGGCGTGTCGTGCGCGCGGACGGCGTCCTGCTCCCGGGGCACGAACAGCGGGCGCTCGGCCACTACCGCGAGGAGGGCACGCCCCTGAAGGAGGCGAGCCGGGCCGCCGAGGGCCACCTGCCGCGCATCGACATGAGGCGGGCGCGGTGGGACGGCGGCGAACGCGCGGAGGGTCACACCTGACAGCTTCCGGCATCGCCCGCCCTCCCGTGTGGCCCGTGATCCGGACGAGGGAATCGGGGCACACCGCGGGCATGACGTACGTTCGAGAGACGAGGGACATGTGCGCCGGGAGCGGCGCGAGTGACCGGCGGGAAGAAGGGGAAGCCCTGCTTCCGCCTCACTCGTCGGCGTAGCGTCGGCCGCACGCGTCCCCGTCACCCCGCGGTCACCGCCCGCCACGCGCGCGGCGGTCCGCACACCGAGTACATCCACCAGGACCGGCGAACCACGTGAGCACCTCTTCCTCCACCAGCGGCCTGTCGCACCCCCGGGTACGGCGGGGGAACCGTGGCGCTTACCGACTGGTACGTACCCCTCCCACACGGGTGGACCCCCCTCTTTTGGACGCCTCGCAGCGCTCCGTGGTTGACCACACGGCCGGCCCGCTGCTCGTCCTCGCAGGCCCGGGCACCGGCAAGACCACCACGCTCGTCGAGTCCGTGGCCCAGCGGATCGCCCGGGGCGGCGACCCCGAGCGCGTCCTGGTGCTGACGTTCAGCCGCAGGGCCGCCGTCGAGCTGCGCGACCGCATGGCCCTGCGGGCCGGGACCGCCCGCGCGCCCCAGGCGACCACGTTCCACTCGTTCTGCTACGCCCTGGTCCGCGCCCACCAGGACAGCGACCTGTTCGTGGAGCCGTTGCGGCTGCTGTCCGGACCCGAGCAGGACGTCGCCGTACGGGAGCTGCTGGCGGGCCAGGTGGACCTGGAGCGGCTCGGGCTGGCGCACGTGCGCTGGCCGGACGAGCTGCGCGCCTGCCTGACCACCCGCGGTTTCGCCGACGAGGTCCGCGCAGTCCTCGCCCGCAGCCGCGAACTGGGCCTCGGGCCCGACGCCCTGGACGCCTTCGCGCGCCGCACGGGCCGCCCCGACTGGCGCGCGGCGGCCTCCTTCCTCGCCGAGTACCTCGACGTGCTCGACCTGCAAGGCGTGATCGACTACGCCGAACTCGTCCACCGCGCGGTGCTCCTCGCCCACCGCCCCGAGGTCGCCGCGTGGCTCGCCGACCGGTACGACGCCGTCTACGTCGACGAGTACCAGGACACCGATCCCGCCCAGGTCCGGCTGCTGAGCGCGCTGGCCGGCGGCGGCCGCACGCTGGTCGCCTTCGGTGACCCCGACCAGTCGATCTACGCGTTCCGCGGGGCCGACGTGAACGGCATCCTGGACTTCCCGCACGCCTTCCCGCGCGCGGACGGCCGCCCTGCCCCGGTCGCGGTGCTGCGCACGTCCCGCCGCTCCGGAGCCGCCCTGCTGGCCGCGACCCGGCTGCTGACCCAGCGCATGCCGCTGACCCGTCTGCCCGCCGAGAAGGTACGCGCCCACCGCGAACTCGCCCCCGTCCGGGACGGCGGCCGCGTCGAGGCGTACACGTACCCGACCTCCGGCACGGAGCTGGACAACGTCGCCGACATCCTGCGCAGGGCCCACCTGGAGGACGGCGTCCCGTGGAACGAGATGGCCGTCCTGGTGCGCGCCGGTTCCCGCACCATCCCGACGGTCCGCCGTGCCCTGACGGCGGCGGGCGTGCCCGTGGACGTCGACGGCGACGACGTGCCGCTGCGCCACGAACCCGCGGTGGCACCGCTGCTGACGGCGCTGCGGGCGGTGGCGGCGGCGGAGGCGGGGTCTTCCGGGGCTGCCGGGGTCGTGGTGGGGGAGGGAGGCCTCGGGCCCGAATCCGAGGTCACCGCTGACGGCGGTGCCACTGGTGACGCCGGTGACGCCGGTGCCGGTCAGCCCGGCAGCCGCTGGCTCGACACCGAGACGGCCCTCACCCTCCTCACCTCACCCCTGGCCGGTATGGACGCCGCCGACCTGCGCCGCCTCGGCCGTGCCCTGCGCGACGAGGAGCGGGCCGCGGGCAACCCGCTGCCGCCGCCCTCCGACGTACTGCTGGCGCAGGCGCTCGCCGAGCCCGAGCGGCTCGCCGTGCACGACCCCACCTACGCGCGGGGCGCCCAGCGCCTCGGCGCGCTGCTGCGCAAGGCCCGGGAGCGACTGGCCGGCGGCGGTACGGCCGAGGAGGCGCTGTGGGACCTGTGGGAGGGCACGCCGTGGCCCGGGCGCCTGGAGCGGGCCGCCCGGCGAGGTGGTGCGGCCGGGCGCAACGCGGACCGGGACCTGGACGCCGTGTGCGCGCTGTTCGCCACGGCGGCCCGCGCCGAGGAGCGCACCGGCGGCCGGGGCGCGCTGAACTTCCTGGAGGAGATCGACGCCGAGGACATCGCCGCCGACACGCTCACGCGGCGTGCCGTACGCCCCGACGCCGTGCGTCTGATGACCGCCCACCGCTCCAAGGGCCTGGAATGGCGCCTCGTGGTCGTCGCGGGTGTCCAGGAGGGCCTGTGGCCGGACCTGCGCCGCCGCGGCTCCCTCCTGGAGGCCGACCGCATCGGCCGCGACGGCCTCGCCGAGCCCCTCACCCCCGGCGCGCTGCTCGCCGAGGAGCGGCGCCTGTTCTACGTGGCCGCCACCCGCGCGCGGGAACGGCTCGTCGTCACCGCGGTCAAGGCCCCCGCGGACGACGGCGACCAGCCCTCCCGCTTCCTCACCGAACTCGGCGTGGAGCCCAAGGACGTCACCGGACGGCCGCGCCGGCCGCTGTCCGTCGCCGCTCTGGTGGCCGAACTGCGCGCCACCACGGTCGACCCGCGGGTCTCCGACGCCCTGCGGGAAGCCGCCGCCCGGCGCCTGGCCCGGCTCGCCGCCCTCGCCGACGAGGACGGCCGCCCCCTGGTGCCGTCCGCCCACCCCTACCGCTGGTGGGGCATGTTCGAGCCGACCGAGTCCAAGGTGCCGCTGCGCAACCGCGACCAGCCGGTCGTGCTCTCCGGCAGCGCCCTGGACCAGCTGGCCAACACCTGCGCGCTGCAGTGGTTCCTGGGCCGCGAGGTGAAGGCCGACGCCCCGGCGACCGCCGCACAGGGCTTCGGCAACGTGGTGCACGTCCTCGCCGACGAGGTCGCCTCCGGGCACACCCCGGCCGACCTCTCCGTCCTCATGGAGCGCCTCGACTCCGTGTGGAACGCCCTCGCCTTCGACGCGCCCTGGAAGTCGGAGCAGGAGAAGGCCAACGCGCGCGTGGCGCTCGAACGGTTCCTCCAGTGGCACGTCATGGACCGCGCGGGGCGCACCCCGGTGGCCAGCGAGCACGACTTCGACGTCACCCTGGAGGCGGGCGACTACGAGGTGCGCATCCGCGGCCAGATGGACCGCGTGGAGGCGGACGGCGACGGCCGCGCCTACGTCGTCGACTTCAAGACCGGCAAGCAGGCCCCCACCTCCAAGGAGGTGGAGCGGCACCCGCAGCTCGCCGTCTACCAGCTCGCCGTCCGGGAGGGCGCCGTCGACGAGGTCTTCGACGGGGTGCGGCCCGAGCCGGGCGGCGCCGAACTGGTGCACCTGCGGCAGGGCGCCGCCCAGCGCGACGGCGGCGAGACCGTGCCCAAGGTGCAGGCCCAGGAGCCGCTGCAGGGGGAGTGGGTCGGCGACCTGCTGGCCACGGCCGCGGGCAAGGTCCTCGACGAGCGGTTCACGCCGACCGCCGGGCAGCACTGCACCCACTGCGCGTTCCGGGCCTCGTGCAGCGCGCGGCAGGAGGGCCGGCACGTCGTGGAGTGAGCGCGCACCACGGACGCGGAGGCGGGAGCAGGGCCGCCGGCGGTGACGGGGCCGCCGGCGGTGACGGGGCGGGGGGTCGGAGAGTGACTCATCGCACCACCTGAGCTGACCTGCGGTTCTTTGATCCCGAGCGGTCGATCCGGCCGCTGATGTCAGTGCCCGCCGCTAGCCTCTGCGATGTGCCAGCCCGACTCACCGACCCCGAACAGCTCAAAGAGCTCCTCGGCATCCCCTTCACCCCGGAGCAGATCGCCTGCATCACCGCGCCGCCCGCCCCCCAGGTGATCGTGGCCGGAGCGGGCTCGGGCAAGACGACGGTGATGGCGGCACGCGTGGTGTGGCTGGTCGGCACCGGGCAGGTCGCCCCCGAGCAGGTGCTCGGCCTCACCTTCACCAACAAGGCCGCCGCCGAACTCGCCGAGCGCGTCCGCAAGGCCCTGATCAAGGCCGGTGTCACCGACCCGGACATCATCGACCCGGACAACCCGCCGGGCGAGCCGGTGATCTCCACGTACCACGCCTTCGCCGGCCGCCTGCTGACCGACCACGGTCTGCGCATCGGCCTGGAGCCCACGTCCCGGCTGCTCGCCGACGCCACCCGCTTCCAGCTCGCCGCGCGCGTGCTGCGCGAGTCACCCGGGCCGTACCCGGCGCTCACCCGCTCCTTCCCGGACCTCGTCGGCGACCTCCTCGCCCTGGACGCCGAGCTCGCCGAGCACCTCGTGCGCCCGGAGGCGCTGCGCGCGTACGACGCCGAGCTGCTGCTGACGCTGCGCGGCGCCAAGCTCACCAACGCCGACCTGCGCAAGGTGCCCGAGGCGGCGGCCGCACGCCGCGAGCTGGCCGGGCTGGTGAACCGCTACCGGGCCGCCAAGCGCGAGCGGGACCTGCTCGACTTCGGCGACCAGATCGCCCTGTCCGCCCGGCTCGCGAAGATCCCCGAGGTGGGCCGCGCCCTGCGCGACGAGTTCCGGGTCGTCCTCCTCGACGAGTACCAGGACACCTCGGTCGCCCAACGCGTCCTGCTGGCGGGCCTGTTCGGCGAGGGCACCGGCCACCCCGTCACCGCCGTCGGCGATCCCTGCCAGGCGATCTACGGCTGGCGCGGCGCCTCCGTCGCCAACCTCGACGACTTCCCCGAGCACTTCGCCCGCGCCGACGGCCGCCCGGCCACCCGGCAGGCGCTCAGCGAGAACCGCCGCAGCGGCGGGCGCCTCCTGGACCTCGCCAACGGCCTCGCCGAGCCCCTGCGCGTCCTGCACGCGGGCGTGGAGGCGCTCCGCCCGGCCCCCGGCGCCGAACGCGACGGCATGGTCCGCTGCGCCCTGCTGCCCACCCACGCCGAGGAGATCGACTGGGCCGCCGACTCCGTCGCCCACCTGGTCCGGACCGGGACGGCACCCGGCGAGATCGCCGTGCTGTGCCGCACGGCGACCGACTTCGCCGAGATCCAGGGCGCCCTGGTCGCCCGGGACATCCCGGTCGAGGTCGTCGGCCTCTCCGGACTGCTGCACCTGCCGGAGATCGCCGACCTCGTCGCCGTCTGCGAGGTCCTCCAGGACCCCGGCGCCAACGCCTCCCTGGTGCGCCTGCTGACCGGGCCGCGCTGGCGCATCGGCCCGCGCGACCTCGCCCTGCTGGGTCGGCGCGCCCGGCTGCTGGTGTCCCACGCGCGCGTGGAGGGCGACGACGACCCCGACCGGCGCCTCGCCGAGGCCGTCGAGGGGGTCGACCCCTCCGAGGTGATCTCGCTGGCGGACGCGCTCGACACGTTCCTGGAGACGCCCCTGGACGGCCACGGGGACGACGACGGACTGCCCTTCTCGCCCGACGCGCGTGTGCGCTTCGCCCGGCTCGCCACCGAGCTGCGCGAACTGCGCCGCTCCCTGGCCGACCCGCTGATGGACGTCCTGCACCGGGTGCTCGCCGTCACCGGGCTGGAGGTCGAGCTGTCGGCGTCCCCGCACGCCCTGGCCGCCCGCCGCCGCGAGACCCTGTCGAACTTCCTGGACGTCGCCGCCTCCTTCGCCGCCGGCGACAACGAGGCCACCCTGCTCGCCTTCCTCGGCTTCCTGCGCACCGCCGCCCAGTACGAAAAGGGCCTCGACAACGCCCTGCCCGGCGGCGAAAACACCGTCAAGGTGCTCACCGCCCACAAGTCCAAGGGCCTGGAGTGGGACGTCGTGGTCGTCCCCGGCCTGGTCACCGGCACCTTCCCCAGCAGCCAGGGCCGCGAGAAGTGGACCTCTCAGGGCAAGGTCCTGCCGCACGCGCTGCGCGGTGACGCCGACACCCTGCCCGACGTGCCCTCCTGGGACGCCCGGGGCCTGAAGGCCTTCCACGAGGCCATGAAGGACCACCAGCTCACCGAGGAGCTGCGCCTCGGGTATGTCACCTTCACCCGTCCCCGCTCCCTGCTCCTGGGGTCGGGCCACTGGTGGGGCCCGACCCAGAAGAAGCGCCGCGGACCCTCCCCCTTCCTCCAGGCGCTCTACGAGCACTGCGAGGCCGGGTACGGCGAGATCGAGGCCTGGGCGGACGAGCCCGCCGAGGACGAGGAGAACCCGGCCCTGCACCGGGCCACCGCCGACCAGGTCTGGCCCCTGCCCCTGGACGAGACGGCCCTGGCCCGCCGCCGCGCCGCCGCCGAGACCGTCCTGGCGCACCTGGAGGACCTCGCCTTCCACGAGGACGCCCACCCCGCCGCCGTGCACGACCCCGACGCCCTCGACGACCCGGAGTGGCCCCCGCCCCCCGAGGACGACGAGCCCCCGTACGACGCACCGGATCCCTTCGACGTATCCGATCCCTTCGATGTATCGGATCCCTTGGGCGCACCGGATCCTTTCGATGCACCGGACCCCTTCGACGGGGAGTCCGTCGAGAGGGAGTCCTCCGACGCGGACGCCTTCGCCGGGGACCCGTTCGCCGAGACCCCCTTGGACGAGGTCCTCGGCGAGCCGCCGGCCGGCGCGGATCCCCGCCCCGCGAACCGCCGCCTCGCGAACCGCCGCCCCACCGTCCCCCACCAGGCGGCCCCACCGCAGCCCCCGCACCCGGGCGGCCACCCCCGCCTCACGCCCGAGGAGGCCCGCACCGTCGCCTCCTGGGACCGCGACCTCGACGCCCTCGCCGGCGAGCTGCTGCGCGCCCGCGACAGCGTCACCGAAGTGCCGCTCCCCGCGTCGCTCACGGCCTCCCAGCTGATGCACTTGGCCGCCGACCCGGACGGGTTCGCCCGGGAACTGGCCCGTCCCATGCCACGACCGCCCCAGCCCGCCGCACGCCGCGGCACCCGCTTCCACGCCTGGGTCGAGACACGCTTCGAAGAACTCACCCTGCCGCTGCTGGAACCGGAGGAGCTGCCCGGAAGCGACGCCGAGATCGCCGACGAGCGGGATCTCGAGGCGCTCAAGGAGGCCTTCGAGCGCACCGAGTACGCACGCCGCACGCCCTACCGGGTGGAGGCCCCCTTCCAGCTGGCGATCGCCGGCCGGGTCGTCCGGGGCCGGATCGACGCCGTCTACAAGGAGGGGGAGGGGCAGGACGCGACGTACGAGATCGTCGACTGGAAGACCAGCCGCTCCCGCACGGCCGACCCGCTGCAACTGGCCGTCTACCGCCTCGCCTGGGCCGAGCAGCAGGGCGTGCCCCCCGAGCGGGTCACGGCGGCGTTCCTCTACGTGCGCGGCGGAGAGGTCGTCCGCCCCCGGCACCTGCCGGGCCGGGCCGCGCTGGAGCGGCTGCTGCTGGACGAGCCCTCGGGAGGGGCGTTCGGTGAGGAACCGCACTCCGAGGACCTCCCCGGGGGCCGATAGGCTCGTGACCATGAGCCAGACCCCGGACAGCGTCGTCCGTACGTACATCCAGCAGCACCGCGCCGCCTTCCTCGACGACCTCGCCGAGTGGCTGCGCATCCCGTCGGTGTCGGCCCAGCCCGACCACGCGCCCGACGTACGACGCAGCGCCGACTGGCTCGCCGCCAAGCTGACGCAGACCGGCTTCCCGACGGCCGAGGTCTGGCAGACCCCCGGCGCGCCCGCCGTCTTCGCCGAATGGCCCTGCGACGATCCGCAGGCGCCCACCGTGCTGGTCTACGGCCACCACGACGTGCAGCCCGCCGCCCGGGAGGACGGCTGGGACAGCGAGCCCTTCGAGCCCGAGGTCCGCGGAAACCGTCTCTACGCGCGCGGGGCGGCCGACGACAAGGGCCAGGTCTTCTTCCACACCCTCGGGGTCCGCGCCCACCTCGCCGCCACCGGCCGCACCGCCCCGGCCGTGCACCTGAAGCTGCTGGTCGAGGGCGAGGAGGAGTCCGGCTCGCCGCACTTCCGGGCCCTGGTCGAGCAGCACGCGGAGCGGCTCGCCGCCGACGCCGTGATCGTCTCCGACACCGGCATGTGGTCCGAGGACACCCCCACGGTCTGTACGGGCATGCGCGGCCTCGCCGAGTGCGAGATACGGCTGCACGGCCCCGACCAGGACATCCACTCCGGCTCCTTCGGCGGCGCGGTGCCCAACCCCGCGACGGCCGCCGCCCGCCTGGTCGCCGCACTGCACGACGAGCACGCGCGCGTGGCGATCCCCGGCTTCTACGACGGTGTCGTCGAACTGACCGAGCGCGAGCGCGCCCTCTTCGCCGAGCTGCCCTTCGACGAGCGGCAGTGGCTGCGCACGGCCAGGTCGCACGCCACCGAGGGCGAGGCCGGCTACACCACCCTGGAGCGCGTCTGGGCCCGCCCGACCGCCGAGGTCAACGGCATCGGCGGTGGTTACCAGGGCCCCGGCAGCAAGACCATCGTCCCGGCCTCCGCCCAGGTGAAGCTCTCCTTCCGGCTGGTGGCGGGCCAGGACCCCGGCCACGTCGAGAAGGCCGTCCGGGCCTGGGCCGAACAGCAGGTGCCCGCCGGGATCCGCTGCGAGATCACGTTCAGTGGCGCCACGCGCCCGTGCCTGACGCCGCTGGACCACCCGGCGCTGCAGTCGGTCGTCCGCGCGATGGGCCGGGCCTTCGGCAAGCCCGTGCGCTTCACCCGCGAGGGCGGCTCCGGACCGGCGGCCGATCTCCAGGACGTCCTCGGCGCCCCCGTGCTCTTCCTCGGCATCTCCGTGCCTTCCGACGGCTGGCACGCGCCGAACGAGAAAGTCGAACTCGACCTGCTCCTCAAGGGCGTCGAGACCACCGCGTACCTGTGGGGTGACCTCGCCGAGCACTGGCGTCACGCGCCCTGACCGCCGACTGCCGACCGCCGACCGCCGTCCGGACCGGCCACGCGCGCGGGGCACACTGGAAGAATCGCCCCGCACCGCACGAGCCCGCCCGAACCGGTCGCCTCCCGCCGTATGTCCCGCTGAACAGCCGCCGAACCCAACCGTTCCACCGGGGGAGTTGGAAGCACCCGTGACCACCTGGACCGACCACAACGCCGACCGACCCATCTCGCTCACCGCCCCGAGCGGCATCGACCGGGCCGCGCACCACCGGCTCGACGAGGCCTGGCTCGCGGCGGCGTGGAGCCACCCCTCCACGCGCTGTTTCGTGGTCTCCGGCGGGCAGGTCCTCATCGACGAGACGGCGGACGGGCGCACCGAACTCGTCATGATCCCGTCCTTCGAGGCGCCACTCACCGAGGCACACCGCTACTTCCTCGGCATCGACGAGGACGGCGTCAGCTACTTCGCCCTGCAGAAGGACGCGCTGCCCGGGCGGATGGACCAGTCCGCGCGCCCGGCCGGCCTGCGCGAGGCGGGCCTGCTGCTGTCGGCCCGCGACATCGGCCTGATGGTGCACGCGGTCGGCCTGGAGAACTGGCAGCGCACGCACCGCTTCTGCTCGCGCTGCGGCGAGCGGACCGTGATCGCAGCGGCCGGCCACATCCGCCGCTGCCCGGCCTGTGGCGCCGAGCACTACCCGCGCACCGACCCGGCCGTGATCATGGCCGTGACCGACGAGGACGACCGGCTGCTGCTCGGCCGCCAGGTCCACTGGCCCGAGGGCCGCTTCTCGACACTCGCCGGATTCGTCGAGCCCGGCGAGTCCATCGAGCAGTCGGTGCGCCGCGAGGTCCACGAGGAGGCCGGCATCACCGTCGGCCAGGTGGAGTACGTCGCCAGCCAGCCCTGGCCGTTCCCGTCCAGCCTGATGCTGGGCTTCCTGGCCCGCGCCACCACGACCGAGATCAACGTGGACGGTGACGAGATCCACGAGGCCCGCTGGTTCTCCCGCGACGAACTGCGCGCCGCCTTCGAGTCCGGTGAGGTGCTGCCGCCCTACGGCATCTCCATCGCCGCCCGCCTGATCGAGCTCTGGTACGGCAAGCCGCTCCCGACGCGAACCGTCGCCTGACGCAGCCCGGCCGTCCCGGCCGGTCCGGGGCACACGAGAAGGCGGTCCCCGAGCGCGCTCGCCCGGGGACCGCCTTCGCCGCGCCGGCGCGGGACTACGCGCCGATCTTCTGCTTCACCTGAGCCAGCGACGGGTTGGTGAGGGTGGAACCGTCCGGGAACAGAACGGTGGGCACCGTCTGGTTGCCGCCGTTCGCCTTCTCCACGAACGCGGCGGACTCCGGGTCCTGCTCGATGTTGATCTCGTCGTACGCGATGCCCTCGCGGTCCATCTGGCTCTTCAGCCGGCGGCAGTAGCCGCACCACGTGGTGCTGTACATCGTCACAGTGCCCGGCATGTCTCTCGTGCTCCTTCGGTGGCTCGGGGACGGGTTCGCAGTCGGTGAAACGCCGGTGAAACGTCCACCATTCCCGGGTCCCCGGCCCTGCCGGACGTGACGCCTGCCGCATTGGTACGACTATCAGTGCGTGCCTGTGGACAACCGTCGCAGCCGTCTCGCGCGACCTGGCAGCATGGCTGTGTGACAGCAGCAACGCACTCCACCCTGTTCCCGCAGGTACCGGACTCGCCCGACGCGGTGCTCGACGGGCTCGACCCCGAGCAGCGCGAGGTCGCCACCGCCCTGCACGGGCCGGTGTGCGTCCTGGCCGGCGCCGGCACGGGCAAGACCCGGGCGATCACCCACCGCATCGCCTACGGAGTGCGCGCCGGCATCCTCCAGCCGTCCAGCGTGCTCGCCGTCACCTTCACCAACCGCGCCGCCGGGGAGATGCGCGGCCGGCTCCGCCAGCTCGGCGCCGCAGGCGTCCAGGCGCGCACGTTCCACTCGGCCGCCCTGCGCCAGCTCCAGTACTTCTGGCCCAAGGCCATCGGCGGTTCCATGCCCCGGCTCGTCGACCGCAAGATCCAGCTCGTCGCCGACGCGGCCGCCGCCTGCCGCGTCCGGCTCGACCGCGGTGAACTGCGGGACGTCACCGCCGAGATCGAATGGTCCAAGGTCACCCAGACCGTCCCGGCCGACTACGCGCCCGCCGCGGCCAAGGCAGGCCGCGAGGCCCCCCGCGACCCCGCCGAGATCGCCCAGCTCTACGCCGCCTACGAGGACATCAAGCGCGAGCGGTCCGTCATCGACTTCGAGGACGTGCTGCTGCTGACCGTGGCCGTCCTGCAGGACCGGCACGACATCGCCGAACAGGTCCGCGCCCAGTACCAGCACTTCGTGGTCGACGAGTACCAGGACGTCAGCCCCCTCCAGCAACGCCTGCTGGAGCTGTGGCTGGGTGAGCGGGACGACCTGTGCGTGGTCGGCGACGCCAGCCAGACCATCTACTCCTTCACCGGAGCGACCCCCGACCACCTGCTCGACTTCCGCACCCGTCACCCGGGAGCCACCGTCGTGAAGCTGGTGCGCGACTACCGCTCCACCCCCCAGGTGGTCCACCTCGCCAACGGTCTGCTCGCCCAGGCGAAGGGCCGCGCCGCCGACCACCGCCTGGAGCTCGTCTCCCAGCGCCCCGCGGGACCCGAGCCCATCTACACCGAGTACACCGACGAGCCCACCGAGGCGGAGGGCGCGGCCCGCCGCATCCGCGAGCTCATGGACGCGGGCGTCCCGGCCGCCGAGATCGCCGTCCTGTTCCGCACGAACGCGCAGTCCGAGACCTACGAGCAGGCCCTCGCCGACGCCGGAGTGCCCTACCAGCTGCGCGGCGCCGAGCGGTTCTTCGACCGCCCGGAGGTGCGCAAAGCGGGCGTCGCCCTGCGTGGCGCGGCCCGCTTCGGCGGCAACGACTCCCTCCTGGACGACGCCGTCGACCTGCCCTCCCAGGTGCGCGCCGTGCTGTCGGGGGAGGGCTGGACGCCGAAGCCCCCGGCCGGCTCCGGCGCCGTGCGGGAGCGCTGGGAGTCCCTGGCCGCCCTGGTGAACCTCGCCCAGGACTTCGCCGCCGCCAAGCCGGGCGCCACCCTGGCCGACCTCGTCGCCGAGCTGGACGAGCGGGCGAACGCCCAGCACGCCCCCACCGTGCAGGGCGTCACCCTCGCCTCCCTGCACTCGGCCAAGGGCCTGGAATGGGACGTCGTGTTCCTCGTCGGTGTCGCCGAGGGGATGATGCCGATCACCTACGCCAAGACGGACGAACAGATCGAGGAGGAACGCCGTCTGCTGTACGTCGGCGTCACCCGCGCGCGGGAACGCCTCCATCTCTCCTGGTCCCTCTCCCGCTCACCGGGCGGCCGCCCCAGCCGCCGCCCCAGCCGGTTCCTGGACGGGCTGCGCCCCGGCTCGACCGCCACCACCGGCCGCGCCTCCGCGGGAGGAGCGGGCGGGATCGAGCGCGGCATTCCCGGAACCAGGGGCTCCGCCCCGAGACGGGTGCAGCGCACCCCCGCCCGCTGCCGCGTCTGCGGCCGCACGCTGACCGACGCGGGCGAGATGAAGCTGATGCGCTGTGACGACTGCCCCTCCGACATGAACGAGGGCCTGTACGAACGGCTCCGCGAGTGGCGCGCCGAGCAGGCCCGCACCAGCGGTCAGCCCGCCTTTTGCGTGTTCACCGACAGGACGCTGATGGCGATCGCCGAGACCGCCCCCGGCGACGAACACGAGCTGGCGCGCATCCCCGGCGTCGGCATGCGCAAGCTCACCCGCTACGGGACCGAGGTTCTGGCCATCTGCGCAGGCCAGTACCCCGCGGCGGACCAGGACGAGGACTGACACGAACTCGTCGAAAAAATAGTTTGCGCATGCCCCAGCAATCCCCATAGGTTCTTAGGCACGAGAGCAGCGGCCTTCTCGGAGGCCCTGATTCCGTGTTGTACTTGCATATCCGTCGGACTGGTTCATCCAGTCCCCCGAGACGCCGAGAGGAGGCGAGTCCAGTGATCAGCATCAACACCAGCTCCTTCAACACCGTGAAAATGACCGATCGCTCGGCCGTCTCCACGTGCATGCTCGGCGTTTCGAACCTGGGCACCGGTCTGTCCGGCATTCGTGCCGTCCGTCCGGCGTCCTCCTCCGTTGCCCCCGTGGGCCTTCCCGTCCGCGAGCGCAATGAGCGACCGACCAAGGCACTGGAAGCGGCAGTAGCGGCACAGGCGCAGGCCTATGCCTTTACGGCGACCGGTGCCGGATTCCGGAAGCAGACGACGCAGCACCACCAGATGTGGGCCTTCCGTGGGCCAGAACCCTGGAGTGATCCAGCCTGATTCGATCAGGCCGGCGCCTTCAGGGCCGCGGAACCCCATCCGGGATCCGCGGCCCTTCTGTTTGTCCCTGAACAGGGACGACGGACCGAAGGACCTCGGGACAGGAAAAGAACCCGGTACCAGCCGCCCCCGGCCCACAGGCCGGAACGACCAGACGAGGAAGACGACCGTGCAACTCGAAGCGCACGCACCGTCCGTACCGCCTTCGGAAACGATCCCCAAGCCCGGCTCCACGGAGGACTCCACCTTGACCCCGCTCACCGCGCTCACCGCGCTCGACGACGCCATCGAGAACCTCGGCGTACCCGTCCCATGCCGCTCCTACGACCCGGAGGTCTTCTTCGCCGAGTCGCCCGCGGACGTCGAGTACGCCAAGTCCCTCTGCCGGACCTGCCCGCTGGTCGAGGCCTGCCTCGCCGGCGCCAAGGAGCGGCGTGAGCCCTGGGGCGTCTGGGGTGGCGAGCTGTTCGTCCAGGGTGTCGTCGTCGCCCGGAAGCGGCCGCGTGGCCGCCCGCGCAAGAACCCGGTCACAGCATGAACATCACAGGAACAATCGACCGTCCCCTCACGCACGACCCCCAGAAGCAGGCCCCGATGAAGCCGTCCACCGACGAGCCCGCAGGCTCCGCGACTCAAGACTTCCCCACCAATGGCGCGATGGACTCGCGTCAGAACAGGACCCGAGAGATGCAACTCATCCCAGAAGCCATGGCTCGTGCGCATATGCGCGAGCGACTGGACGAGGCGGAGCGGGACCGCCAGGCCGTGCGCCTGGTGGCCGCCCGCCGGATGCAGCGCAGGGCGGAGCGCGCCTCACGGCGCGCCCGCCGGGCGCTGGCCATGGCGGTCATGCAGTGACCGACCGCTTCTGAAGCGGTGGCCTCCCGCACCGGAGGCAGTGGTTTCCCCGCGGGGGCCGGTCCGTGCCAACGGACCGGCCCCCGCGCCGTGTTGGGGCCCGGACGTACGGCAGTGCCGCCTCCGGGTGGCGGCACCCCGACCTCAGGCAGACGGAGAGGCGCCCGGAGTCCGACCGGTGGTGAGACGTGGAGCCCGGCTCACGCCTGCGCGACCGACTCCTCGCCGTCCGCCGGGTCCTCCGGGACGAACCCCGGCAGCCACTCCTCCAGCTCCTCACGCAGCCGCACCGTCGCTCCCAGCTGGCACAGCACACCGATCGTGCTCAGCGTCACCCGGTGGATGAGCAGATACGACGGCGGCAGGTTGAGCCGCTTGCCCAGCTGGTAGGCCGGGGAGCGGGGGTCGGCGACGCGGGCGGCCTGGCTGCGCATCCAGCCGCGCGTGAACGTGAACTCCTCGACCTGGGCCGGTTCGATGATCGGCAGGAGGTAGTCCATGACGGCCTCGGGGTCCAGCTCCATCGTCTCCTTGACGAAGCCCTCCGTGCACAGGAGCTCGTAGACGGCCTCGGCCTCGCCGTCGAGGGTCATGCGCAGGGACTCGCCGATGGTGGCCGGCAGGCCGCCCGGAAGACGGTCGACCGTGCCGAAGTCCAGCACGCCGAGGCGCCAGTCGTCCTCCCCGTCCGGACCGCCGGGCAGCAGACGGAAGTTGCCCGGGTGCGGATCGGCGTGCAGCAGGCCGGTGCGGGCCGGACCGGAGAACAGGAAGCGGGCCAGGAGCTGGCCGGCGCGGTCGCGCTGCTCCTCGGTGCCGTCCGAGATGATCTCCGACAGCGGGATGCCGTCGATCCACTCCGTGATCAGGACCTGCTCGCTCTGGTGGACCACGTGCGGCACGAGGACGTCCGGGTCGTCCGCGAACTCCTCCGCGTGCGCCTGCTGGGCCTGGGCCTCCAGGCCGTAGTCGAGCTCCTCGGAGACGCGGTCCTTCAACTCCGCGATCAGCGGCTTGATGTCCATGCCGGGGATCAGCGGGCCGAGCAGCCGGGAGAAGCGGCTCAGCTGGTTCAGGTCGGACAGCAGGGCCTCGCCCGCGCCGGGATACTGCACCTTGACCGCCACCTCGCGGCCGTCGTGCCACACCGCCCGGTGGACCTGGCCGATCGAGGCGGCCGCGGCGGGCTTGTCCTCGAACTCCAGGAACAACTCCTGCCAGCCCTCGCCGAGCCGCTCCTCGAGCACGCCGTGCACCGTGCGCGTGGGCATCGGCGGCGCCGCCTCCTGGAGCTTGGTCAGCGCGGCCCGGTAGGGGCCGGCCACCTCCTCGGGCAGAGCCGATTCGAAGACCGACAGGGCCTGGCCGAACTTCATCGCGCCGCCCTTGAGCTCGCCGAGCACCTTGAACAGCTGCTCGGCCGTGCGCTGCTGGAGCTCGCGGCCGACGAGCTCCGCGGACTCGCCGACGATCCGCTTGCCGAATCCCCAGGTCGCCCGCCCGGCGATGCCGAGCGGGAGCGCGGCGAGCTTGGCGGTCCTGGTGACCGCCTTCCGGGGAAGATCAGACATGCGCCCTCCAAGTCCCAGCCGGCCGCTCCGCCGCTGCCTCAGGGCACTGCGCCGACGGCCGTTGCACCGCCATTGTCTCGTGTGACGCCCCGTCCTCCGAGGGGTGCTCCCCCTTTCCTTTCTCCGCCGCCCCGCACGGGCATGCGGAATGGGCCCATACCGGCCGGGCGTGCCAGTGGAGAGCGGGGAGGGAGACCTCCCAGCGCGCGCCGGTGCTCGACGAAGTCCGGCCGTCCAGGAAGGCGAGCGCGTGCGCGGCGGCCAGCCCGGCCACGGTCGTGGCCAGCGCCAGGTCGCAGGGCCGTACCTGCCGCTGTCCGCCCGAGCGCCACTGGGCGATCAGGCGCGGCCAGGCCGGGTCGCGGTCGGTGCGGTCCTCGTGCAGACAGCCCGCGCAGCCCGTCTCCCCGGGCAGCACCAGAGGGCCGACCACGCCCGTCCCCTCCACGACACCGGCGTACAGATGGGGTGTCCCGGAGGCCATCAGGGGCGCTGCTGCGGACGGGTCGGGCGCGTGCACCGCCACGTCGTCCCGCGGTGCGAGAACCACCAGGCAGAAGCCCGGGTCGCCGGCGTCCGGGGGCGGAGAGACCTCGGCGCGGCGGGGCGGCCGGTCCGGGGCGGCCTGCCGGACGGCGCGGCGGGCCGACTCGTCCCTGCGGTCGCCGACGGACTGTGCCGGATGCCCGCCCGGGGCGACGTCGCACGGCTCCACCCGGCCGCCGTCACGCACCTCCACCTCGCCCACGCCGGCTCCCGCCAGCAACGAGGCCAGGACGGCACCCACCCGGCCCGCGCCCCGGACCTGGACGCGCTGCGAGCGCCGGGCGGCCAGCCGCCGGATCGCCTCCCCGGGCTGCGAGCCGGTCAGGGACAGCGAGGCCAGATCGGGCCGCAGCCGGTCGAGGACCTGTTTCTTCTTCCGCAGCGCGTCGGCGGCCGGTCCGCCGCCCCGGGCGTCGTCGAGGAGCCCGGCCCGCGACAGCCGCCGCACCAGAGCGTCGACATGGCCGTCGGGCAGGGCCAAGCGCCGCCCTTCCGCGCGCAGCAGCTCCATGCCCCGCGTGCCGTTCAGCAGGTCGAGGAAGCCGCCGGTCGCCGTGTCCATCGGGCCGAGCGTCAGGGCGTGCGCCGGGGTCATCCCGAACTGCACGGTGTCGAGGTCGCGCCAGCCGCGCCGGAGCGCGGGTTTCACCATCGGATGCATGACAGAGCCCCCGTTTGTCTCAGAACGTCCCCGTGTGTCGGGCGGCGGCGGGTGAGCGCGGCTGCGAACCGGGGCGGCCGGTCACGGCACGCCCCGGTCGCCGGCCGGACTCCGGTGCGGGCCGCGGTCCTGGTCCCGGACCGGGTCCGCCCGCCGCTGCGCCGACGGGATCCAGCATGCCCAATCCCGCCGCTCGCTGCGGAAAGTTGTCCACAGGTGCGAGGATTCGTCGTACAAATCCGGCGGCCGCTGGGAGCACCGGCGGCCGAACCGTCCCGGAGCCGGGACTTCCCCGTGTGCAGCGGGTAACGTCGGGGCGTGCCCGCCGACCCACTGCACCGCGCCGGACATCCACAGCGCAGCACGACGAGCCAGCCGCCGAGCGGCTCGGGGGCGAGCGCGATCGAGGTCCGCAGGAGCTCCCGCCGTCGCAGGACGGTCTCCGCGTACCGCGAGGGCGATCGCACCGTGGTGCTCATCCCCGCCCGCATGTCCGCGGCGGAGGAACAGCGCTGGGTCAACGTCATGCTCGCCAAGCTGGCCGCCCAGGAGAGCAAGCGGACCCTCGGCGACACCGAGCTGGCCGAGCGGGCCCGGCGGCTCTCGGAGCAGTACTTCGGCGGCCGGGCCCGGCCCGCGTCGGTGCGCTGGGTGACCAACCAGAACACCCGCTGGGGGTCCTGCACCCCGTCCGACGGCAGCATCCGCCTGTCGCACCGCCTGCAGGGCATGCCGGAGTACGTCGTCGACTACGTCCTCCTCCACGAACTCGCGCATCTGCTCGTCCCCGGGCACGGGCCGCGCTTCTGGCAGCTGCTGGAGGCCTACCCGAGGACGGAGCGGGCCCGGGGCTACCTGGAAGGCGTGGTCGCCGCCGAGCGGCTGCCCCATGTGCCCGGGGCGCGCGGGGAGAGCTCCGCGGGGTGAGTGACCGCTTTGCGTGAGCGAGCAGCCGATACGGCTGGGCGCGGGTTCTGTACCGGCTCTGTACCGACGTCTTCCGATGTCCGGATTTGCCGTTAGCCTGACGCGACGCACTCACGTTCTGGATGGGGGACGGTCGTTACGCATGGCCAGGGAATTCCAACGCGGCCACAAGGCCAGGATCAGTGACCTCACCGCGGGCACGGATCTGTACGTAGGCGTGCAGATCTCCGGCCCCGGCCTGAGCTTCGACATCAGCTGCTTCGGCCTCGACGCCGACGAGCGGCTTTCGGACGACCGGTACTTCGTCTTCTTCAACCAGCCGAAGTCCCCCGAGGAGGCCATCCAGCTCCTGGGCGCCCAGGCGGGCGACACGGAGTCCTTCCGGGTCACCCTCGACCGGATCCCGCCGCAGATCCAGAAGCTGTCCTTCACGGCGACGATCGACGGCGCCGGGCAGATGTCGCAGATCGCCGCCGGGTACATCCGGATCGTCGCGGGCGGCGAGGAGGTGGCCCGCTACGCCTTCAACGGCTCGGAGTTCTCCACCGAGCGGGCCGTGATGCTGGGTGACTTCTACCTGAAGGACGTGTGGAGGTTCGCCGCCGTCGGGCAGGGCTTCGACGGCGGTCTCGACGCGCTGCTGAAGAACTTCGGCGGTGAGGTGGCCGAGGAGGAGGCGCCCGCGCCCGCTCCGCAGCAGCCGCAGGGCGGTGCCGCCCCGGGCTTCGCGCCGCCCGCCTTCGGCGTCCCCGCCGCCCCGGCCCCCGCGCCCGCCCCGCCGGCTCCTCCCGCCCCGGCACCCGCTCCCCAGCCCGCCGCGCAGGGCTTCGCACCCCCGCCCGGAGCCACCCCGCCCGGAGCCACCCCGCCGCCGGCCCCGGCGCCCGCACCCCAGGTGCACGCCGCCCCGACCATCGTCGCGCCCCTGCACACGCCGCCCGCCGGCTCCCCGGTACCGCCCCCGGCCCCCGCGCCGTACGGCCAGCCGGGCCAGCAGCAGCCGCCGCAGCCGCCGCAGTACGGCCAGGCCCCCGGTCAGACGGCCCCGCCGCCGCCCGGATACGGCCAGCCCCAGGCGCCCCAGGCCCCCGCCCCGCCGCCCGGTTACGGCCAGCCCACCCCGCCCCCGGGCTACGGCCAGCAGCCGCCGTTCGGCCAGGCCCCCTACGGTGCCCCGCAGCACGGCGCTCCCCAGCACGGGGTCCCGCCGCAGGGCGTGCCGCCGCAGGGCGTGCCGCCGCAGGGCGTGCCGCAGGCCGGCGCCGTCCAGGGCCCGGGCGTGGCCGCCGCGCTCCAGCAGTTCAAGGAGACCCCCACCGGGCAGCGCTGGACGCAGCAGAACAAGAAGCTCGTCCGCGTCGACCTGGGCATCGGCGGGCAGCCCGTGCTGGCACGGCAGGGCAGCATGGTGCTCTACCAGGGCAAGGTCGACTTCAGCTACAAGGGCGCGGGCTTCGCCGGCCGGATCGTGGGCAACGCCACCGGCCAGGAGATGCAGCTGATGCGCTGCACGGGCCAGGGGCAGGTGTTCCTCGCCGAGAACTCGACCATGCTGCACCCCATCGAGCTCCAGGGCGACGCCGTCTGCGTCTCCGCCGAGAACGTGCTCGCCTTCGACGAGAGCCTCCAGTACGAGGTCCGCCGCATCGAGGGGCACGGCATCCCCGGGGGCGCCCTGTTCACGATGCAGTTCCAGGGCACCGGCACCATCGTCGTCAAGACGCACGGCACGCCCGTGGTGCTGCCCGTCACGCCCACCACGTTCGCCGACTGCAACGCCGTGGTCGCCTGGTCGGCCGCCGCCCAGGTCGTCGTCTCCAGCCAGGTGAGGATGCGCCGCAACTCCTACCCGGGCGACACCGGGGAGAGCGTCAACCTCCAGTTCCGGGGTGCTCCCGGCAACTTCATCGTCGTCCAGCCGTACGAGGTCTGAGGGAGCCCGTCATGACACAGCAGCTCGCGGGCCACGCCCCCGCACCCGTCACCGCCCGCATGGAGAACCACGGCAACCACATGCTGAAGGTCGCCATGCAGACCGGCAACGACCTCCTCGCGCGCGTGGGGTCGATGGTCGCCTACGAAGGGTTCGTCCAGTACGAGCCCAACCCGCCGGCCGTGCGCCAGATCGCCAAGGACTGGCTGACCGGCGAGGGCGCGCCCCTGATGAAGTGCTCCGGCGACGGTCTGCTCTACCTCGCCGACTACGGGGCGAACGTCGTCGTGATCAACCTCGACGGCGACGGCATCTCGGTCAACGCCACCAACCTGCTCGCCTTCGACGCCCACCTCACCTGGGGCGTGGAGCGGGTCAAGGGCCTGGCCAAGTTCGCCGGGCAGGGCCTGTGGAACACCAGGATCTCCGGCCAGGGCTGGGTCGCGCTGACCTCCCGGGGCAAGCCGATCGTGGTCGACTGCGGAGGTGGCGAGGACGAGACGTACGTCGACCCCGACGCGCTCGTCGCCTGGTCCCCGAACCTCAAGGTGAAGGGCAAGCGCAGCTTCCGGGCGCAGTCGCTGATCGGCCGCGGCAGCGGCGAGGCCTACCAGATGGCCTTCTCCGGTCAGGGCATCGTCGTCGTCCAGCCCAGCGAGGACAGCACCGACCGTCTCCGGTTCCGGGGCTGAGGGGGAGCCAGAAAGCCATGCAGAGCCCGATTTTCGCCTACAACGAGCAGCAGACCCAGGAACGCTGGAGCCTGCAGAACAAGCAGATGCTGCGCGTCGCCCTGGAGGGCCACGACGACATCCTGGCCCGCAAGGGCACCATGGTCGCCTACCAGGGCCTCGTCGAGTTCGACGCCGAGTACCAGAGCAACGACCAGGCACGCGCGCGTGCGCACACGGGTGAGGGACTCGACCTGATGCGCTGCCACGGGCAGGGCACGGTCTACCTCGCCAACCTCAAGCAGCACGTCCACGTCATGGACGTGGACCAGGACGGCCTGACCGTCGACAGCAGCTACGTGCTGGCGATGGACTCCTCCCTGCACCACGAGGTCATCGCCGTGGACAGCCTCTACGGCATCTCCGGCTCCGGGAAGTACCAGCTCAACATCAGCGGCCGGGGCAAGATCGCGCTGATGACCTCGGGCATGCCGCTGCTGCTGCAGGTGACGCCCGACAGGTACGTCAACTGCGACGCCGACGCGATCGTCGCCTGGTCGACCAGCCTGCGTGTGCAGATGCAGGCCCAGACGCACTCCTCCGGGGTGTGGCGCCGCCGCGGCAACACCGGCGAGGGCTGGGAGCTGAGCTTCATGGGCACCGGCTTCGCGCTGGTCCAGCCCAGTGAGCTGCTGCCGCCGCAGAACGCGCAGATCGGCTCGGGCCTCTCCGCGCAGTACGGCATGGGCCAGCAGGGGGCGCGGGGGCAGAACCAGGGCAACGCCTGGAGCTGAGTGCCGCGTGCTCCGCGGTTGGGCCGATCGGGTCCGGGGGCTGTGCGGTCGGAGCCGGACCGCGGACCCGTCCGTGGCTGGTCGCGCAGTTCCCCGCGCCCCTGACCGGGGCGCTCACCCGCGGCCAGGGACACGTGCAAGGGGCGGCCACCCTGCTTGCGGCCGCCCCTTGCACACGCTTCAGACCGCGAGCCTCGCCCGCGTCGATTCCAGCAGCCGTACGACCGAGTCGTCGGCCACGTCCGGAACCTCGTCGTAGCCGAACCAGCGCACGTCCAGCGACTCGTCGCTGACCGCGTGCGCGGCGTCCGGGGGCGCCACGACCGCGTACTGCACGTCGAGGTGCCAGTGGCACGGCGCCGGGATCGGGTGCCGGTCCAGACGCACCGGGCCGCCCGGCAGCAGGTCCAGCCCCGAGACGCCGGACTCCTCCGTCGCCTCGCGCAGGGCCGCTGCCTCCAGGGTGGCGTCGCCCGGCTCGCAGTGGCCGCCCATCTGCAGCCACATCTTCAGCTTCCTGTGCAGGGTCAGCAGCACCCGGCCGCCCTCGGGGTCGATCACCAGGGCGCTCGCCGTGATGTGACCCGCGTGGCAGGCCTTCCATAGGCCGTCCGGGTGATCGGCCAGGTGGTCGAGGTAGATCTGCCGCACTTCGGGCTGGTCCTCGTAGCCCTTCAGCACGAGGACCGCGTCGTCGTACAGGCTCACCCGGCGTCGTCGCCCTTGTTCTCGTCCTCGCCCTCGTCCTTCTTGCGCAGGTCGGGCTTGTCCGCCGCCTCGCCGAGCATCTTGTCCAGCTCGGAGAAGTCGATCTGCTCGCGGTGCACGAAGCCGTCCGGGTCGTCCAGGTCGGTCGCCGTCGGCAGCATGTCCGGGTGGTGCCACAGGGCGTCCCGGCCGTCGACCCCGCGCGCGTCCGTGAGGGAGGCCCACAGACGGGAGGCGTCCCGCAGACGGCGCGGGCGCAGCTCCAGACCGATCAGCGTGGCGAACGTCTGCTCGGCGGGACCACCCGAGGCGCGGCGGCGGCGCAGCGTCTCGCGCAGCGCGTCCGCCGATCCCAGGCGGGGCTTGGCGGCCGCGTGGACCACCGCGTCCACCCAGCCCTCGACCAGGGCAAGAGCGGTCTCCAGACGGGCCAGGGCGGCCTTCTGCTCGGGCGTGTCCTCGGGCTGGAACATGCCCTGCTGGAGCGCTTCCTGCAGCTGCTCGGGGTTCTGCGGGTCGAACTGGCCGACCACGTCCTCCAGCTTGGCCGTGTCGACCTTGATACCGCGGGCGTAGCCGTCGACCGCGCCGAACAGGTGCGAGCGCAGCCACGGCACGTGCGCGAAGAGGCGCTGGTGCGCGGCCTCGCGCAGCGCGAGGTACAGCCGTACCTCCTCCTGGGGGACGCTCAGGTCCTTGCCGAACGTCTCGATGTTCACCGGCAGCAGCGCGGCCTTGCCGGCCGGGCCGAGCGGCAGGCCGATGTCGGACGAGCCGACGACCTCGCCCGCGAGCACGCCGACGGCCTGCCCGATCTGCGTGCCGAACATGGCGCCGCCCATCGAGCGCATCATGCCGATCAGCGGGCCGGCCATGGCCTGCATCTCCTCCGGCAGGACGTCGCCCATGGCGGTGCCGACGCGCTCGGCGACCGGGTCGACGAGCTCCTTCCAGGCGGGCAGGGTGGCCTCGACCCACTCCGCGCGGCTCCAGGCCACGGCGGAGCCGGCGCCCGACGGCAGGGACGTGGCGTCGTCGAGCCACAGGTCCGCCAGGCGGACCGCCTCCTCGACGGCCCGGCGCTCGGCGGGGCCGACGCTCGTGTCCTTGGTGCCGTCGGGGGAGCCCTGGGAGACCGTCTGGCGGGCGATCTGCTTGGCCATGTCCCAGTTCACCGGGCCGCCCTCGTAGGAGAGCATCTGGCCCAGCTGCTGGAAGGCGGCGCCCAGGTCGTTGGGGTTCAGAGAGCCGAACATGGCTGCGAACGGGTTGTCCGCACCGGGGCCACCGGGGCCGCCGCCAAAGCCTCCGGCTCCGGGCAGGCCGCCGAAGCCGAACGGGTTGGCCGGTCCCTGACCACCACCGCTCTGCTGGTCCTTCTTCTTGCCCTCGTCGCCGTCGTCCGGCTCCTCCGGCGGAAGGCCGAATCCGAATGGGGTGTCACTCACGGGATTCCTCGGCTGGTAAGGCCGCCGGTTCTTTCCGGCGGCACGGCTGCCCGACAACACCACCCAGCGTAGACACCTGGGGCGGATCGGGCCTCGGTGCTTCGCCGACTGACGGCCTGCGGCAGGATGGATGCCACCTGGTACGCACGCGTCGCTCGCGCTCGTACTGAAGACAACCGCTGGAGACGCCCGGTGAGTTCCCCAGATCCGCAGGTTCGCGCAGCGCGAAACCAGTCAACCAGTTCCGCGAGTCCCGCGGGGCGTGGCCCCGTCGTCGCGGTCACCGGCGCCGCATACGGCGTCGGCGCCCTGCTGACCGAACGGCTCGCGGCGTCCGACGAGGTCAGACAGGTCCTGGCCATCGACGAGCGGCGCGGCGAGTGCGCCGCCGCGCAGTGGCACATCCTCGACGTACGGGATCCGGCCATCGCCGACAAGCTGCGCGGCGCCGACGTGGTGGTGCACCTGGCGCTGGATCTCGACCTGGAGACCGACGCGGCCGCCCGAACGGCCTACAACGTACGGGGGACGCAGACGGTCCTGACGGCGGCCGCGGCGGCCGGAGTGCACCGCGTGGTGCTGTGCACCTCGTCGATGGTCTACGGCGCGCTGCCGGACAACGAGCTGCCGCTGTCCGAGGACGCGGAGCTGCGCGCCACGGCGGAGGCCACGGGCGTCGGCGACCTGCTGGAGGTCGAGCGGCTGGCCCGCCGGGCACCGCGGGCCCACCCGGGTCTGAACGTCACCGTGGTGCGGCCGGCCGTGCTCGTCGGCGGCACCGACACGGCGCTGACCAGGTACTTCGAGTCTCCTCGGCTGCTGGTCGTCGCCGGCTCGCGGCCCGCGTGGCAGTTCTGCCACGTCGAGGACCTGTGCAGCGCGCTGGAGTACGCCGTCCTGGAGAAGGTCGACGGGGAACTCGCCGTCGGGTGCGACGGATGGCTGGAGCAGGAGGAGGTCGAGGAGCTCAGCGGAATCCGCCGGATGGAGCTGCCGTCGGCGGTCGCGCTGGGGGCGGCGGCACGGCTGCACCGGATCGGCCTGACCCCGTCCCCGGCGGGGGACCTGGCCTACACGATGTACCCCTGGGTGGTGAGCGGCAGCCGGCTGCACGACGCCGGATGGCGGCCGCGGTACACCAACGAGGAGGTGCTCGCCCAGCTCCTGGAGGAGGTCTCCGGGCGGCACACGGTCGCCGGGCGGCGCCTGGGCCGCAAGGACGCGACGGCCGCGGGTGCGGCGGGCGCGACGGTGGCGCTGCTGGGCGCGGCGGCGGTGGTGCGGCGGGCCAGGAAGGCGCGGCGGCGGATCTGAGGCCGCGGCGGCACCCCTGTAGGAGACTCCAACCACCACGCGCGCGCGGTGGTCGATAGCTCTATTTCGTGCTGTCGGCCCCGTGCGGCACGATGGGGCCATGGCATCCACGAGCGATCACCCCGGTGAGCGGGCCGCGCAGGACCCCGTCAAGCTGATCGGGATCCGGGACACCCCCCTGTCCGTGGACGAGGTGTTCCGCGCCGTCGGGGACGACGCGGCCGGCGGCACCGCCCTCTTCGTGGGCACCGTGCGCGACCACGACGGTGGCGCCGACGTGGCGGAGCTGGGCTATTCGTGCCACCCCAGTGCGGAGGCCGAGATGCGGCGGATCGCCGAGAAGGTGGTCGCCGAGTACCCGGTGCGGGCCCTGGCGGCCGTGCACCGCGTGGGCGACCTGCGGATCGGGGACCTCGCCGTGGTCGTCGCCGTCTCCTGTCCGCATCGCGGGGAGGCCTTCGAGGCCTGTCGCAAGCTCATCGACGACCTCAAGCACGAGGTGCCCATCTGGAAGCACCAGAGGTTCTCCGACGGCACCGAGGAGTGGGTCGGCGCCTGCTGATCCGGCGGGTCGTCCTCCGGTTGCGTAACCGCACCCCTGGCGTGAGCGTTGTCACTGCGGATGGTTAATCTGCTGATCAGTCAGTTCGCGGATGCACGATGGGGTTGGAGGTCGGCATGGCGGCGCTCGCCTGGTTGCTGATTCCGCTTGTGGCTGCGATCGGCGCGGGGCTGTGGGGAAGTTGGGCCAACCGGACCCGCAAGGTCCGCAGCGACGGCCCGGAGCTCATCGGATACGCCCGCTTCCGCGAGGCCATGGAGAAGCCCCGGCCGGGTAGCTGACGGCCGCCGAAACAGCAGGTCACAAGCGTGTGAGCGCGCAGGGCCGCCCCGGACGGGCGGCCCTGACGGTGCGCTGACAGGACCGTCCCGTACTGTCGAGTCATGCCACGCCGCACCGCGACGATGCTCGCCTCCACCCTGATGCTGATCGCGCTTCTGTGCGCGGGAGTGTTCATCCCCGTGCCGTACGCGGAGATGTCCCCGGGACCGACGGTGAACACGCTCGGCGACCACGACGGCGAGCCGGTGCTGCAGATCGAGGGACGCAAGACGTACGCCACCAGCGGCAATCTCAACATGACCACGGTCCGCGTCACCAGCGCCGACTACCGGATGAACCTGGTCGAGGCGGTCTACGGCTGGCTCGCGCACGACAACAAGGTCGTGCCCCACGAGACGCTCTACCCGGACGGCAAGACCGAGGAGCAGTCCACCCAGGAGAACGCCGAGGAGTTCAGCCAGTCCCAGGAGAGCGCCAAGGTCGCCGCCCTGAAGGAACTCGACGTCCCGGTGAAGTCATGGGTGATCGTCTCGACGGTCGTCAAGGGATCCCCGGCCGAGGACAAGCTGCACGCCGGAGACGTCATCAAGGCCGTCGACGGCACGGCGGTCAAGCAGCCGGCCGACGTCGCGAAGCTGGTCACCCGGCACAAGCCCGGGCAGGACGTGCGCTTCACGATCGTGCCCGCCAAGGAGCAGGCCGCCGCCGAGAAGGAGAAGCGGACGCCGACGAAGACCGAGGACGTCACCATCACCACCGCGACGTCCGACGACGCGGGCGAGAAGCGAGCCATCGTCGGGATCTCCGCCGGGACCGACCACACCTTCCCCTTCACCATCGACATCAAGCTGGCCGACGTCGGCGGACCGAGCGCCGGTCTGATGTTCGCGCTCGGCATCTACGACAAGCTCACCCCCGGCAGCCTGACCGGAGGCGCGTTCGTGGCCGGCACCGGCACGATCGACGACGCGGGCAAGGTCGGCCCGATCGGCGGCATCGAGATGAAGACCGTCGGCGCGCGGGCGAAGGGCGCCCGGTACTTCCTGACGCCCGCCGACAACTGCGCGGCCGCCGCCAAGGACACCCCCGAGGGCCTCACCCTCGTCAAGGTGGACACCATCGAGGACGCCCTCGGCGCCCTGAAGGACATCCGCGGCGGCGACACCGCGGACCTTCCGCGGTGCGGTAAGTAGACGCGGCGGTCGGGGGCCCGGTGTACGTACCGGGCCCCCGACCCCTTTCCGGCTACTCCTCGAACGTCGCGGACAGCGCTTCGGCCAGGCCCGGGACCAGGTCGGAGCCGGTCAGCACCTCGGTGGGGGAGTCCTTCTCGCGCAGCCGCAGGGCCGAGTCGCGGGTGCCGTCACGCAGGACCGCGACCGTCATCCGGACCTCCTGGCGCTCGGGGTGCTCCGCCACCCACTTCGTCAGCGCCGCCTCGCTCAGGTCCTTCGGGACCTGGGCCTCGGCGGACGGGGGCAGCATCAGGCGCTCCACGGCGAGGGCGCACCCGGCCACCGCGTCGGGCCAGGCGATGGTGGCGAGGAACTCGTCGAGCGGCTTGCCCGTTGGAATCTCGTCCTGCTCGATCGGGGTGAGGCCGGAGTTCTCCGGCTCCTCGCCCAGACCGAGCCGGTCCGCGAGCGAGGGCTGCTCGGCTCGCAGCCGTGCGGTGTCGACGAGGGCGAAGAGGCGGGCCGGCTGGTCCCAGCCGAGGCCGGAGACGTACTCGTCGATCTCGAGCACGGCCCGGGTGAGCGGGTTCGCAGCCATGGGAGTGTTGGACATGGTCACAATCCTCTCTCGTTCCTGGCCGGAATCGGGAACCGAGTAAACGGTGAGTAAGTTGCATAGGTGGGGGCCCACGATCACGGGGGCCGCGGACGGTCCGTGAGACGCGGGCCCGACGAATCAACAGCGAACTTCGAGGTGCGCACCTTGGCTTTCCAGATGCCGGACCGCGGCGGAGGCCCGACAGGGCCGCGGATGAGAGTGGGCCGCCCGTCCCGGCGCGTCCGGACCCTGCTCATGACGCTGGGCGTCCTGGCCGTCCTCGGCATGGCGTTCACCATGTTCGCGGGGTTCTGGACGGACTGGCTCTGGTACCGCTCGGTCAACTACTCCTCGGTCTTCACCACCACCCTGTGGACCAAGATCGGGCTCTTCTTCGTCTTCGGCCTGCTGATGGCCGTCGCGGTGGGCGTCAACATCTGGCTGGCGCACCGGCTGCGGCCGCCGCTGAGCGCCATGTCGATGGAGCAGCAGAACCTCGACCGCTACCGGATGGGCATCGCGCCCTACAAGAAGTGGCTGCTCTTCGGCATCACCGCCCTGGTGGGCCTGATCGCCGGCGCCTCCGCGTCCGGTCAGTGGCGCACCTGGCTGATGTGGGTCAACGGCGTGTCCTTCGGCCAGAAGGACCCCCAGTTCCAGCTGGACGTTTCCTTCTACGCCTTCGACCTGCCCTGGTACCGCTTCCTGCTCGGCTTCGGCTTCGCCGCCGCGATCCTGTCCGTGATCGCCGCCGCGCTGACGCACTACCTCTACGGCGGGCTGCGCGTCACCAGCCCCGGCGCGCGCGCCACGGCCGCGGCCACCGGGCACCTGTCCGTGCTCATCGGGATCTTCGTGGCCCTGAAGGCGGTCGCCTACTGGCTCGACCGGTACGGGCTCGCGGTGAAGTCCAGCGACTTCCGGGCGACCGACAACTGGACCGGTCTGCGGTACGTCGACGCCAACGCCTACCTGCCGGCCAAGACGATCCTGTTCTGCATCGCCGTCATCTGCGCGCTGCTGTTCTTCGCCACCCTGTGGCGGCGCACCTGGCAGCTGCCCGTGATCGGCTTCGGCCTGATGGTGCTCTCCGCGATCCTCATCGGCGGCCTGTACCCGGCGATCGTGCAGAAGTTCCAGGTCCAGCCGAACGAGCAGGCCAAGGAGGCGCCGTACGTCGAGAAGAACCTCGATGCGACGCGCAAGGCCTACGGCATCGACGGCACCAAGGTGACCGACTACACGGGCACGAGCACGACCGAGGACAAGACCAAGCTCCGCGACGACGTCGACGCCACGGCGAGCATCCGGATCATGGACCCGAACATCGTCTCGCCGACGTTCCAGCAGCTCCAGCAGATCAGGAACTACTACGCGTTCCCGAACAACCTGGACGTCGACCGCTACGCCAAGGACGGCAAGGACCAGGACACGGTCATCGGCCTGCGTGAGCTGAACCTCGCGGGCATCCCGAAGAAGAACTGGATCAACAACCACTTCCGTTACACGCACGGATTCGGAGTGGTCGCCGCCGAGGGCACCAGCGCCGACGCCCAGGGCCGTCCGAACTTCACGGAGTCCGACCTGCCCTCCGAGGGCGACCTCGGCACGTACGAGCAGCGGATCTACTACGGCGAGAAGACCGACACGTACTCGATCGTCGGCGGTCCCCAGAAGGAGATCGACTACTCCGACGACAACGGCGAGAAGACCACCAGCTACAAGGGCGACAGCGGGGTCAACCTCTCCAGCCCGGTCAACCGGGCCGCGTACGCGGTGGCGTTCGGCGAGCCGCAGATCCTCTACTCCGGTGCCATCGGCGACGGATCGCGGATCCTGTACAACCGCACGCCCAAGGAGCGCGTCGAGGCGGTCGCCCCCTGGCTGACGATCGACGGCGACGCCTACCCGGCGGTCGTGGACGGCCGCATCCAGTGGATCGTCGACGCGTACACGACGACGAACGGCTACCCGTACTCGTCGCGCACGACCCTCGGTGACACCACGGCCGACTCGCTGACCGCCACCAACGACAACCGCGCGGTGGTGGCCCAGCAGAACCAGGTCAACTACATCCGCAACTCGGTGAAGGCCACCGTCGACGCCTACACGGGCAAGGTCAAACTCTTCCAGTGGGACACCAAGGACCCCGTCCTGAAGACCTGGATGAAGGCCTTCCCGGACACGGTGGAGCCCAAGAGCGACATCTCCAAGTCCCTGATGGACCACCTGCGCTACCCCCAGGACCTGTTCAAGGTCCAGCGCGAGCTGCTCACGCGCTACCACGTGAAGGACGCCACGACGTTCCTCAGCGGCAGCGAGGTGTGGCAGGTGCCGGACGACCCGACGAACCGGTCGGGCAACGCGGTGCCGCCGTACTACCTGAGCATGAAGATGCCCGACCAGCAGGCGCAGGCGTTCTCGCTGACGACGACGTTCACGCCCAACGGCCGGGACAACCTCAGCGCGTTCATGGCGGTCGACGCCGAGGCGGGCACCAGTGACTACGGCAAGATCAGAATCCTGAAACTGCCGACGAACACCACGGTCAACGGACCCAAGCAGGTCCAGAGCCAGTTCAACTCCCAAGAGGACATCGCCGAGTCCATCAGGCTCCTGAGAGGCGGCGACTCCGAAGTCGAGTACGGCAACCTGCTGACGGTGCCGCTCGACGGCGGACTGCTCTACGTGGAGCCGGTCTACGTCCGCGGTGGCGGACTGAAGTACCCGCTGCTGCGCAAGGTGCTGGTCACCTACGGAGGCCAGACCGCCTTCGAGAACACGCTCGACGAGGCCCTCAACAAGGTCTTCGGAGCGGAGGGGCCGGCTCCCGAGCCGCCGGACGAGGGTGGTGACACGCCGCCACCGCCGACGTCCGAGAACCCGACGGTCCAACAGGCCCTGGAGGACGCCCAGAAGGCGTTCGACGCCGGCCAGGAGGCTCTGAAGGAGAACGACTGGGAGGCGTACGGCCGGGCGCAGAAGGACCTGGAGGAGGCCCTGCAGCGGGCCGAGGACGCACAGGCGAGCGGCGCGGGCGCCGGGGGCGGCGAGAGCAAGCCCGGCGGCAGCCCGAGCGGCAGTCCGAGTCCGAAGCCGAGCAGCTAGGCCCTGGCCTGGTGAAATGCCCGTCCCGCGCCGTGATACGGTTGTGAACACAACGGCGCGGGGTGGAGCAGCTCGGTAGCTCGCTGGGCTCATAACCCAGAGGTCGCAGGTTCAAATCCTGTCCCCGCTACTGAAGTCGCGATGTCCGAGTGACGGAGTGGCCACGAAGGCCCGGATTCCACAGAGGAATCCGGGCCTTCGTGATGTGTGAACGCATGTATGGGCGCAGGTTACGGCCGCGCCGCCGTGGGGAGTTGGGCGTTCTGTGTTTGACTTGTCTCTCTGTGGGCATGTCGACAAAACGCTGTAGTGACCTCACTGGCTGCGGTATACCAGGTGTACCCAGGTTGCAGGTGGTGCGACGATGGACGTTATGGGGGACAAGGCAACTCTGTTCGAGACAGGGCGTTTTGTGCAGCCTTCCAGCCGGGAGGACACCGAGACCCCGGACGAGACCGGGGAACTCGCTGATGAGGCGGCCGAGGAGCTGCGTCAGCGGCTCGCCGCGGAGGCCGGCGACGTCGAGGCGATGAGTGTCCTCGGGGCCATGCTGTTGCGCCGCGGTGATCTCGACGGCGCCGAACCCCATCTGCGTGCCGCCACCGCCGCGGGCGACCGGGCCGCCGCCAACAACCTGGGCGTCCTGCTCCACCAGCGCGGCTACGCCGACGAGGCCGCCGGCTGGTGGCGGATCGCGGCCGTCGCCGGGTCGGCCGCCGCGGCGCACGCCCTCGGCCGGCACCACCGTGAGCGCGGTGACGAGCCGGCCGCCGAGTACTGGCTGCGCCAGTCCGCCGAGCAGGGTCACACCCTGGGCGCGTACGCCCTCGCCGACCTGCTGGAGCACCGCGGGGACGCCGCGGCCGAGCAGTGGATGCGCGTGGCGGCCGAGCGCGGGCACCGCGAGGCCGCGTACCGGCTGGCCAGGGCCCTGGACCGGAAGTCGGCGCGGGAGGCCGACGGCGACAACGGTGTCCAGGCGGCCGAGGAAGCCGAGCAGTGGTACCGGCAGGCCGCCGCGCGCGGCCACCGGCGGGCCGCCCTGCACCTCGGGTCGATCCTGGAGAGGCGCGGCGCGCTCAAGGAGGCCGGGCGCTGGTACCTGACGTCCGCCAAGGACGGCGAGGCGCGGGCCGCCTGCGCGCTCGGGTTCCTGCTGCGCGACGCGGGCGACACCGAGAACGCCGCCGTCTGGTGGCTGCGGGCCGCGCAGGACGGCGACGGCAACGCGGCGAACGCGCTGGGCGCGCTGCACGCCGAGCGGGGCGAGACCCAGACCGCCGAGCGGTGGTACCGGGCCGCGATGGACGCGGGTGACGTCAACGGCGCGTACAACCTCGGGCTGCTCTGCGCCGAACAGGGGCGCACCGCGCAGGCCGAGCAGTGGTACCGGCGCGCGGCCTACGCCGGGCACCGGGAGGCCGCCAACGCGCTGGCGATCCTGCTGCTGCAGGGCGGGGACGAGACGGGCGCGGAGCCGTGGTTCTCCAAGGCGGCGGAGGCCGGGAGCGTGGACGCCGCGTTCAACCTGGGCATCCTGCACGCCGGGCGGGGCGAGGAGCAGGCCGCGCTGCGCTGGTACGAGCGGGCCGCGGCCGCCGGGCACACCGAAGCGGCGCTGCAGGTCGGCATCGCGCGGCTGCGGGACGGCGACGAGCAGGAGGCCGAGCGGCACCTGCGGTGTGCGGCCGGGGGCGGCAGCGCCGAGGCCGCGTACCGGCTGGCGACCGTGCTCGACGCGCGGCGGCCGCCGGAGCCGGCGCACGAGCTCGGCGAGCCGGTGCACCGGCGCAGTGAGTGCGAGGAGTGGTACGAGCGGGCGGCCTCCCAGGGTCACCGGCGGGCCCAGGTGCGGGTCGGCATGCTGGCGGCGGCCCGCGGGGACGTCGTCGAGGCGGCCCGTTGGTACCGGGAGGCGGCCGAGGCCGGGTCCCGCAACGGCGCGTTCAATCTGGGGCTGCTGCTGGCCCGGGAGGGGAGTGAGCCGGAGGCAGCGGTCTGGTGGACGCGGGCGGCCGACGCGGGCCACGGACGGGCGGCGTTGCGGCTGGCTCTGGTCTACGCGCGTCGTGGCGAGCTGGCGGAGGGCCAGCGCTGGGCCGACCGGGCCGTGTCCCTCGGACCGGGGTCGGTGGCGGAACGGGCGGAGCGCCTGCGGGACGCACTCCGCCAGGAACTGTCGGCCTGAGGCGGGGTGGCGGCCGGCGGGGCGCCAGGCGTTCGTCCCGGGGGCCCGGGGGCCCGAGGGCATGAGGGCCGCCTGAAGTGGCGGACCGGGCCGTCCGCGCACGGGCGCGGGTGTCTTGGACGGGAGGCGGGGGCCGTCGGTGCGAGGTCGGGCGGCTTGCGGGCTGATCGGTCTCGGCCTGGGGGCGATCGGCCGCCCTCCGGGACGGCCCCGGCGGCGCCCGCGTTAAGCGATTTGCATCTGCCCTCGTCATTGACGTAACGTTGCATTCATCGACGCGGGGTGGAGCAGCTCGGTAGCTCGCTGGGCTCATAACCCAGAGGTCGCAGGTTCAAATCCTGTCCCCGCTACTGAAGGCCGAGGGCCGGAATCCGAAAGGGTTCCGGCCCTCGGTGTATGGCGTGTGTACAGCAGAGAGCCCCGGCACCTGAAGGTGCCGGGGCTTTCGTGTGTGTGCGTGGGGCCTACGCGGCCGCGCAGTTCGGGCAGACGCCCCGGTACGTCACCTCGACGTCCGAGACCGTGAAGCCGAAGCGCTCGGAGTCGGGGAGGTCCGCCAGGGGGTTGCCGATCGGATGCACGTCGCGGATCGCGCCGCACTGGGCGCAGACCAGGTGGTGGTGCGGCCGGTGCGCGTTCGGGTCGTACCGCTTGGCGCGCTGGTCGGTGGAGACCTCCAGCACCTCGCCGAGGGTCACGAGCTCACCGAGCGTGTTGTAGACGGTCGCGCGGGAGATCTCGGGCAGCTTGGCGACGGCCCGGGCGTGGACCTCGTCGGCCGTCAGATGGACGTGTTCGCCGTCAAGGACCTCGGCCACGACGCGCCGCTGCGCGGTCATCCGCCATCCGCGTCCGCGCAGGCGTTCCAGAAGGTCACTCATGGCCACCAGCCTAACAGCTAAGGGGACCAGGTCCCGAACAGGTGTGAGATTAGAATCTCGCTTGCTTTAGACAATGTCTATTGTAGGATCGAGAACGGCTTTGGCCAAGAGACAGGTTTGGCCAGGAACGGTGCAGGAGGCGCACGTGACGCAGGGACCGCTTACGACGGAGGCCGGAGCTCCGGTCGCCGACAACCAGAACAGCGAGACGGCGGGCGTCGGCGGCCCGGTCCTCGTCCAGGACCAGCTCCTGCTGGAGAAGCTCGCCCATTTCAACCGGGAGCGGATCCCGGAGCGCGTGGTGCACGCGCGCGGTGCGGGCGCCTACGGCACCTTCACGGTGACCGCCGATGTCACGCCGTACACCCGCGCGGCCTTCCTCTCCGAGGTCGGCAAGGAGACCGAGGTCTTCCTGCGCTTCTCGACGGTGGCCGGCAACCTGGGCGCGGCGGACGCCGTCCGTGACCCCCGCGGCTTCGCGCTGAAGTTCTACACCGAGGAGGGCAACTACGACCTCGTCGGCAACAACACCCCGGTGTTCTTCATCAAGGACGCCATCAAGTTCCCCGACTTCATCCACACCCAGAAGCGCGACCCGTACACCGGCTCGACCGAGGCGGACAACGTGTGGGACTTCTGGAGCCTGTCGCCCGAGTCCACCCACCAGGTGACCTGGCTGTTCGGCGACCGGGGCATCCCGGCCTCCTACCGCCACATGGACGGCTTCGGCTCGCATACCTTCCAGTGGAGCAACGCGGCCGGCGAGGCCTTCTGGGTGAAGTACCACTTCAAGACGGACCAGGGCATCAAGACCCTGACCAGCGCGGAGGCCGCCCGGCTCGCCGGTGAGGACCCCGACTCCCACCAGCGCGACCTGCGCGAGGCGATCGAGCGCGGCGAGTACCCGACCTGGACCGTCGGCGTGCAGATCATGCCCGTGGCCGAGGCGGCGACGTACCGGTTCAACCCGTTCGACCTGACCAAGGTCTGGCCGCACGCGGACTACCCGGTCGTCGAGATCGGCAAGCTGGAGCTGAACCGGAACCCGGAGAACATCTTCGCCGAGGTCGAGCAGTCGATCTTCAGCCCCGCCCACTTCGTGCCGGGCATCGGCCCGTCCCCGGACAAGATGCTCCAGGGCCGCCTCTTCGCCTACGGCGACGCCCACCGCTACCGCGTCGGCATCAACGCCGACCACCTGCCGGTGAACCGTCCGCACGCCACCGTGGCGCGCACCAACTCGCGTGACGGCCACCTCTACGACGGCCGTCACGGGGGCGCGAAGAACTACGAGCCGAACAGCTTCGGCGGGCCGTTCCAGACGGACCGTCCGCTGTGGTCCGCCACGGCCGTGAGCGGCGAGACGGGCAACCACCAGGCTCCGGTGCACGCCGAGGACGACGACTTCGTCCAGGCGGGCAACCTCTACCGGCTCATGTCGGAGGACGAGAAGGAGCGCCTGATCGCCAACCTGGCGGGCTTCATCGCCAAGGTCTCGCGCGACGACATCGTCGAGCGGGCGATCGACAACTTCCGTCGGGCCGACGGAGACTACGGCAAGCGGCTGGAGGCCGCGGTCCAGGCCCTGCGCGGCTGAACTCCAGCACTGGACCGCTTGCGGTAGTGGAACGGGCCGGGTCCCCCTCGGGGGCCCGGTCCGTTCGTGCGCTCCCGTGCCGTCAGGCGGGCACCTGCTGACGCGCCGGTGCCCAGCAGCGGATGATGTCGCGGACCGAGACGACCCCGGCGGGCTCGTCGCGGTCCAGCACGATGAGATGACGGAAACCGCCGTGCGCCATGGCGCCGGCCGCCTCCTCCAGGGTCCAGGTCGGGGTGGCGAAGACGACGTCGTTGGTGGTGTGGGCGTGGGCGCGTTCGGTGTCCGGGTCCTGGCCGCGGCCGACGGAGTTGAGGATGTCGCGTTCGGTGAGGATGCCGATGCCGCCGGCGTCCGGGTCGAGGACGATGGCCGCGCCGACCTTGCGCGCGGACATCAGTGCGGCGGCCTGGCGCAGGGTGTGCGCCGGGCCGATGGTGAGCACGACGGTGCTCATGGCGTCACGGACGAGCATGGATGGAGCCACCTCCTGGGAGTGTCCCCGCCTTTGTTCGACTTTTCACAAGTTCACAAGTGGGGGGACTCTCAGAGTGGCAGGCAAAGGGAGGGTCAACAAGAGGGCGGTCAGTAAAGCTGGTTGAGGTAACCGAGCAACTCGTCGTGCAGCAGGCCGTTCGACGCGGCCGCGTTGCCGCTGTGGGGGCCCGGGCGGCCGTCGAGGCCCGTGAAGGTGCCGCCGGCCTCGGTGACGATGATCGCGTTGGCGGCCATGTCCCACAGCGACAGCTCCGGCTCGGCGCACAGGTCCACGGAGCCCTCCGCGACCATCATGTACGGCCAGAAGTCACCGTACGCGCGCGTGCGCCACACCTCGCGGGTCAGGTCCAGGAAGCCGTCCAGGCGGCCCTGCTCCTCCCAGCCACTGAGCGAGGAGTACGCGAAGGAGGCGTCGGAGAGCCGGGGGACGCGGGAGACGTGCAGCCGGGAGGCCTTGGTGAGGGAGCGGCCGCTGAAGGCGCCGTGGCCCTTCGCCGCCCACCAGCGGCGGCCCAGGGCGGGGGCCGAGACGACGCCGACGACCGGCTCGAAGCCGCCCTCGCCGGCCTCCATCAGGGAGATGAGGGTGGCCCAGACGGGGACGCCGCGGACGTAGTTCTTCGTGCCGTCGATCGGGTCGATCACCCAGCGGCGGGGGCCCGTGCCCTCGACGCCGTACTCCTCGCCGAGGATCGCGTCCCGGGGCCGGGCGCGCTGGAGCTGGCCGCGGATCAGCTCTTCCGCGGCCTTGTCCGCCTCGCTCACCGGGGTCATGTCCGGTTTCGTCTCGACCTTGAGGTCGAGGGCCTTGAACCGGTCCGTCGTCGCGGCGTCGGCGGCGTCCGCGAGAACGTGGGCGAGACGCAGGTCGTCGAGGTAGTCGGGCATGTGACGAACCTATCTGCCGAGGTGGGGATGGGGCCACCGGGGGACGGTGAGGGTGCGGGAGCCGTCCTGTGAGGGACGGGAGTGCGGGGCGCGGGGGCGGGTGAGCGCGCTCGGCGGCGCGGCCGGGGCGAACGCCAACACCCCGCGTGACACGGCCGAAACGCGCCCCCGCGCGCGCTCGCGAACCCTTGACAGTGGTCGCGCGCGCGTCAAACCTGGGCGCAGAGCCGCTCGCCCCAAGGGGAGGCGATGATGCCTGCAGCGCGGGAATCTCTACTGGACGCCGCTTTCGCCGCGCTGGCGCGCCGGCCGTGGTCGGCCGTGCGGATGGTGGACGTGGCCGCAGCGGCCGGCGTGTCCCGGCAGACGCTGTACAACGAGTTCGGCAGCAAGGACGGCCTCGCCCGGGCGCTCGTCAGGAGGGAGGCCGACGGGTATCTCGCCGGGGTCGACCGCGCTCTCGCCGGGTCCACCGACCCGCGCGACCGGCTCACCGCCACCGCCGAGTGGGTCACCTCGGCGGCCCGGGACAACGCCCTGGTCCGCGCGATGCTCACCGGCTGCTGGAGCGAACGCCTGCCGTCGCCGCCCCTGTCGGCCGTCCCGTCGACCTCCGCCGTACCGGCCCAGCGCCGCGCCGACGGCCCCCTGCCCTCGCCCGGCGACTTCGTCGCCCTCGTCCGCGACCGTGCCGTGACCGTCCTGGCCGGACCCGGCACCCCCACGTCCGACACGGCCGAACTGGCCCGCTCCTGCGAACTCGCCGTGCGCCTGGCCCTGTCCTGCGTGGCCGCGCCTCCCGGCGAGGGCGGCGTCGCCGACCTGGTCCGCAGCACCCTTGCCCGGCCGCCCGGCTGACAGGGCGTCAGTGCGCCGAGCCCGACAACTGCAGCCCGACCACGCCGATGATGACCAGGCTGATCGACACGATCTTCAGCGTCGACACCAGGTCGCCCAGGAAGATCATGCCGTAGATGGCCGTCCCCGCCGCCCCGATGCCGGTCCACACCGCGTAGGCGGGTCCCACGTCGAGCTTCTTCAGCGCCAGCGTGAGCAGACCGAAGCTGCCGAGCGCGAAGACGCAGAACGCGATCGTCGGCCAGAGCCGTGTGAAGCCGTGCGACAGCTTCAGGCACACGGCGAAACCGGTCTCGAGCAACCCGGCCACGATGACCAGCAGCCACGCCATGTGTCGTCCTCCCGTAGCCCACGTTCAGTGACCGCTTCGCCTCGTTTTGCTCAGGCTTGCATCCGGCTTGGTGCGATTATGCACTTACCGTCCGCGCGGCAGGACAAACAACGCGGAGGTCAGTCGCCTTCCGTGCGTTCCCGCGAGGACAGCAGCCGCCGCAGCGAATACAGCCGCGCCGGATCCGCGTGCCCCTCGGCCACCCACGCGTCCAGGGCGCAGTCCGGCTCGTCGTGACTGCACGCGCGCGGGCAGCCCTCGGTGCCCGGCTCCAGGTCGGGGAAGGCCTTGATGACCCGGGACGGATCGACGTGGTGCAGCCCGAACGACCGCACGCCCGGCGTGTCGATGACCCAGCCGTCGGTACCGGCCAGCGGCAGCGCCAGCGCCGAGGTGGTGGTGTGCCGGCCCCGGCCCGTCACCGCGTTCACATGCCCGGTCGAACGCCGCCGCTCCTCGGGCACCAGCGCGTTGACCAGGGTCGTCTTGCCGACCCCGGAGTGCCCGACGAACGCGGTGATCCTGCCGTCGAGCTGCTCGCGCACCCGGGCGACGGCGGCGCCGCTCTCCAGCTCCGCACGGCTGGTGACGACGTACGGGATGTCGAGGTCGCCGTAGAGCTCCAGCAGCTTCTCCGGCGGGGCGAGGTCCGACTTGGTCAGCACCAGCAGCGGTTCCAGGCCACCGTCGTAGGCCGCGACCAGACAGCGGTCGATCAGGCGGGGGCGGGGCTCGGGGTCGGCGAGGGCGGTGACGACGGCCAGCTGGTCGGCGTTGGCGACGACCACGCGCTCGTAGGGGTCGTCGTCGTCGGCCGTGCGGCGCAGCACCGACGTGCGCTCCGCGATGCGCACGATCCTCGCCAGGGTGTCCTTCCGGCCCGACAGGTCGCCCACGAGGGCCACCCGGTCGCCGACCACCGCGGCCTTGCGGCCCAGCTCGCGGGCCTTCATCGCCAGGACCACCCGGTCCTCGACGAGGCAGGTCAGGCGGCCCCGGTCCACGGTGAGGACGAGGCCCTCGGCGGCGTCCTCGTGCTTGGGCCGGATGTTCGTCCGGGGCCGGGTGTTCCGGCGGCCCGGGCGCGTGCGGATGTCGTCCTCGTCGGTGTGCTTGCCGTAGCGGCGCATGACTGTTCCCCGCGTCCTACGCCCCGAGCATCCCGGTCCACAGGTCGGGGAAGTCGGGCAGGGTCTTGGCCGTCGTCGCCACGTTCTCGATCTGTACGCCCTCCACCGCCAGGCCGATGATCGCGCCGGCCGTGGCCATGCGGTGGTCGTCGTAGGTGTGGAAGATCCCGCCGTGCAGCCGGCGCGGGCGGATGTGCAGGCCGTCGGCGGTCTCCGTCACGTCACCGCCGAGCTCGTTGATCTCCTTGGTCAGCGCCGCCAGCCGGTCCGTCTCGTGCAGGCGCAGATGGGCCACGCCGCGCAGGGTGGACGGGGAGTCGGCCAGGGCCGCGACGGCGGCGATGCCCGGCGTCAGCTCACCGACCTCGCCGAGGTCGACGTCGATGCCGTGGACCGAACCGGAGCCGGTGAACACCAACCCGAATTCGGTGAGTTCGCAGGAGCCGCCCATCTCGGTGAAGATCTCGCGCAGCCGGTCACCGGGCTGGGTGGTGCGGGCCGGCCAGTCCGGGATGACGACCTTGCCGCCCGTGACCAGGGCCGCCGCGAGGAACGGCTGGGCGTTGGACAGGTCCGGCTCGATGACCAGGTCACGGCCGAGCAGGGCGCCCGGCGTGACCCGCCAGACGTTCGGCTCGCCGCCCGACTCGGGGGTGTCCACCTGGGCGCCGACCGCGCGCAGCATGTCCACGGTCATGCGGATGTGCGGCAGGGAGGGCAGGGTGGCGCCGGTGTGGCGGACCTCGACGCCCTGGTTGAAGCGCGGGCCGGACAGCAGCAGGGCGCTGACGAACTGAGAGGAGTTGGACGCGTCGATCGAGACCGGGCCGCCGTCCAGGGCACCGCTGCCGTGCACGGTCAGCGGCAGCGCGCCGCGGCCGTCGTCGTCGATCCGGGCGCCGAGCTGACGCAGCGCGTCGATGACGCCGTTCAGCGGGCGCTCGTAGGAGCGGGGGTCGCCGTCGAAGCGGACGGGGCCGTCGGCGAGCGCGGCGACGGGCGGCAGGAACCGCATCACCGTGCCGGCGTTGCCGACGTCGACCGTGGCCGGGCCGCGCAGGCCCGTGGGCAGCACCCGCCAGGCCTCGCCGGTGCCGTCGGGGCCCACGCCCTCCTCGATCTCGATCCCCATCGCGCGCAGCGCGCCGGCCATCAGCAGGGTGTCGCGCGAGCGCAGGGGGCGGCGCAGCCAGCCCGGCTCGGAGGCGAGGGCGGCGAGGACGAGGGCGCGATTGGTGACCGACTTGGACCCGGGCACGTGGACCGTCGCGTCGACGGCTCCGCTCGCGTGCGGGGCGGGCCAAAGGGCGGTGTCTGCGGTGTTCGGGACCATGCCTTTACTTTATAAGCAGGCGGTGGTTCGGGGGCGGCTGCTTCGCGGCCGCACGCGCCGGGACCGCCCGCGGTCACAGGTCCAGCAGCCAGCGCCCTCCGCCGAGCAGGGAGCACAGCGACACGGCGTGGAACAGGAAGAACCACAGTCCCGCCGGTACGTGCGTCAGGCGGGAGAGCTGGTCCGCGTCCGAGTCGCCCGCCCCGCCCCGCGCCCGCTTCGCCTGCAGTTCGAAGGCGGGACGCACCCCGCCCAGCAGCAGGAACCACACCACCACGTACGCGAACGCCGCCTGGACCTGGGGCCCGGCCAGCCAGGACACCACGACGAACAGACCACCGGTGATGATCATCGTCAGGGCGCCGTAGGCGTTGCGGATCATCACCAGCATCGCGAGCAGCAGGGCCGTGGCCAGCCACAACAGGAGCGTGATGCGGCCGGCGCCGAGCAGCGCCGCGCCGCCCAGGCCCAGCAGGGGAGGGGCCGTGTAGCCGGCGGCGGCCGTGAGGATCATGCCGATGCCGTGCGGCTTGCCGCGGCTGACGGTCAGGCCGCTGGTGTCCGAGTGCAGCCGTATGCCCGTCAGGGTGCGGCCCGTGAGCAGGGCCACGAGCCCGTGTCCGCCCTCGTGCGCGATGGTGATGGCGTTGCGGGAGACGCGCCACAGCGCGTGCGGGATCACCACGGCGAGCGCGGCCCCCAGGGTCGCGATCACCACCCACAGGTCGGGGTCGGGCTGCGTGCCGGAGACCTCGTCCCAGAGGGAGGCGAGCGAGGCGGTTGCGGTGCTGTCCATGTGCGGCGTGGGCTCCCTGTGGGCGGATGGAATCTGGCAGTGTGGCACGTACGTGCGGACGGTATCCGAGAAGCCTGAGGGCCCGCGGACCCCGTGCGCGACCTCCTGCGGGCACCTGCGGTTTCCTCGGCGCCGGGACCAATCCGCCGCCCCACGGGGACCGGATTACGTCCGGAGATGTCCAACAGCGGAGGCCCCCCTGTGAAAGAAGCCGTGTACATCGGCGGAAGTCCCTCGTCCGAACCGGATCTGCAGGAGCTCGTGGGGCGTGTCGCCCTGGGCGACGAGGACGCGTTCGCCTCCGTCTACGACGCCGTGGCCGGATCCGTCCTGGGCGTCGTGCGGGCCGTGCTGCGCGACCCGGCGCAGTCGGAGGAGGTGGCGCAGGAGGTCCTGGTGGAGGTGTGGCGCACCGCGCCCCGGTACCGGCCCGACCGCGGGACGGCCATCAACTGGATCCTCACGCCGGCCCACCGCCGCGCCGTGGACCGGGTCCGCTCGGTCGAGGGCGAGTCCTACACCGTCAACGACTCCGCCAAGGTGGTGTGCGGCAACGTCAAGACCGCCAACGCCAACGTCCACATCATCGACTCGGTGCTGATGCCCGCGTCCTGACGGTAAGTCAGCCGGGGCCGGGGCCGATGCGGTCCCGGCCCCCCGTCGGCGTTCCACGGGACGTTTTGCGGGCATCCGCGTCACAACGGCGGCCGCGGCGTGTCCGAACGAGTACAGGCCCCTCACCGAGAGCCGAGACGGAAGGACACCACCATGAGCACGCAGACCGCAGTCACCACCGGCACCCCTGGCGTCGGGGCCCGGGGCGTTGCGGGTCGAGGAGGTGGACCCCGGTGGTCATCGCGGCGGCGGTGAGCGGCACCCTGCTCTTCATGCACTGCTTCCTCGCTCAGTTCCGCCCCGGCGGCGCCGGGCCGCTGCGGCTCGTCGCGCCGGGTGGCAGCGTGCGTGCCCGAGCGCTCGCCGACGCGCCGGCCCTGCGTGCGGCGACGGTCCCGGGCGCCGCCCCCGGCCGCGCCCGCGTCCTGCCCCGGCGGGGGCACCGGCGGGAGGCGCGGCTGCCCGTCCGGCCCGGGCCGGACACGGCCCGGCAGGCCGTCCTGCCCCCGTCGTGCGCGGTGACGGCCGGGACCGCCGAGTCGGCGGTGCCCACCGCGTACCCCTCCTCGCGCCTCAGCGCCGCGTCCCCCCGGCTGCGCCGTGTCCGCTGACCCGCACCCGCAGCCGCACCCCGGCGCCGCCCGCCCCGCCCCCCGCCGCACCGCCGCCCCCCGGCCGCCCGCCTCCTGGTGGCCCGCGCTGCGGCGCACCCCGGTGTCCCTGTGGAACGACGACATCACCGACTACGCGGCGGCCCTGACGTACTACGCCATCCTGGCGGTGCTGCCCGCCATGCTCGCCACGGTCCTGGCGTTCGGCCTGGTCAGCCCCGAAACGGCGAAGGAGTTCGTCACCCACGTCACCGCGTACGCGCCCGCCGAGTCCGCCGGGGAGCTGCACGCGGCCCTGTCCCGGATGCTCAACGCGGACGGCGGGGCGTGGCCGCTGCTGACGGCCGGTACCGTCAGCGCGCTGTGGTCCGCCTCCAGCTACCTCGCCGTCTTCCGCCGCGTCCTGCACCGCATGCACCGGATCGAGGACTGCCGTTCGCCCTGGCGCAAGGCCCACCGGATCGTGCTCACGGCGTTCGCCCTGCTCGCGCTGCTCCTGACCGGCTCCCTCGCCCTGCTGCTGACCGGGCCGCTGGCGGAGACCGTGGGCCGGGCGCTGGGCCTGGGCGGCACGGCGGCCTGGAGCTGGAGCGTGCTGCGCTGGCCCCTGCTGCTGTGCCTGGTGGCGCTGCTCGTCGTGGTCGTCTTCCACACCGGCCCGGCCCCCGCCCGCCGGCGCGGGCTCTACCTGCCCGGCGGTGTCCTCGCCGCCGTCCTGTGGCTGATCGTCTCGACCGGCTTCGCGCTGTACACCTCCACCCTGGGCGCGTACAGCAGGCTCTACGGCTCGCTCGCGGGCGTCGTCGTCTTCTTCGTCTGGCTGTGGCTGTCCAACCTCGCGCTGCTCACGGGGGCGCAGTTCGCAGCCGAACTCGCGAAGGACGGCGCCCCCGGCCGCGACTCCGGGCCCGGCCCCACCGGGTGAGACGGGGCGGGCCCGGCGCCCGCCGGGACACGGTCGATCGCGCCGGGCGCCGTCTGCGATTCTTGGACGTGTCCCGGTGGCCGGGACACCAGAGCAGCGAGGAGACGTCGTCGGCGCACGCCGCTCCGCAGCGCCGGGACGGCCCGACCGCCGCGGCGACAGCGGTGGTGGCGCCTCGGGGACCGTGCCGGGTGAAGCGGCATGATCCCGCGTCTCCGCGGGTCGGAGGGGTGTCGGACATGTGCGGACGGTATGCGGCGAGTCGTCGGCCGGAGGATCTCGCGGGCATCTTCGAGATCGAGAAGTGGGAGCCCGAGGAGACCCTCGAACCCGACTACAACGTGGCGCCCACCAAAGAGGTCTACGCCGTCCTCGACCGCCCCGTGAAGGACGCGGGCGACCCGCGGCCGGTCCGCCAGCTGCGCACGCTCAAGTGGGGCCTCGTCCCGTCCTGGTCGAAGACGCCCGAGGGCGGCGCCCGGATGATCAACGCCCGCGCGGAGACCGTCCACGAGAAGCCGTCCTACCGCCGCGCCTTCAGCTCCCGGCGCTGCATCCTGCCCGCCGACGGCTACTACGAGTGGGTCACCGGCACGCAGGAGCGCGAGCTGGAGGTCGAGGGCAAGAAGAAGCGCCCCCGCAAGCAGCCCTACTTCGTCACCCCGGCGGACGGGTCGGTCTTCGCGATGGCCGGGCTGTACGAGTTCTGGCGGGACAGGACCCTGCCGGACGACCACCCGCAGGCCTGGTGGGTGACGTGCTCCGTCATCACCACCGAGGCCGAGACGGGCCCGCTCGGGGTGGCGCCGGCCGAGGGCCCCCGGGCGCTGGCCGACATCCACCCCCGGATGCCGCTGATGCTGACGCCCGACCGCTGGGACGACTGGCTGGACCCGTCCCGCACGGACGTCGACGGCCTGCGCGAACTGCTCGCCCCGCCGCCCGCCGGGCTGATGCGCGCCTACCCCGTCACCACGGCCGTCAGCAACGTCCGCAACAACGGGCCGGAGCTGCTGAAGGAGCTGGAAGGGCCCGAGGAGGGCACACTCTTCTGACGTGACCGATGTGAACGACGGGGCCGGCGCGGCCCGTGAGACGACCGAGACCGTCGAGACCGAGACCGGAACCGCCCGCATCACCTGGCACACGGCGCACGAGCCCCGGCTGGTGCTCGCCGTCAGCCACGGCGCCGGCGGCGGCATCGAGGCCCGCGACCTGCGGGCCCTCGCCGCCGTCCTGCCCGCCCACGGCGTGACCGTGGCCCGCGTGGAGCAGCCCTGGCGGGTGGCAGGGAAGAAGCTCGCGCCCGCGCCGAGGACGCTCGACACCGGCTGGCGCGGCATCTGGCCCGCGCTGGCCGCGCCCGGACTGCCGGTGATCTCCGGCGGCCGCAGCGCCGGGGCCCGGGTCGCCTGCCGTACCGCGCGCGAGCTGGGCGCCCACGCGGTCCTCGCCCTGAGCTTCCCGCTCCATCCGCCCGGCAGGCCGGAGAAGTCCCGGGCCGGGGAACTGCTGGACTCGGGCGTGCCCACCCTGGTCGTCCAGGGCGGCAACGACCCGTTCGGGAAGCCGGCGGAGTTCCCCGAGGGCGACTACCGGCTCGTGGAGGTTCCGTACGGGGATCACGGCTTCGCCGTGCCCGCGCGTGCGGAGATCTCGCAGGAAGAGGCCGTGGCGGTCGTCACGGACGCGGTGACCGGGTGGGCCGGGTCACTCGGGTAAAGCTTCGGGAATGCCGGGACGGCGGTCACTGTTGTGCGGGACGTACGTGCTGGGGACCAGCACCGACGCCGTAGGAGAGGAAGTCCGCCGCATGGGTTCGACCTTCTGCCCGAGCCGAAGCAGCCGTGCCGACCTGGAGTGGACGGTGCTGCACGCGGCCAGGACCGCCCCGATTCGGGCGGCGGGCGGACCGGATCGTCGTCTATCCTCCGATTCGGGTGAGACCGGTCTCGGTCTCACGAGAACACTGGAGGAGGTGGGTCCGGTCACTGGGACCGACGCAGGGACCGAACACGGCCAGGCGGAGCAGCCCGAGGGCCAGGGCGGTACGAGCACGGAGACCGCCACGGAGCGCAGTGCGCGCTTCGAGCGGGACGCGCTCGAGTTCCTCGACCAGATGTACTCGGCCGCGCTGCGCATGACGCGCAACCCGGCCGACGCCGAGGACCTGGTGCAGGAGACGTACGCCAAGGCGTACGCGTCCTTCCACCAGTTCCGCGAGGGCACCAACCTCAAGGCGTGGCTGTACCGGATCCTCACCAACACCTTCATCAACTCGTACCGCAAGAAGCAGCGGGAACCGCAGCGCTCGGCGGCCGAGGAGATCGAGGACTGGCAGCTCGCCCGCGCCGAGTCGCACATGTCGACGGGTCTGCGCTCCGCCGAGTCGCAGGCGCTCGACCACCTGCCCGACTCGGACGTGAAGCAGGCGCTCCAGGCGATCCCCGAGGAGTTCCGCATCGCCGTCTATCTGGCCGATGTCGAGGGCTTTGCCTACAAGGAGATCGCCGACATCATGGGGACACCCATCGGAACGGTGATGTCCCGGCTGCACCGCGGCCGCCGCCAGCTGCGCGGCATGCTGGAGGACTACGCCCGTGAGCGGGGGATGGTTCCGGCCGGCGCCGGAGAGTCGAACGAAGCGAAAGGCTCGGGGTCATGAGCTGCGGAGAGCCGCACGAGACGGATTGCAGCGAAATCCTCGATCATCTCTACGAGTTCCTCGACCGTGAGATGCCGGACTCGGACTGCGTGAAGTTCGAGCACCACTTCGAGGAATGCTCGCCGTGTCTGGAGAAGTACGGCCTGGAGCAGGCTGTGAAGAAGCTCGTCAAGCGCTGCTGCGGGCACGACGACGTCCCCGGGGACCTGCGCGCCAAGGTCATGGGGCGGATCGACCTGATCCGCTCCGGCCAGGCCGTCCCCGAGCAGGACGTCACGGCCTCACCGGCCACACCGCAGGAGTCCTGACACCCCTGCGCTTTACACCTACCCCTCCTCTGCCGGGGTAGTCGCACTCGAACGCATCACTCGAACGTGCTAATCCGCGGGTTATCGGCCCGCGGACCCCCCTTCCGCCGCCCTAGGCTCCCGTGCCTGACGGACAGGGCCGGGGAGGGACGCATGGAAGCGGTACCGGCACGGACACGTGTGTATGTCGGCTGTGTCGTGGTCGCCGCGGTCCTCTGCCTGCTGCCGCTGCCGGGCGTGCGCGCGCCCTGGTGGGCGGTCGCACTGCTGGCCGCGCTGTACGCCGGGTGCGAGCGGATCGCCCGGTCCCGGTTCGTGGGGCTCTCGTACCCGGCCGGCACCTTCTACCCCGTGCTGCTCGCCGGCGCGTTCCTGCTGCCCGCGCCGGCCGCCGCCCTGGTGGCGGTGCCCGGCGCGCTGCTCTCGCACGTCGCGCACCGGCCGGTGGCGCTGCGGCGGCTGTGGCGGGCCGCCCAGCTCGTCCTCGGCGTGTGGGCGGCGGCCCGGGTGCACTGGCTGCTCGGCGGCCGGGACGCGGTCGTCGCCGGGGACGTCCCCTACGCGCTCGGCCCGGCCGGTGCGGCCGTGCTGGCGTTCTGCCTGGTGCTGGCGGTGCTGGACGGCGGCATCCTGGCCGTGGCCGAGCGCGTGCCGCTGCGGCGGGCCTGGCGGGGGCTGGTGGCGCGCTCGCTCGCGCCGATCGCCGTGCACGGGCTGGCCGGGCTGATGATGGCCGTGCTGTGGCGCAGCCCGTACGGGCCCGTGGCCGCGCTGCTGGTGCTGCTGCCGATGTGCGTCTCGTGGTGGGCGTTCGCCCAGTACCACCGGGAACGGGCGGCCCACCAGGCGACCATCCGGGCCCTGGTGCAGGCCGTCGACATCAAGGACGGGTACACGCGCGGGCACAGCGAGCGCGTCGGGCACGCCTCCATGATGATCGCCCGCGAGCTGGGCATGGACGACGAGCGCGTCGAGGTGCTCCGCTTCGCCGGGATCCTGCACGACGTGGGCAAGCTCGGCGTGCCCACCCGGCTGCTCCGCAAGGACGGGCCGCTCACCCCCGAGGAGCGGCGGGTGATCGAGCTGCACCCCGAGTACGGGCACGAGATGGTGCGCGGCATCGGCTTCCTCGGAGAGGCCCGGGCCGCCGTGCTGCACCACCACGAGCGGCTGGACGGCAGCGGGTACCCGTACGGGCTGGTGGGCCGTCAGATCCCGGAGTCCGCCCGGGTGGTGGCGGTCGCGGACGCCTTCGACGCCATGACCTCCAACCGCTGCTACAGCAGGGCCCGGCCCGTGCCGGTGGCCCTCGCGGAGCTGGAGCGCTGCGCGGGCAGCCAGTTCGACCCGGAGATGGTCACGGCCCTGGTCGAGGCCGTGGCCCGGGCGGGGTGGCGGCCCGCGGTGACCGCGGACGATGCGGCGGGGGGCGAGGAGAACACCTCCGGAGCACCGGGCGGGCGGGGCGGGCGAGCCCGCGAAGGCGACCGGGCCGGCGACGCCGGTCAGGCGGGCCAGGCTGGTCAGGCGGGCCAGGCTGGTCAGGCTGGTCAGGCGGGCCAGGCTGGTCAGGCTGGTCAGGCTGGTCAGGCGGGCCAGGCTGGTCAGGCGGGCCAGGCTGGTCAGGCGGGCCAGGCTGGTCAGGCAGGCCAGGCCGGTGAGGCGAGCCAGGCCGGTCAGGCCGGTGAGGCGGGCCACGGGGACCGTAGGCCCGGGGTGCCCCCGCCCGGCGCTCCCGTCGCCGGACGGCCGGGGGCGCATCGATGAGCACCGACCGTCCGCCCCCGCTCCTCTCCCTCGTGCACGCCTGCGCCGCCGTCCTCGCCGCCGGCTCCCTCGGTGCCACCCTCTACAGCGGTCTGGAGGAACGCCCGGTCGCCCTCGCCTTCGGCGTGCTCGTCGCCGTCGGCGAGCTCACCCGGCACAACGACGCCCAGGTCAGGGAGCCGGCACCGCTCGGAGCCGCAGCGGCCCTGTCGTACGCGCTGCTCGGGGAGGCCGGCGGGCGGGCCACGCACCACGGGCCCGCCCAGGTGGTCGCCGTCGTGCTGGCCGCCTCGCTGCTCGGCAGCGTGCCGCACGTGGCACGCGGGCAGGGGCCCACGCTCGACCACCTCGCCCGCCGCGTGCTCACCGTCGGGTTCGTCGCCGTGTGCTTCCAGCCCCCGTACAACCGGGGCATGTTCGACGACTGGGGCGGACCCGCCTACGCGCTGCTGCTGCTCGCGCTGCTGTCCCTGACCGCGCTGTGCGACGCGGTGCTCGCGGCCGCGCTGGCGCACTCCCGCACCGGCTGGCCGTTCGGGCCGGTGCTGCGCGACGAGCTGCGGGCCGTGCACGGCATCGGGTCCGCCGTCATCGCGACCGGGGCGGTGATGGCACTGGCGGTCGCCGTGGTGGGGCTGTGGGCGCTGCCCGTCTTCTCCGTGCCGCTGCTGCTCGCCCAGCTGTCCTTCCGCCGCTACGCCGCCGTCCGGGCGACCTACCGGCAGACCATCGCCTCCCTCGCGCGGGCCACCGAGGTCGCCGGGTACACCCCCGCCGGGCACGCCCGCCGGGTCGCCGCCCTCAGCCTCGCCGTCGGGCGTGACCTGGGCCTCACCGAGCCGGAGCTGGGGGTGCTGGAGTACGCGGCCCTCATGCACGACATCGGGCAGCTGAGCCTCGTCGACCCCGTGCCGGCGGGCGCCACCGCCGCCCTGCCCGCCGCGGAGCAGCGCAGGATCGCGCTCCTCGGCGGGGCCGTGGTCCGGCAGACGGGGGTGGACGAGGCGGTCGCCGTGGTCGTGGAGCGGCAGGCCGACCCGTACGCGGAGCAGCCGCTCGCCGCACGGATCGTGCGGGCCGTGAACGCGTACGAGGAGAAGTCCAGGGAAGGCGGCCCGGGCGGGTCGCTGACGGCGCTGGAGGAACTCCGGCTCGCCACCGCCGGGGAGTACGCGCCGGAAGTGGTGGAATCACTGGCCCGGGTACTGGCAAGGAGCAGTCTGACGCTGCCCGTGGCTGGGTAACCCATGGGTAATGAGCGCCCCCGAGGCCGTACGTGGTTGGATGCGAAGGAGAAGGTGTCCGGGGGCTCGAAACACAGCTACGGCCAGCCCACCGCACGGAACTGGCAGGCGGGAATCGTGAGGATCTTCGGCAAGGGACGGCACCGGCCCTCCGCCTCCTGGCGGCAGGCCACGGACCGGGCATTCACTCTCATCGGCGACGGCCGGTACGAGGACGCGGGCGCACTGCTGACACGTGCCGCCGATCTGGAGCCCTGGCTGTCGGAGTCCTGGTTCAACCTCGCCCTGCTGCACAAGTTCCGGCACGACTGGGAGCAGGCCAGGGCCGCGGGCCTGCGGGCCGTGGCCCTGCTCGACCGGGACACCGGCGCGCCCGACTGGTGGAACGTCGGCATCGCGGCCACCGCCCTGCAGGACTGGCCGCTGGCCCGGCGCGCCTGGCAGGCCTACGGGCTGCGGGTGCCGGGCGCGGCGAACGACTCCGGGGAGCCCGTCGGCATGGACCTCGGCAGCGCGGCCGTACGGCTGTCCCCGGAAGGGGAGGCCGAGGTCGTGTGGGGGCGGCGGCTGGATCCCGCGCGGATCGAGGTGCTGTCCATCCCGCTGCCGTCCTCGGGACGGCGCTGGGGCGAAGTCGTCCTGCACGACGGGGTGCCGCACGGCGAGCGGACCACGGCGGTGGGGCACACCTACCCGGTGTTCGACGAGATCGAGCTGTGGGCGCCGTCGCCGGTGCCGACCTGGGTGGTGCTGCTGGAGGCGGCGACGGAGGCCGACCGGGACGCGCTGGAGCAGCTGGCCGCGGACGCCGGGTTCGCCGCGGAGGACTGGTCCTCCTCGGTGCGGCTGCTGTGCCGGATGTGCTCGGAGTCACGGATGCCGTCGGACGAGGGCGACGGGGAGCACCTGGACCCGCACGACCACAGTGAGCCGGGGCATCCCGGGCCGCTGGGGCACCGGACGGACGGGCAGCTGTGGGTGCCGGAGCGGGAGTGCGGGCTGGCCGCGCCGGCCGCGCTGGTGAGGGGGTTGCTGGACGGGTGGGTTGCCGACAGTCCGGATTCCCGGGACTGGCGGGATCTGGAAGAGGTCTGTTAGGCCGTCGCCCGGGTGCGGGCTCGTGGTGGTTGTTCGCGCGGTTCCCCGCGCCCCTGAGGGGGCGCCTTCCCCGTACCCTGTATCAGCATCTCGGCTCGGATTTGTTCAGGAAGGCGTACGTAACGTCATGGCTCAGCAGGACACCGATCAGCAGCACGTGGGCGTACTCCCCGTCGACGACGAGGGGTACGTGATCGACACGGAGGACTGCGAGCAGCGCGAGGCGGCCTGGCGGGAGCGGGGGACCTCGCGGCCGATCACCGTGGTCGGGAACCCGGTGCTGCACAAGGAGTGCAAGGACGTCACCGAGTTCGGCGAGGAGCTGCAGCAGCTCGTCGCGGACATGTTCGCCAGCCAGCGCACCGCCGAGGGCGTGGGCCTCGCCGCAAACCAGATCGGCGTCGACGCGAAGGTCTTCGTCTACGACTGCCCCGACGACGAGGGCGTCCGGCACACCGGTGTCGTCTGCAACCCGAAGCTGGTCGAACTGCCCGCCGAGAAGCGCCGGCTGGACGACAGCAACGAGGGCTGCCTGTCGGTGCCGACCGCGTACGCGCCGCTCGCCCGGCCCGACTACGCCGAGGTGACCGGGCAGGACGAGCAGGGCAATCCGATCAAGGTGCGCGGCACCGGATACTTCGCGCGGTGTTTGCAGCACGAGACGGATCACCTGTACGGCTACCTGTACATCGACCGGCTCTCCAAGCGCGAGCGCAAGGACGCGCTGCGCCAGATGGCCGAGAACGAGCCCCGCTACCCCGTGGTGGCCAACGACTGACACCTCAGACGCACCACGCGAACGGCGCCTGTCCGGGTCTCCCACCCCGGACAGGCGCCGTTCGTCTGTGTCGTTCGCCTCTCCGTCGCACGTTCGAACGCTGTCGCTCTCCCGGTGATCCGGCACCCGTCACACAACGGGAGGATCCCGGCAGTGTGGGGGAGTGAATGAAGCAAATACGTTCCCAGAACGGTCAGTTGTAGTGCTGAATGGGTTGAGCGGGGTATGCAACGGCGCACGCCCGGCACGAAGGGAGGGGCGCCCGCGCCAACTGGCGGCTGAGAGGGGTTAGTTCGTGCATGCTTTGTCACACGGCACCACATCGACACCGACCACCATCGCAGTTCCACCGTCGCTCTCTCTCCCGGTGATCGAGGCGGCGTTTCCCCGGCGACTCCACCCGTATTGGCCGAAGTGCCAGGAGAAGACGCGGGCGTGGCTGCTCGAAAAGCGGCTCATGCCCGCCGACAAGGTGGCGGAATATGCCGACGGCCTGTGCTACACGGACCTCATGGCCGGGTACTACATCGGCGCCTCCGACGAGGTGATGCAGGCCATCGCGGACTACAGCGCCTGGTTCTTCGTCTGGGACGACCGTCACGACCGCGACATCGTGCACGGTCGCCCGCTCGCCTGGCGGAAGCTGCGGGACCGGCTGCACGCCGCGCTCGACTCCCCCGGGGAGCACCTGCACCACGAGGACCCACTGGTCGCCGGGTTCGCCGACAGCGTGCAGCGGCTGTACGGGTTCCTGCCCCGGACGTGGAACCTCCGGTTCGCCCGGCATTTCCACGCGGTGATCGAGGCGTACGACCAGGAGTTCCACAATCGCACGCACGGCATCGTGCCGACGGTCGAGGAATACCTCCGGCTGCGCCGGCTCACCTTCGCGCACTGGATATGGACGGACCTGCTGGAGCCGACCGCGGGGTGCGAACTCCCCGACGCCGTGCGGAAACACCCGGCCTTTCGGCGGGCGGCGCTGCTGAGCCAGGAATTCGCCGCCTGGTACAACGACCTCTGCTCGCTGCCGAAGGAGATAGCGGGCGACGAGGTGCACAATCTCGGAATCAGTCTCATCACCCACGAGGGGCTGACGCTGGAAGAGGCGGTCGTGGACGTCAGGCGCCGGGTCGAGGAATGCATCACGGAATTCCTCGACGTCGAGCGGGAGGCGTCACTGTTCGCCGACGGCCTCGACGACGGCACCGTGGGCGGAAAGGAACTGAGCGCCGCCGTCCGGCTCTGCCTGAGCGATATGCGGAACTGGTTCAGTTCCGTCTACTGGTTCCATCACGAGTCCGGCCGGTACATGGTCGACAGCTGGGACGACCGGTCCACGCCCCCGTACGTCAACAACGAAGCGGCAGGTGAGAAATGACCGTCGAGTCTGTGAAGCCCGAAACGCCCCTGGCCCCGGAGCTGCGCGAGCCGCCCCGGGCCGGCGGCGGGGTCCCCGTCCTCGGGCACGGCTGGAGGCTGGTGCGCGACCCGCTGGCGTTCATGTCCCGGCTGCGCGACCACGGCGAGGTGGTCCGCCTCAAGCTCGGCCCGAAGACGGTCTACGCCGTGACCACCCCGGATCTCACGGGCGCGCTGGCGCTGAGCAACGACTTCATCATCGCCGGACCGCTGTGGGAGTCCCTGGAGGGCCTGCTCGGCAAGGAGGGCGTGGCCACGGCGAACGGCCCGCGCCACCGCCGCCAGCGGCGCACCATCCAGCCCGCCTTCCGGCTCGATGCCATCCCGGCCTACGGGCCGATCATGGAGGAGGAGGCGCACGCGCTCACCGAGCGCTGGACGTCCGGCGAGACGATCGACTGCACCTCCGAGTCCTTCCGGGTGGCCGTGCGGATCGCGGCCCGCTGCCTGCTGCGCGGCGACTACATGGACGAGCGCGCGGAGCGGCTGTGCGTCGCCCTGGCCACCGTCTTCCGCGGGATGTACCGGCGGATGGTGGTCCCGCTCGGGCCCCTCTACAACCTTCCGCTCCCGGCCAACCGCGAATTCAACCGGGCTCTGGCCGATTTGCATCTCCTGGTCGACGAGATCGTTGCCGAGCGCCGCGCAAGCGGTCAAAAGCCGGACGATTTGCTGACGGCATTGCTGGAGGCGAAGGACGAGAATGGCGACCCCATCGGGGAACAGGAGATCCACGACCAGGTCGTCGCGATCCTCACTCCGGGCAGCGAAACCGTGGCGTCCACGATCATGTGGCTGCTGCATATGCTCGCGGAACACCCTGAACACGCCGACCGGGTGCGCGACGAAGTGCAAGCCGTCACCGGTGGGAGGCCGGTGGCATTCCAGGACGTCCGAGAGCTCAGGCACACCAACAATGTCGTGGTCGAGTCCATGCGATTGAGCCCCGCGGTGTGGATTCTGACGCGGCGGGCGGTACGGGACACGGAACTCGGCGGTTACCGGATTCCGGCCGGGGCGGACATCGTCTACAGTCCGTACGCGATCCAGCGCGACGGGAAGTCGTACGAGCGGAACCTGGAGTTCGATCCCGACCGCTGGCTGCCGGAGCGGGTCAAGGCGATCCCGAAGCACGCCATGAGCCCGTTCAGCACCGGCAACCGCAAGTGCCCCAGCGACCACTTCTCGATGGCCCAGCTGACGCTGATCACCGCGGCGCTGGCCGCGAAGTACCGCTTCGAGCAGGTGGCCGGCTCCGACGACAGCACGCGGGTCGGCATCACGCTGCGGCCGAACGACCTGCGGGTACGGCCGGTGGCGAGGTGAGAACCGCGGGCCTCAGGCCGCCTCGGGGCCCCTGAACGTACGCCGGTAGGCGTGCGGCGTGGTTCCGACCGACCGGACGAAGTGGTGGCGCAGCGTGGCCGCGTTGCCGAACCCCGTCCGGCCGGCGATCGCGTCCATCGTCTCGTCCGTCGCCTCCAGCAGCCGCTGCGCCAGCAGCACGCGCTGGCGCAGCACCCAGCGGTAGGGGGTCGTCCCCGTCTCCTGCTGGAAGCGGCGGGCGAACGTGCGCGGGGACATGAGGGCGCGGGCGGCCAGCTGCTCGACGGTCACCTCCTCGTCGAGATGGCGCTCCATCCACGCCAGCACCTCGCCGATCGTGTCGGCCTCGGAGTGCGGCAGCGGGCGCTCGATGTACTGGGCCTGGCCGCCGTCGCGGTGCGGCGGCACCACCATCCGGCGGGCGATCTTGTTGGCCACCTCGGAGCCCTGCTCCTTGCGGACCAGGTGCAGGCAGGCGTCGATGCCGGCGGCGGTGCCCGCGGAGGTGATCACCGGGTCCTCGTCGACGTAGAGCACGTCCGGCTCGACCACCACCCTGGGGTAGCGCACGGCGAGCTCCCGCGCGTGCTTCCAGTGCACCGTGCAGCGGCGGTCGTCCAGCAGTCCGGCCGCGGCCAGGACGAAGACGCCGGAGCAGACGCTGAGCACCCGGGCGCCGCGGTCCACGCCGCGGCGCAGGGCCTCCAGCAGCTCCGGCGGGAACGTGCGGGTGGAGTAGCCGTCCCCGGCCGGGACGGCGATCAGGTCGGCCGTCTCCAGCCGCTCCAGGCCGTGCTCGACCCGCAGCGACAAGCCCGAGGCCATGCGCAGGGCGGGGCCCTCGGCCGAGGCCACGGCGAAGTCGTACACCGGCAGGCCGTCGTCACTGCGGTCGGTGCCGAAGACCTCGCACACCACACCGAGTTCGAAGGGGGTCACGCCGTCGAGCAGGGCGACGGCCACGTTCTGCAGCATGCCCCCAGTGTGCCTCGCCGCTGGCAGTAATTCGAGGGTCTGCGGCAGTACTGCCACTGACCGTAAGGACCATTCGGCGCGACAGTGGTGTCCATGGACACGAACCAGGCACAGACACTCATCGCAATGGTCTTCGTACTCGGGACGCTGGTCCTCCTGGTCCTCCCGTCCGTGATCGGCCTCGTGCGCGACCGGCGCATCGACCGGCAGATCCGGGAGGCCCAGGAGACCCGCGACGGAGCGCCGGCTCAGAAGTCCTCGTCCAGGTCGACGGTGCCCTCCACCGCCACCTGGTACGCGGAGGGCCGCCGCTCGAAGAAGTTGGTCAACTCCTGAACCCCCTGGAGCTCCATGAAGGAGAAGGGGTTCTCGGAGCCGTACACCGGAGCGAAGCCCAGGCGGGTCAGCCGCTGGTCGGCGACGCACTCCAGGTACTGCCGCATCGACTCGGTGTTCATGCCCGGCAGGCCGTCCCCGCACAGGTCGCGCGCGAACTGCAGCTCGGCCTCGACGGCCTCCCGGAGCATGTCCGTCACCTCCTGCTGGAGCCGGTCGTCGAAGAGCTCCGGCTCCTCCTTGCGGACGGTGTCGACCACGTCGAACGCGAACGACATGTGCATGGTCTCGTCACGGAACACCCAGTTGGTGCCGGTGGCCAGACCGTGCAGCAGGCCCCGGCTGCGGAACCAGTACACGTAGGCGAAGGCGCCGTAGAAGAACAGGCCCTCGATGCAGGCCGCGAAGCAGATCAGGTTGAGCAGGAAGCGGCGGCGGTCCGCCGGTGACTCCAGCCGGTCCAGCCGGTCGACCGAGTCCATCCACTTGAAGCAGAACCCGGCCTTCTCCCGGATGGACGGGATGTTCTCCACGGCCGCGAAGGCCGCCGCGCGGTCCTCCGGGTCGGGCAGGTAGGTGTCGAGCAGTGTCAGGTAGAACTGGACGTGCACGGCCTCCTCGAAGAGCTGGCGGCTCAGGTACAGCCGCGCCTCGGGGGAGTTGATGTGCTTGTACAGCGTCAGCACCAGGTTGTTCGCGACGATCGAGTCGCCCGTCGCGAAGAACGCCACCAGCCGGCCGATGAGGTGCTGCTCCGCGGGGGAGAGCTTGGCGAGGTCGGCGACGTCCGAGTGGAGGTCGACCTCCTCCACGGTCCAGGTGTTCTTGATGGCGTCCCGGTAGCGCTCGTAGAAGTCCGGGTAGCGCATCGGGCGCAGCGTCAGCTCGAAGCCGGGGTCGAGAAGGTTCTGGGTGCTCATTACTGGCAGGCCTCGCAGGACTCGGGGTTTTCCAGGGAGCAGGCGACCGCTTCGGGGTCCGGGGTGGCCTGCACGGGGACGGTGGCCTGTGCGGCGCGGGCGATCCGGGTCGCCGGGCGCGAGCGCAGGTAGTACGTCGTCTTCAGCCCGGACTTCCAGGCGTAGGCGTACATCGAGGAGAGCTTGCCGATGGTCGGCGTCTCAAGGAACAGGTTCAGGGACTGGGACTGGTCCAGGAACGGGGTCCTGGCCGCCGCCATGTCGATCAGGCCGCGCTGCGGGATCTCCCACGCCGTGCGGTAGAGGGCGCGCACGTCCTCGGGGATCCAGGCGAAGCCCTGCACCGAGCCGTTGGCCTCGCGCAGCGCCTCCCTGCTGCGGGCGTCCCACACGCCGAGCCGCTTCAGCTCGTCCACCAGGTAGGAGTTGACCTGGAGGAACTCACCCGACAGCGTCTCGCGCTTGAACAGGTTGGACACCTGCGGCTCGATGCACTCGTACACGCCCGCGATGGAGGCGATGGTGGCCGTGGGCGCGATGGCGAGGAGCAGGGAGTTGCGCAGGCCGGTCGTGGCGATCCGCGTCCGCAGGGCCGCCCAGCGCTCGGGCCAGGTCAGCTCCACGTCGTAGTGGTCCGGGTGCAGCACGCCCCGGGCCGTGCGGGTCTTCTCCCAGGCCGGCAGCGGGCCGCTGCGCTCCGCGAGGTCGGCGGAGGCTTCGTAGGCGGCGAGCATGATGCGCTCGGCGATACGGGTGGACAGGGCCTTGGCCTCGGGGGAGTCGAAGGGCAGGCGCAGCTTGAAGAAGACGTCCTGCAGTCCCATGGCGCCGAGGCCGACGGGGCGCCAGCGGGCGTTGGAGCGGCCCGCCTGCTCGGTCGGGTAGAAGTTGATGTCGACGACCCGGTCGAGGAAGGTGACGGCCGTGCGGACGGTCTCGTCCAGGCGCTCCCAGTCGATGTCCCCGTCGGCCACGAACGCGCCGAGGTTGACCGAGCCCAGGTTGCAGACCGCCGTCTCGCCGTCGCTGGTGACCTCCAGGATCTCCGTGCAGAGGTTGGAGGAGTGCACCACGTGGCCGGGCTCGGCGGTCTGGTTGGCGGTGCGGTTGGCGGCGTCCTTGAAGGTCATCCAGCCGTTGCCGGTCTGCGCGAGGGTGCGCATCATCCGGCCGTACAGCTCACGCGCCGGCAGCGTCTTCCTGGCCAGGCCCTTGGCCTCGGCGGCCCGGTAGGCGGCGTCGAACTCCTCGCCCCACAGGTCGACCAGCTCGGGCACGTCCGAGGGGGAGAACAGCGACCACTGCGCGTCGGCGTTCACCCGCCGCATGAACTCGTCGGGCACCCAGTGCGCCAGGTTCAGGTTGTGCGTGCGCCGGGCGTCCTCGCCGGTGTTGTCGCGCAGTTCCAGGAACTCCTCGAGGTCGGAGTGCCAGGTCTCCAGGTAGACGGCGGCCGCGCCCTTGCGGCGGCCGCCCTGGTTCACGGCGGCGACGGAGGCGTCGAGGGTCTTCAGGAACGGGACGATGCCGTTGGAGTGGCCGTTGGTGCCGCGGATCAGCGAACCCCGGGCGCGGATGCGGGAGTAGGCGATGCCGATGCCGCCGGCGTGCTTCGACAGGCGGGCGACCTGGTGGTAGCGGTCGTAGATGGAGTCCAGCTCGTCCTTGGGGGAGTCGAGCAGGTAGCAGGACGACATCTGGGGGTGCCGGGTGCCGGAGTTGAAGAGCGTGGGGGAGGAGGGGAGGTAGTCGAGGCGGCTCATCAGCCGGTAGAGCGCCGCGACTTCGTCCACCGCCCGTGCGGTGTCGTCCTCGGCGAGGCCGCTCGCCACGCGCAGCATGAAGTGCTGGGGCGTCTCGATCACCTTGCGGGTGATGGGGTGGCGCAGCAGGTAGCGGCTGTGCAGCGTGCGCAGGCCGAAGTAGCCGAAGCGGTCGTCCGCCTCGGTGTCGATCAGGGCGTCGAGCCGGGCCGCGTGGAGCCGGACGAAGTCGGCGGTGCGGTCGGCGATGAGGCCCTCACGGTGGCCCACGGCGACCGACTGCGTGAAGGACGTGACGCCCTGGGAGGCGGCCTCGGCGCGGATGCCGATGGTCAGCAGCCGGGCGGCCAGCCGGGAGTAGGCGGGGTCCTCGGAGATGAGACCGGCGGCCGCCTCCGTCGCCAGCTCGCGGAGCTCCGACTCGTCCGCCCGCGCGGACCGGCCGCGCAGGGCGGCGGCGGCGACCCGGCCGGCGTCCGCGTCGGGGAGGTCGGCGGTCAGCTCGGTCAGGGTCCGCAACAGGGCGGCACCGGGAGCGTCGTGCTCTTCTTCGGCGGCTGAGACCGGATCGGCTGGCGCGATGGTCACGTGGGGCTCTCCCTCGCTCGGCACGGGGCCTCGTCGAGGGCAGGGGGCAGCACACGAACGCACGCGGCGTCGCGTCCACCGGCCCATTCCACGAGGCCCGGACGTCAGGCACGCCGGCCGGGTGGCCGGGTGCACTGTCGGCAGGTCCTCGGACTGACGCCCAAACCCCCGTGAAAGGGCATGGGTACACCGTTGCGGGACAGTTCCGGATTCGCACCGGATTCCCCTGCGGCGACAGCGAGCATGAGCATACATCTTGTGCCGCGTTCGGTTGGCACCCCCAGATGTTGTGTCGCGCTGGTTTCAGAGCGTCAGCTGGTAGGTGTGCAGAGTGATCTCCGGCAGGCGCGGGACGGGCGCCGGGCGAACGACGGCGGGCCGCCGTGAGGTGTTCTCACGGCGGCCCGCTGCGGGTCGTTCGTCGTGCGGGGCGCGGTGCCGGGCGCCCTGGAGGTCAGTGCGACGAACCGGCGGTGGCGGGCGGCAGTTCCACCTGCACCCCGGGGTCGCCGGCGTCGGCCGTGTAGTCCTCCGGCTTGGTCTCGTCGATGCCGTCGGGCGCCTTCAGGGCCTTGAGGACGAACGTCAGGACCACCGTCACGACCACGTTCAGGACGAACGCCGTCAGACCGATGTAGCCGATCTCGCCGATGCCCGGGATCTCCTTGGAGGAGCCGCCGAAGTGCTTCTGCGTGGGCGAGGCGACGCCGTAGGCGGCGACCGTGCCGTAGACCATGCCGACCGCCCAGCCCGCGAGCAGCGCCCAGCGGTGGAACCAGCGGGTGAACAGGCCGCCGACCAGGGCCGGGAAGGTCTGCAGGATCCAGATGCCGCCCAGCAGCTGGAAGTTGATGGCCACCGTCTTGTCCATGGTGAGGACGAAGGCCAGCGCGCCCACCTTCACCAGCAGGGACACCAGCTTGGAGACCTTGGTCTCCTGCGCGGGCGTGGCGTCCGGCTTGATGAAGTCCTTGTAGATGTTGCGCGTGAAGAGGTTCGCGGCCGCGATGGACATGATGGCCGCCGGCACCAGCGCGCCGATGCCGATCGCCGCGAACGCCACCCCCGCGAACCAGTCCGGGAACATCGTCTCGAACAGCTGCGGGATCGCCAGCTGCCCGTTCTGCACCTTGATGCCGGCCGCGATCGCCATGAAGCCGAGCAGCGCCAGCAGGCCCAGCATCAGCGAGTACAGCGGCAGGATCGTGGTGTTGCGGCGGATCACCTCACGGCTCTTGGAGGACAGCGTCGCCGTGATGGAGTGCGGGTACATGAAGAGCGCCAGGGCGGAGCCCAGCGCCAGCGTGGCGTACGTCCACTGGCCCGCCTCCGGCGGTGTCAGCGCGCCGCGCGGCGCGCCCGTGGCCGGGTTGGTCTGGCTGAACGCGTCACCCGCCTTGGCGAAGATGTCGTCGAAGCCCCCCAGCTTGATCGGGATGTAGATGATCGCCACCGCGATGACGATGTAGATCAGGGTGTCCTTCACGAACGCGATCAGCGCGGGCGCCCGCAGACCCGACGAGTACGTGTAGGCCGCCAGCACACCGAAGGCGATCAGCAGCGGCAGGTCCTTGATGAACCAGTTGGTGTCCTCGCCGCCGCCGACGCCCATCACGTCCAGCACGGCCTGGATGCCGACGAGCTGCAGCGCGATGTACGGCATCGTCGCCAGGATGCCGGTCAGTGCCACCGCCAGGGACAGCCCCTTGGAGCCGAAGCGGCCGCGCACGAAGTCGGAGGTGGTCACGTAGCCGTGCTTGTGGGAGACCGACCACAGGCGCGGGAGGAACGTGAAGATCAGCGGGTAGACCAGGATCGTGTAGGGCACGGCGAAGAAGCCGGCCGCGCCCGCCGCGTAGATCGCCGCCGGCACGGCGACGAAGGTGTACGCCGTGTACAGGTCGCCGCCGAGCAGGAACCACGTGATCCAGGTGCCGAACGAGCGCCCGCCGAGGCCCCATTCGTCCAGGCTGTGCTCGTTCTCGGCCTTGCGCCAGCGCGCGGCGAGGAAGCCCATGACCGTGACGGCCAGGAAGAAGAAGATGAAGACGGCGAGCGCGACGCCGTTCACGCCGTCCTTCACTCCGACGCACCGCCCTTCCCGGCCGAGCGGGCGCGCTGGTCACGCTGCCACAGCTTGAAAGCGATCATCGTCAGCACCGTCGAGATCAGCACCCACGCCATCTGGTACCAGTAGAAGAACGGGATCCCGATGAAGGCCGGGTCGGTCTTCGCGTACGAACCGACCCACAGCATGGCCACGAAGGGCGCTATGAGACAGACGGCGATGACGACGCGCGTCGGCGTCACCACCGGCCCTCTGCTGATTTCCGGGGCTTGCGACATCAGGCGGCTCCGTCCCCTCAAGTGATCACCTGTGCAATGCGCAGGCAATCTAGGTCAGGGTGCGGCGACAGCGGAACCCCTCGTCCGCAATGCGGTACCCAAAAGCAACGGGAGTTCCGCCGCGGGCCGGCTACTCCTGAGGGCGCTTCAGACGGGCCACGAACTTGTACCGGTCACCCCGGTACACCGAGCGCACCCACTCCACCGGCTGGCCGTCGCGGTCCAGCGAGTGCCGGGAGAGCATCAGCATCGGCAGGCCGACGTCCGTGCCGAGCAGTCCGGCCTCGCGCGGGGTGGCCAGGGACGTCTCGATGGTCTCCTCGGCCTCGGCGAGATGGACGTCGTAGACCTCGGCGAGCGCGGTGTAGAGGGACGTGTACTTCACCAGCGACCGGCGCAGGGCGGGGAAGCGCTTCGCGCTCAGGTGGGTGGTCTCGATGGCCATGGGCTCACCGTTGGCCATGCGCAGGCGCTCGATGCGCAGCACGCGTCCGCCGGGCGTGATGTCGAGCAGCCCGGCGAGCCGGTCGTCGGCGGTGATGTAGCCGATGTCCAGCAGCTGCGAGGTCGGTTCCAGCCCCTGGGCGCGCATGTCCTCGGTGTACGAGGTCAGCTGCAGGGCCTGCGAGACCTTCGGCTTGGCGACGAACGTGCCCTTGCCCTGGATCCGTTCCAGCCGGCCCTCGACGACCAGTTCCTGCAGCGCCTGGCGCACGGTCGTGCGGGAGGTGTCGAACTCCGCGGCGAGGGTGCGCTCGGGCGGGACGGGCGTGCCGGGCGCCTGCGTCTCCGTCATGTCGAGCAGGTGCTTCTTCAGGCGGTAGTACTTGGGCACGCGCGCGGTACGGACGGGTACCCCGTTCTCGTTCTCCGCACTGCTGACGTCGGTGCTCATGCTCCGCCTTCCCGGCCAGGTCCGCCGACACGATCTCACTTGTATACCGTCGGCGCTTTGTTTGGTCTAGTCCACCACTCCAAGTGGTCTACCTGAAGTATGGCCCGTGCAGCCGGTTTTTCGCTGGCTTCTTACTTAAAGGTTCCTGCATATGTAGGTCACATAACGGCTGGTCAGAGCCTTCTCGCGACCCTTGACAGGCTGGTTGGCCTGGGCCAAGCTCCCCGTACTGGTCTACACCAATGGTCCAGGCCCGGCCCCACGTTCACTGCGGGGAGCCAGGGGGGTTGTGGGATCCCTGAGGAGGGTGGCGTGAAGCGCAAGCTGACAGCCGCGATCGGTATCGCGGGCATGATGGTCTCCATCGCGGCGTGCGGCGGCGAGGGCGACGGGGGCTCGGACAAGGGCGCGGACGCCAAGGAGCTGACCGTCTGGCTCACCGTCGACGCCCAGAACAACTGGCCCGAGCTGGTGAAGGCCGCCGACGCCGCGGTGAAGAAGAAGCACCCGGGCCTGAAGATCAACCACGAGTACTACGGCTGGCCCGACAAGAACGCCAAACTCGACGCCGTCCTCGCCACGGACAAGGTCCCCGACGTGGTCGAGATGGGCAACACCGAGATGCTCGGCTACATGGTCAAGGGCGCCTTCGCCCCCCTCGACCAGGGCAAGTTCGACAACTCCGACGCCTGGCTGGACGGTCTCAAGGCCTCGGTGACCTACGAGGGCAAGACCTACGGTGTCCCCTACTACGCCGGCGGCCGCGTCGCCAACTGGCGCAAGGACGTCGCCGCCTCGGTCGGCGTGAAGACGGCTCCGAAGACGTACAAGGAGCTGACCGACGCCCTGGACAAGATCCAGAAGAAGCAGGGCGACAAGTACAACGCCTGGTACCAGCCCACCCGCGACTGGTACGCGGCCATGTCCTTCGTCTACGACGCCGGCGGCGCCATCGCCACCGAGTCGGGCGGCCAGTGGAAGGCCACGCTCTCCTCGCCCGAGTCCCTCAAGGGCCTCAAGGAGTTCAAGAACGTCGTCGACAAGTACATGCACGGCGACAAGACCAAGGACGAGTCCGACCGTTACATCGTCTACGGCCAGGGCAAGTCCGCCATGATCTTCGCGGCCGCCTGGGAGGGCGCCACCGCCGAGGACCCGAAGAACGACAAGACCGGCAAGCTCAAGGGCAACCTCGAGAACTTCGTGATGCCCGGCCCGTCCGGCAAGAACATGCCCGTCTTCCTGGGCGGCTCCGACCTCGCCGTGCCGGTGAAGTCCGACGCGCAGGACCTGGCCGCCGAGTGGATCAACGCCTTCGCCGGCTCCTCCGGACAGAAGGGCCTGATGGCCAAGGGCAACCTGCCCAACAACAAGACGGACCTCGCGACGCTGAAGAACGACCCGAAGACGGCCGTCCCGGCCACCGCGGCCGAGGCCAACTGGTTCGTCCCGATGGCGCCGGGCTGGGGCCAGGTCGAGAAGGCGCAGATCCTGCAGACCATGCTGCAGAGCATCGGCACCGGCAAGAAGTCCGTCGAGGCCGCCGCCAAGGAGGCGGACGCCGCGATCGACAAGGTCATCAACACCAAGTGACCTACGGGCGGGGCTCCCACGCGGAGCCCCGCCGTCGTCAGGACCTGAGGGACCGCCAAGGAGCGCGCGATGAGTGCCGCAGACACCACCACCCCCGCCAAGGTGCCGCCACCGCGGCCGGTACCTGTGCCGCCCCCCACCGGGCGGCGGCCCCGCGGGCAGCGCACCCCGGGCGGTACCGCCGTCCCCTGGCTGCTGCTCGCGCCCTGCCTGCTGATCCTCGCCCTGGTCATGGGCTATCCGCTGGCCCGCCTGGTCACGCTGTCCTTCCAGAAGTTCGGGCAGTCCCAGTTGTGGGGCTTCCAGCCGGCCGAGTCCGTCGGCTTCGACAACTTCGCCAAGGTGCTCGGCGACGGCGAGTTCTGGGCCGTCGTGCTGCGGACCGTGATCTTCGCGGGCGGCGCGGTCGTCCTCACCATGGTGATCGGCATGGCGCTCGCGCTGCTGCTCCAGCGCGTCTCGGGCTGGCTGAAGGTACTGATCAACATCGTGCTGGTGGCCAGCTGGGGCATGCCCGTCATCGTGGCCACCACGGTCTTCAAGTGGCTCTTCGACTCGGACTACGGCGTCTTCAACGCCCTGCTGAGCAAGCTGCCCGGCGTCGACATGATCGGCCACAACTGGTTCGCCAGCGGCCCCGAGGGTCTGGCCGTGATCATGCTGCTGGTGGTGTGGGGAGCCGTGCCGTTCGTGGTCATCACGCTCAGCGCGGGTCTCACCCAGGTGCCCAAGGAACTGGAGGAGGCGGCCCGCCTGGACGGCGCCGGCTCCTGGGGCGTCTTCCGCTATGTCACCCTGCCCGTCCTCAAGCCGATCATCGTGATGCTCACGACCCTGTCGGTCATCTGGGACATGGGCGTCTTCCCGCAGGTGTTCGTCATGCGCAACGGCCACCCCGAACCGGAGTTCCAGGTCCTCAACACCTACTCCTACGACCGCGCCTTCGTGGTCAACGACTACGCCCAGGGCTCGGCCATCGCGCTGATCACCGTCCTGCTGCTGCTCGGCGTGGTCGCCGTCTACATGCGGCAGATGCTGAAGATCGGAGAGGTCGAATGAGCGCGCTCGCCGGAGCCGGCCGCCACAAGCACGCGCGGCTGGGCTGGAACCTGCTCGGTCTGCTGGTCTTCCTCACCGCGGGCTTCCCGCTCTACTGGATGCTCAACACGGCGTTCAAGCCCGCCAAGGACGCCATCGACCCCGATCCGAGCCTGCTGCCGACCGGCCTCACCTTCGACAACTTCGGCCGGGCACTGGACATCGCCGACTTCTGGGGCCCGGTGGGCCGCAGCGTGGTGGTGTCGCTGGCGGTGGTCCTCATCGGCATGGCCGTCGGGCTGCTGGCCGCGCTCGCCATCTCCCGGTTCGCCTTCCGCGGCCGCAAGATCGTCATCGTGGGCATCCTCGCGGTCCAGATGGTGCCGCTGGTCGCCATGATCATCCCGGTCTTCCTGCTCCTGAACGACCTGGGCCAGTACGACCGCCTCACCGGCATCATCATCACGTACCTGACCTTCGTCCTGCCCTTCACGGTGTGGACCCTGCGGGGCTTCATCGTCAACATCCCCAAGGAGCTGGAGGAGGCGGCCATGGTCGACGGCTGCTCCCGCACCGGCGCCTTCCTGCGGGTCGTCTTCCCGCTCCTGGCCCCCGGCATGGTCGCCACCTCGGTCTACGCCTTCATCCAGGCCTGGAACGAGTACCTCTACGCCCTCATGCTCCTCAGCCAGAAGAACCAGACCGCGACCGTCTGGCTCGGCAACTTCACCACCAAGCACGGCACCGAATACGCCCCGATGATGGCCGGAGCCACGATGATGGCCGTGCCGATCGTCGCCCTCTTCCTCCTCGTCCAGCGCAAGATGGCCGCGGGCCTGACCGCGGGCGCCGTGAAGGGATGACCTCACCCGATGACGACACTCGCCAGCGGCACCGACACGCTCACCCGCGACGCCCTGACCGTCCTGCAGCCCGGCTTCACCGGCACCACCGCCCCCGACTGGCTGCTGCGCCGGCTCGGTGAGGGCCTCGCCTCCGTCGGGCTCTTCGGCCGCAACATCGCCTCACCTGACCAGCTCGCCACCCTGACCGCCCAGCTGCGGGCCGAGCGCGACGACGTCCTCGTCGCGATCGACGAGGAGGGCGGCGACGTGACCCGGCTGGAGGTGCGCAGCGGCTCCTCCTTCCCGGGCAACCACGCCCTCGGCGCGGTCGACGACGTGGAGCTGACCCACCAGGTCGCCCACGAACTGGGCCGCCGCCTCGCCGCCTGCGGCGTCAACCTCAACTGGGCCCCCTCCGCCGACGTCAACTCAGACCCGCGCAACCCGGTCATCGGCGTGCGCTCCTTCGGCGCCGACACCGCCCTGGCCGCCCGGCACACCGCCGCCTATGTCACCGGCCTGCAGTCCGCCGGGGTCGCCGCCTGCACCAAGCACTTCCCGGGCCACGGCGACACGGCCGTCGACTCCCACCACGCCCTGCCGCGCATCGACGTCTCCGCCGAAGTACTGGCCGAGCGCGAACTGGCCCCCTTCCGCGCCGCCATCGCCGCCGGCACCCGGGCCGTGATGAGCGCCCACATCCTCGTCCCGGCCCTCGACCCCGACCACCCGGCCACCCTCTCCCGCCGCATCCTCACCGGCCTGCTGCGCGGCGAACTCGGCTACGACGGCCTGATCGTCACCGACGGCATGGAGATGCGCGCCATCGCCGGCACCTACGGCATCGAACGCGGCAGCGTCCTCGCCGTCTCCGCCGGAGCCGACGCGATCTGCGTCGGCGGCGGCCTGGCCGACGACGCGACCGTGCTCCGCCTGCGGGACGCCCTGGTCGGAGCCGTCCGCGCCGGCGAACTCCCCGAGGAACGTCTCGCCGAGGCCGCCGACCGCGTCCGCTCCCTGGCCCGCTGGACGGGCACGGCCGGCCGCTCGGCCGAGGGCCCCCACGGCAGCGACGTCGGCCTGCGCGCCGCCCGACGCGCCCTGACGGTGACCCCCGCCCCGGGCCTCGGCAGCCCCGAGGCCTTCGAGCCCCTCACCGAACCGCCCTTCGTCGCCGCCCTCACCCCCGTCGCCAACATCGCCGTCGGCGACGAGACGCCCTGGGGCGTCGCCGCCGAGCTGATCCACCTCCTGCCCGGCACGGTGACCGGCAGCTTCTCCGCCGGGGACGGCACGGAGGGCGACGCCGGGCAGAGCGCCGGACGGGCCGCCCTGCAGGCGGCCGGGCCGCGCCGCATCGTCGCCGTCGTCCGCGACGAACACCGCCACCCCTGGATGGCCTCCGCCCTCGACGCCCTGCTCGCCGCCCGCCCCGACACGATCGTCGTCGAGATGGGCGTCCCGCAGGCCGCCCCGCGCGGCGCCCTGCACATCGCCACCCACGGCGCGGCCCGCGTCTGCGGCCGCGCGGCGGCCGAGGTGATCGCCGGAGCGACCGGGCGCTGAGGCCACGGGCCATGCCGCTGAGCCGCGAGCGGCTGAGGTTGCGGGTGGATGAGGCCGTGGGCGGTCGAGGCCGTGGGCGGCTGAGGCCCTGGGCGGTTGAAGGTGCGTGTCGCTGAGGCACGGACTGTTGAAGCGGCGGGCTGCTGAAGCGGGCGGAGTGCTGAAGCGGGCGGGACTCTTCAAGCCGCGGAGCGTGGAGCCCTCGCTGTCCCGACGATGGTCTGGTTGTAAACCTGCAACCTGATGTAGTACTTCTTATACATGAGCGAGCAGGTGCACAACAGGTTGGCCGTGGTGCGCGCCGAACGGAAGGTGTCGCGCCAGAGCCTGGCCGAGGCAGTGGGAGCCCACTACCAGACCATCGGCTACATCGAGCGGGGGCAGTACAACCCGAGCCTCGACCTGGCGCTGAAGATCGCGAAGTACTTCGGACTGCCGGTCGAGGCCCTGTTCTCCCTCGAACCGTTCCGGCCGCTCACGGACGAGGTCTACGGGAGGAACCAGCCATGACGACGACACGCCTGACCCGCTACGACCGGACCATGCTGCGGCTGATGAACGACCGCCGCGGAGCGGCCTGGTACGCCACGGCGGCCCGTCGCCGGATGGCCGTCACCCTTCATGCCGCCCTCACCCTGGCTCTCGGCGGCCTGATGACCCACCTGTACCTCGCCGAGGGCGAACCGCTGTGGACCGTCGCCGTGATGGCGGTGCTGCTGCTGCCCTGGATGGTCGCGACCGGCGTGATCAACGGCGCCACCCGCGGCCTGCTGGAACTGCGCGCTCACGTCCTGGACGAGCGGCAGTCCGCCGAGCGCAGCCGTGTCCTGGCCCGCGCCCACCGCGTGACGACCCTGCTGCTGGCCGCCGCCGCTGCGACCCTGCTGATCACCGGCGGCGTCGCCGGGAACGCCCCGAAGGCCTACGCGGCCCCCCTGCTCATCGCCGTGCTCGTCACCCACTGGGTGATGCCCCTGTGGGTGGCCGGCTGGCTGGCCGAGGACGAGCCGGCCGACGACGACGTCCCGGCGGCCGCAGTCTTCGAGGGCTAGGGCTGTCGTTCGGACCAGGTCGCAGGACAGGACCCAGGGGCTGCTAGATCCCCTGCCAGTCCGGCTTGTTGGCGTAGGTGTGCCGGAAGTAGTCCGCCAGCTTCAGCTTCGACGCGGCGGCCTCGTCGACGACGACGGTCGCGTGCGGGTGGAGCTGGAGCGCGGACGCCGGGCACACCGCCGCGACCGGCCCCTCCACCGTCGCCGCCACCGCGTCCGCCTTGCCCTCGCCAGTGGCGAGCAGCACCAGGTGCCGGGCCTCCAGGATGGTGCCGATGCCCTGTGTGATCACGTGGTGCGGCACCTGGTCGATGTCGCCGTCGAAGAAGCGGGCGTTGTCGATCCGGGTCTGCTCGGTCAGCGTCTTGATCCGGGTCCGCGAGGCCAGCGACGAACACGGCTCGTTGAACCCTATGTGCCCGTCGGTCCCGATCCCCAGCAGCTGCAGATCCACCCCGCCGGCCTCCGCGAGGGCCCTGTCGTACGCCTCGCACGCCCCCTGCACGTCCTCCGCCGTGCCGTCCGGACCGGTGAACTGCCCCATCCCGATCCCGAGCGGCTCCAGCACCTCGCGCCGCAGCACCGACCGGTACGACTCCGGATGGTCGGCGGGCAGCCCCACGTACTCGTCGAGCTGGGCGATCCGCGCCCGCGCGACGTCCACGGCACCGGAACGCACCTTGGCCGCCAGCGCCTCGTACACCGGCAGCGGAGTCGAACCGGTGGCCACGCCGAGCAGGGCGTCGGGCTTGCGCCGGAGCAGCTGCGCCATGGCCTCGGCAATGAGCTCGCCGCCCGCCTTGGCGTCCGGAACGATGACAACTTCCACGCTGGGCCTGCCGATCTGAGAGGGATGCTCAACTGGGACTGGACCCGGGAGGGGTCGTGTGGTTTAGACCAATCTAACAGAGCAGGGGCGCCCCTCCCAGGGTGCGGGAAGCCACTGCCGTCCGGGGCGGCGGCGCAGTGCCGGCCAGGTCTCCGGCAGGTGAACAACGCGCGTTCCCGCGGGGGCGTCCCGCGGTGCGGGGAGTGCAAGGGGCGCTGATCCGCCATGCCCCCGGAAGGAGCCGTCATGACCGCCGGCGCTCCATCGGACCCCTCCGCCGAGCTGCCGGGCCGCACCAAGGCGCGTGTGAACCGGCGGCCGTCGAGGACGCGGTGAGGCATGCACGGCCGTCGGTGAACCGGCGACGACGGGAGGTGCTGCCGACGGCGACCGGAGGGGCTGCCGACGGTGCCTGTGCAAGGGCCGCCGACGGTGCCTGTGCAAGGGCCGCCGACGGTGACCGGAAGGGCCGCCGACGGAAGTCGGAAGGGCCGCCGACGGAGGTCGGAGGGGCTCAGCCCCGCCCCCGGACGTGGCGCGCTCCCGCATCCCCGCGAAGGCGGCACGAGCCGCACCGCCACCGTCCGGCGGGCCCGCTAGGTCAGTGAACCCCCCGTCACATCCACCCAGCTCCCCGTCACCCACCGGCCCCCGTCCGAGACCAGGAACGCCACCACATCGGCGACCTCCGCGGGCCGGCCCACCCCGCCCAGCGCGGATATCGCCGCGGCCTTCGCCCAGCCGTCCGCGGAGCCGTGCAGCAGCGCGGCCGTGTTGTCCGTGTCGATGATGCCCGGCGCGACCGAGTTCACCGTGATGCCCCGGGCGCCCAGCACCTTGGACAGGTCGCGGGAGAGGACGTCCAGCGCGCCCTTCGTCATCGCGTACGCCACGTTGTCCGGCATCACCGCCGTGCGGGCCAGCCCGGACGAGATGTTGACGACCCGGCCGCCGTCGCGCAGCCGCGTCATGCCGTGCTTGAGGATGAAGAACGGCGCCTTCACGTTCACCGCGAAGGTCTCGTCGAACTCGCGCTCCTCCAGCTCCACGATGGGGCGCGTGCTGCCGATGGCCGCGTTGTTCACCAGGATGTCGAGCCCGTCCGCGTGCCGGTCGAACTCCTCCCACAGCGACTCCGCGTCACCGGTCACGCCCAGCTCGACCCCGAGCGCGAAGGCCGAGCCGCCCGCCGCCTCGATCGCGGCGACCGTCTCCTTGGCCGCCGCCTCGTTCCTGCCGTAGTGCACCGCGACCCGGGCGCCGTCACGCCCCAGCCGCTCGGCGATCCCTCGCCCGATGCCCCTGCTCGCCCCTGTGACCAGGGCAGTCCTGCCCGTGAGCACGCCCATGACGGCGCCCCCTTCGCATTTGTCTAGCGGTCGCTACAAAAATGACCGTACCGCAGCCCGCCGACATTTCTCTAGTGCCCGCTATAAAATGCACCCCATGGTGAACGACGACGGATCCGCGAAGAACCGGGGCAAGGCCGCGACCAGGCCCCGCGGGCGCCCCCGCTCCTTCGACCGCGAGACGGCCCTGGAGAAGGCGATCCTGGCCTTCTGGGAGCACGGCTACGAGGCCACGTCCGTCTCCGACCTCACCCGCGTCATGGACATCGGCGCACCCAGCCTCTACGCGGCCTTCGGCGACAAGCGGTCCCTCTTCGACGAGGTCGTCCGCGTCTACGGCACGCGCTACGGCTCGTTCGCGGACCGCGCCCTCGCGGAGGAGCCGACCGCGCGGGCCGCCGTGGCCCGCGTACTGCGCGAGGCGGCCACCGCGTACACGGAGCCCGGCCACCCGCACGGCTGCCTCGTCGTGCACGCCGCCGCGAACTGTTCCACGCCCGAGGTCGAGCAGTCGCTGCGGGATCGCCGCAACGCCAACATCGCGACCTTCGAGAGACGCATCAGGGCCGATGTCGCCGCCGGCGTCCTGCCCGCGGACACCGACGCCGCCGCCCTGGCCCGGCACACGGGCGCGATGATCCAGGGCATGTCGCAACAGGCGCGCGACGGGGCGAGCCGGGAGGAACTGGAGGCCGTCGCCGAAATTGCCATGTCCATCTGGCCCCGCACAGGAACCCACACGGGTTAGGCTGCGTGGTGGACACTCGCGCGTCCGGCGCGTCGCGAAATCAACAACAACGAACAGCCTCCCATGCATGGACACCCCGAGTGGTCTAGTCCACAATGCGTGATGAGAGCGCGTGCACCACGCGCACCAAGCCTCCGCCCTCCCCGCACAGGAAGGCGGACCGAGGATCCGAGGCTCTCTGCCCTGACTGCCCCGGCTCCTCATCCTTCGGCCGACCGGGACCGCACACCCCACGGCCGATATTGCTCCGGGCTGCGGTGCCGGGAGGGTTGAGGGTCCCTCTCAGGCGCCGCGGCCCGCGGGTGTTTCCGGGCTCCCGGTATTTCGGAGCCGTACAAACGCCCGGGTACGCTCGCCACGTGCCCTCCATGAACGAACTCGTACGCCAGCACACCGCCCTCGACGACACCGACCTCGAGTGGCTGCACCTGCTGGTCTCGGAGTGGCAGTTGCTCTCCGACCTCTCCTTCGCCGACCTGGTCCTGTGGGTCCCCACCAGCGACGGCACCCGGTACGTCTCGGTCGCGCAGATGCGCCCCAACACCGGCCCGACCTCGTACCAGGACGACATGGTCGGTCATCTCGTCCCGCGAGGCCGCCGCCCGATGCTGGACGCCGCCCTGGACGAGGGCCGCATCGTGCGCGAGGGCGACCCGGAGTGGCGCGAGGAGGTGCCCGTCCGGGTCGAGTCCATCCCCGTGCGGCGGGAGGGCCGGGTCCTCGGCGTCATCGCGCGCAACACCAACCTCCTCACGGTGCGCACCCCGAGCCGGCTGGAGCTCACCTATCTGCAGAGCGCGTCCGACCTCGCGCAGATGATCGCGGCCGGATCCTTCCCGTTCGCCAACCAGCAGCTCGACATGGACGCCTCGCCCCGCGTCGGCGACGGCCTCATCCGGCTCGACGCCGACGGCCTCGTCCAGTACGCCTCACCGAACGCCCTGTCCGCTTACCACCGGCTCGGCCTCGCCTTCGACCTCGTCGGACAGCACCTCGGCCGGACCACGGCGGAACTCGCTCCCACCCGGGGCCCGGTGGACGAGGCGCTGGCCAAGGTCGCCAGCGGCTGGGCACCGCGCGAGTTCGAGATCGAGGCCAACGACGGTGTCATCCAGTTCCGCGCGATTCCCCTCAAGCCCAAGGGCACCCGCATCGGCTCGCTGGTGCTGCTCCGGGACGTCACGGAACTGCGCCGCCGCGAACGTGAGTTGATCACCAAGGACGCGACGATCCGGGAGATCCACCACCGGGTCAAGAACAACCTCCAGACGGTGGCGGCCCTGCTCCGCCTCCAGGCCCGGCGCATCGAGTCCGACCGCGGGCGCGAGGCTCTGGAGGAGGCGGTGCGGCGCGTCGGATCGATTGCGATCGTGCACGAGACCCTCTCCCAGAACCTGGACGAGCGCGTGGAGTTCGACGACATCGCCGACCGGGTCCTGGCGATGGTCGCGGAGATCTCCCCGGGCAAGGTCGCGGGCCGGCGCACCGGACGCTTCGGCATCCTCGACGCCGAGGTCGCCACCCCGCTGTCCATGGTGCTGACCGAGGTCCTGCAGAACGCGCTGGAGCACGGCTTCCGTGAAGGCGACACCGGCACCGTGGAGGTGTCGGCGGTCCGCGGCGGCACGACGAAGGAGGCCCGGCTGCTGGTCACCGTCCAGGACGACGGCGTCGGGTTGCCGGAGGGCTTCGATCCGCACACCGCCGGCAATCTCGGCCTCCAGATCGTCCGGACCCTGGTGGAGGGGGAGTTGGGTGGCACCTTCGACATGGTCCCGGCTCCGGAGCGCGGCACCCGTGTGATCCTCGACATTCCGGTGCGGGCCCAGAAGTAACGGATTCCCCGTCCCGGCGCAGGGAGCGCCGCCGAGCGGGGAGCGCGGAAACTCCTGGTGAACAGGCCAGGAAAGCGATGAGCCCCGGGCCACCAAGTGGCCCGGGGCTAAAGCTCGTTGCTGCTTTTACTAAGCGCATCGGGGGAACTGCGCGCTGCGGCTCGGGGGCGGGAGATGCGTGCTCGCTGCACGCGCCGCCAAGCTCAGGCTGTCAGCAGGGGTGGGTTGTCAGGCGGAGGCCTGACGGGCCCGGTTGCGGGCGGCGCGGCGCTTCATGGCACGGCGCTCGTCCTCGCTGAGACCACCCCAGACGCCGGAGTCCTGGCCGGACTCGAGCGCCCACTGCAGACACTGCTCGATCACCGGGCAGCGACGGCAGACGGCCTTGGCTTCCTCGATCTGCAGCAGCGCAGGACCGGTGTTGCCGATGGGGAAGAAGAGCTCGGGGTCTTCCTCGCGGCAAACGGCGTTGTGACGCCAGTCCATGGCTGCTACCTCTCCTTGGTATTACGTGCAGGTGCTTGTGAATGTGAACGCTTTCACGAATCCCTCAACAAGTGAAGGGCCGACTGCCAGGTTCCCGGCGAAGGTCCTGTGAGTTGAAGAGGGGTTCTGGTGATCAGTGGAGGCCGGTGTTGCGGGCCGTCTCGATCGCCACGTAGAGACTCGCAAACCTCAGCGGCGGATACAACCCCTTCCGGAAAGTTTTTTTTGATTCTTCGGTGTCGACTAGGTCACAGCCGTACTTCCATGGGGTGGATCCTGGCCTAAACGTTCGAGTGAAAGGACTTTAGCCAGTTCTGCTCACACAATCACACGCAGTGCACGGCGTACGCCTGTGAACGTCACGCTGGTTCGCAGCCCCAGATGGTCACCGTCCATCTGGAGGGGGAGCGGCACCTTCGAATGCAAGGTGAACTCTGTCAAGTCGTGCAGAGAGGTGGCGTGCTTACCGTGGGGTCCGCGCTCGGGGGACGAAGTGAGCAACTGGGTGCCATACCGGGCAACAGCCGCGGTCGACAGGCGGCTGAGAGCGAAGATGTCGAGGCCGGTATCGAACGAGGCCTTAGGCGCCGCGTAGATCGGGCGATTCCCCAGAAACGTCCACGGGGAGGTGTTCGAGACTATGGACAGCACCAGATCGGTGACCGGGTCCGCGCCGGCCCGTTCCAGGGTGATCGTCCCGTTCAGGCGGTGGGTCTCCCCGAACAGCTGACGCACGACCTGACGTACGTAAAGGGCGTGTGTGGATTTCCGGCCGCGCTCGCGGTGCTGCTCCACCCGGCCCACCACTCCCGCGTCGAAGCCCAGACCCGCGTTGAAGGTGAACCAGCGGGACGGCACCGACTCGTCCTCGGTGCCCGGCGTGCCCGAGGTCAGGCCCAGGCCGACGGTGCGTTCGCTGCCGTCGCGCAGGGCGTCCAGGAGGGCGCCGGTGGCCTCCACGGCGTCGTTCGGCAGGCCGAGGGCACGGGCGAAGACGTTGGTGGAGCCGCCCGGGACCACGGCGAGGCCGGGGAGGCGCTCCGGGGCGGGGCCGGCGTGGAGCAGGCCGTTGACCACCTCGTTGACCGTGCCGTCGCCGCCGAGGGCGACCACCAGGTCGATGTCGTCGCTGTCCGCCGCCTGCCGGCCCAGGTCGCGCGCGTGACCGCGGTATTCGGTGGTGACCGCTTCCAGCTTCATCTCGCTGGCGAGTGCGTGGATCAGTACATCGCGTGTGCGCGCGCTCGTAGTGGTTGCCGCCGGATTGACCACAAGAAGTGCACGCATGACTGGCAGCGTACCTACTGGGTGGTACCGGGCCCAGACCGAGGTGGGGATCGGGTAAGAGAGCGGGGGTGAACCTCGCTCCCGGGGGCGCGCGGCGCGAGGGCTACCCTTCAGGGGTGAGCAGTGAGCAGACCTCCACCACCCCCGCGATCACCGGCCCCCGTCCGCGGCGCCTGACGTACGCCGCGCTGCTGGCCGCGCTGGAGGGGCTCGCGCTGGTCGTCGGCGGGGTCTGGATCCTCGTCCTCGGCTTCACCGGGCACCCCGACGACCGGCAGCAGGCCGTCACCGGGGGAATCACGCTGGTCGTGCTCGCGCTGCTGCCGCTGCTCGCCGCGCGCGGGCTGCTCGCCCTGCGCAGCTGGAGCCGCGGTCCGGCCGTCATCACCCAGCTCATGGCGCTGCCGGTGGCCTACAACCTGCTCCAGGCCGACAGCATGGCCATCCCCGGAGGGATCGCGCTCGCCGTGGTCGCCGTCGCCTCGCTCGTCCTGCTGGTGAACCCGGAGACGACCCGGGCCCTCGGGATCCGCGGGCCCGGCAACGCCGGCGGTACGGAGAAGTAGCGGTACCGCGAAGCAGCCGTACCTGAGCCGCAGCGGTGCGGAGAAGCGGCGGTCACTCCTCGACGAGGAGCTTCTCCCGCAGCTGCGCCAGGGTGCGTGCCAGCAGCCGGGAGACGTGCATCTGCGAGATGCCGACCTCCTGCGCGATCTGCGACTGGGTCATGTTCCCGAAGAAGCGAAGCAGCAGGATCCGCTTCTCGCGCGGCGGGAGATCCTCCAGCAGCGGCTTGAGGGACTCCCGGTACTCCACGCCCTCCAGCGCCTCGTCCTCCGCGCCGAGGGTGTCGGCGACCGCCGGGGACTCGTCGTCGGTGTCGGGGACGTCCAGGGACAGCGTGGAGTACGCGTTGGCCGACTCCAGGCCCTCCAGGACCTCCTCCTCGGAGATCGCCAGCTTCTCGGCGAGCTCGTGGACCGTGGGGGAGCGGCCGTGCAGCTGCGACAGCTCGGCCGTCGCCGTGGTCAGCGACAGCCGCAGCTCCTGCAGCCGGCGCGGTACCCGCACCGCCCAGCCCTTGTCGCGGAAGTGCCGCTTGATCTCGCCGACGACCGTCGGTGTCGCGTACGTGGAGAACTCCACGCCGCGGTCGGGGTCGAAGCGGTCGACCGACTTGATCAGTCCGATGGTGGCGACCTGGGTCAGGTCGTCCAGCGGCTCGCCGCGGTTGCGGAAGCGGCGCGCGAGGTGCTCGACGAGCGGCAGGTGCATGCGGACCAGCTGATTGCGCAGCTCCGCGTACTCCGGGCTGCCGTTGCTCAGCGTGCGCAGCTTGAGGAACATCTCGCGTGCCCCGCTGCGGTCCGGGGCGCCGTGCTGCGCGCCGTGCGCGTGCTGTGCGCTCGGCGACTCGTCCTCGGAGTGTCGCTCGTGCTCGCTCATCGTCCCGCCCGTCGCCCTTCCCCGAGCCCTCGCCTCCTCCGCCCCTCCCGACTTCGCGCGAGTGGGGGGAACCCCCTGGGCCGGGGATGCGGTGATCCCTCCGCCCGGAGGCGCGCTCCGCACGGCACCGCCCTGGCCGAGCCGCCCGCCGTCCGGGAGGACGGACCCCGCGGAGTCGTCCTCGGGATGCGGGCGGGCCTGCTCGGGGATGCCGTCGATGCCCTCAGCCATGCGCCGGGCTCCGGCCGGGCCACTCACGCCCGCGCCCTCGGCCGGCAGCTCTCGTGTGCCGCGCTCTTCGTCCCGCACCGGCCCGTCCTCGTTCCTCACGCCGGCCCGGGTCCCGCGCCGCGCTGTTTGTAGAGGCTGATCGAAACGGTTTTGTCCTTGTCCACCGCGGAGGAGACCTTGCCCGCCAGGGCGGACAGGACGGTCCAGGCGAAGGTGTCCCGCGAGGGGGCATGACCATCCGTGGTCGGCGCCGAGACGGTGACCTCGAGTGAGTCGTCGACGAGGCGGAAGACGCAACTGAGCACCGAGCCGGGCACGGCCTGCTGCAGCAGGATCGCGCAGGCCTCGTCCACCGCGATGCGCAGGTCCTCGATCTCGTCGAGGGTGAAGTCCAAACGGGCCGCGAGACCGGCCGTGGCCGTACGCAGCACCGACAGGTAGGCACCCGCGGCCGGCAGCCGGACTTCGACGAAGTCCTGGGTCGCGGGCTCGCCTGCGATCTGGGACACCCTCACCTCCATGGTGGTACAAGCGTTTCAGGGCCGAGGGTCGCCCCCCGGGGTAACGCGATACGTGGTTCAGCGGTGACGCTATCGCGCTCTCGACGATCCTGTCCCCGGGACCCCAACCCCTTGCCGTCACTCACAGTAAACCTGTGGACACGCTCCGTGTCTAGGGGTTGGGCGGGCCCAAATGGGAAGAGCGCGCGCCGGATTGACGTACCCAGACGTCAGACGCTCGAACCGTCCTGGTCGGACCGTCCTTTGCCGGGCGGGTGCCGTCTCACACGAGGACATGGTCGACGAAGCACCAGCGCCAGGTCTCCCCGGGCTCGTGCGTCCGCATGACGGGATGACCGGACTGCTTGTGGTGCTGCGCCGCGTGCCGCCCCGGCGAGGAGTCGCAGCAGCCGACGTGACCGCAACTGAGGCACAGCCGTAGTTGCACCGGATCCGTGCCCTCCGCCAGGCACTCCGGACAGGTCTCGGTGAGCGGGCCCGGTTCGGGGTGCGGCAGCGCGTCGGCGTGCGTGCACTGTTTCATGATTGCCAGGTTACGACGGTCGAGCGGAAGACCGCGTCGAAAAAAGAGGGCGGGCGAGAACCATGGACGTGATGCCACTGCTGTTGCTGGTGGCGGGCAGCGCCGCGATCGCCGCGGCCGCGCGGCGCACCCCGGTGCCGGCGCCGCTGCTGCTGGTCGCGGCCGGTCTGGCGGTCAGTTACCTGCCGGGCGTGCCCGACTACACCCTCGACCCGCACATCGTCCTGCCGCTCATCCTGCCCCCGCTGCTGCACACGGCCGCCACCGACAGCTCCTACCTCGACCTGCGGGCGCAGCTGAGGCCGGTCGCGATGCTGTCCGTCGGGTACGTGCTCTTCGCGACCTTCGTGGTCGGCTGGGCGCTGTACCTGATCGTGCCGGGCATGCCGTTGACCGCGGCCCTGGTCTTCGGCGCGGTCGTGGCACCGCCGGACGCCGTCGCGGCGACCGCCGTGGCCCGCCGGGTCGGGCTGCCGTCGCGGGTCACCACGATCCTGCAGGGCGAGTCCCTGCTGAACGACGCGACCGCGATCACCGCCTACCGGGTCGCCCTGGCGGCCGCCGTCGGGGAGGGTGCCACCTGGGCCGGGGGCATCGGCGAGTTCCTGCTCGCGGCGATCGGCGGCGTCGTGGTCGGACTGCTTCTCATGGCGCCGATCCACTGGCTGCGCACGCACGTGAAGGAGGCGCTGCCGCAGAACACGCTCTCCCTGCTGATCCCGTTCGTCGCGTACGCCGTCGCCGAGGCGGTGCACGCCTCCGGTGTCCTCGCGGTCGTCGTGGTCGCGCTCTACCTGGGACACCGCGCGTGGGAGGTCGACTTCGCCACGCGCCTGCAGGAGGAGGCGGTGTGGAAGATGGTCGCCTTCGTCCTGGAGTCCGCGGTGTTCGCGCTGATCGGACTGCAGCTGCCCGTGGTGCTCCGCGGCCTCGGCGAGTACGAGGGCGTCGACGCCGCCTGGTACGCCGTCGCCGTCTTCCTGGTGGTCGTCGCGGCCCGGTTCGTCTGGGTGTACCCGGCGACCTTCCTGCCGCGGCTGATGTCGGCACGCATCCGGGAGCGGGAGGGGGAGCTGACCTGGAAGGGGCCGTTCGTGATCGCGTGGGCCGGCATGCGGGGCGTGGTCTCGCTGGCGATCGCCTTCTCCATCCCGCTCACCATGCACGACGGTGAGGAACCGTTCCCGCAGCGCAACCTCATCCTCTTCCTGACCTTCACGACCGTCATCGGGACCCTCGTCGTACAGGGCCTGACCCTGCCCCCGCTGATCCGTCTGCTGAAGTTCCCGGGGCGGGACGCGCAGGCCGAGACGCTCGCCGAGGCCAACGCTCAGGCGCAGGCCTCCCGGGCCGCCGAGCGGCGCCTGGACGAACTGCTGTCCGACGAGCGCAACGCCCTGCCCGCCCCCCTCGCCGACCGGCTGCGCACCGTTCTGGAGCGCCGTCGCAACGCGGTCTGGGAGCGGCTCGGGCAGGCCAACCCGGTCACCGGGGAGTCCGTCGACGACACCTACCGGAGGCTGTCGCGCGAGATGATCAGCGCCGAGCGCGAGGTGTTCGTCAGGCTCCGGGACGGCCGGTACATCGACGACGAGATGCTGCGCACGCTGCTGCGCCGGCTGGACCTGGAGGAGGCGGCGGCCTTCCGGGAGGCGGCGTAGCGGCGGGGCCTGGTCCGGACCACCGGGGCGGACCGGAGGGCTCGGGAGGCTAAGGCAGGCGGCCTGAGCTGGGGAAAGGCGCCCTGACGGCCGGGTAGGGCGGCCGGACATCAGGGAAAGGAGCAGCCGGACGTCGGAAAAGGTGCGGCCGGACGTCAGGGAAAGGGACGGCCTGTGATCACGGCCGCCACCGTCGTCCCGCGCGGGAAGGCGCCCTCGCCGGCCAGAGCGACGAGCCCGTACAGCAGCTTGGCGACATACAGGCGTTCGACGGGTAGCCCGTGCCGCTGTTCGAAGTCCGCGGCGAAGGCGTCGAGCTCGGCGGGCACGCGCGCGTAGCCGCCGAAATGGAAGCGGTCGTCCATGCTCCAGGTGCCCCGCGGCCCGCCGAAGGCGTCCCGCTGCAGGGCCTCGGTGTCAGCGGTCAGGAAGCCGCCCTTGAGGACCGGCACGCCCAGCGCGCGCTGCCCGGCCGCCAGACCGGCGGCCAGCCCCGCCAGCGTGCCGCCGGTACCGCACGCCACGGCGACGACGTCGGCCCGGCCGCGCAGCTCGGCACCGAGCTCCCGGCAGCCGCGCACCGCCTCGGCGTTGCTGCCGCCCTCGGGGACGACGTACGCGTGCTCGGCGTCCGCCGCGCGCAGCAGGCCGCTCAGGACATGCGGCTCGGACGTGCGGCGGTAGGTCGACCGGTCGGTGAAGTGCAGCCGCATGCCGTCGGCCGCGCACCGGGCCAGGGAGGGGTTGAGGGGCCGGTCGGCCAGCTCGTCGCCGCGCACGACACCGATCGTGGGGATGCCGAGCAGGCGCCCCGCCGCGGCCGTGGCGCGCAGGTGGTTGGACCAGGCGCCGCCGAACGTGACGACGGTACGGCCGGCCGCCGCAGCGAGGTTCGGCGCCAGCTTGCGCCACTTGTTGCCGATGAGCTCCGGGTGGATCAGGTCGTCCCGCTTGAGCAGCAGGCGCACGCCCCGGCGCTCGAACCGGCCGTCGACGACCTCCTGCACCGGCGAGGGCAGCCGGGGCCGGAGGCCGGCGAGGCCGGGGGTGTCGGGGGTGCCGGGGCTGGTCACCGGGCCATTGTCACCCGGGGGTGGGAGAAGCGGCGTCGGCCCTCCCACCGCGGCCGGGCTCGTCGGAGCCGCGGTCCTCGCCGGCCCGCGCGGCGGGCCGCGGCCGCCCGGCTCCGAGCCGCGGCCGCCCGGCTCCGAGCCGCGGCCGCCCGGCTCCGAGCCGGCTGCGCGCCCACGCGGTGAGCGACGGCCCGCCGCGCAGGCACCAGAGCGCGATCACCGGGTCGCAGATCGCGCAGCCCAGCGAGGAGGTGTGGGCGAACGGGATGATCGGGTTGCCCTTGATGTGGTGGACGACGTCCCACGCGGTGTGCAGCATCCAGCCGACGCCGATCCACGTCCACGACTCCAGACCGCGGAAGGCCACGTACGTCAGCAGCGCGGTGAAGGCGAACTCCCAGCCGCCCAGGCCGCCCCCGCTGAGGTAAGCGGCGCCGGCACCGGCGACCATGACCGCGTTCAGCCGCCGCCGGTGCGGTTCGCGGACCAGGGACATCACCAGGGCGTAGAGGAGGCCGATACCGATCGGCGCGACGTACTGCATGGCGGGGCCGTTTCTGGAGGCGGTGGGGGAACGGCTCATCACGCTAGAACCGGCCCCACCAGCCCCAAAGGGGTACGGCCGCCAAGTTCCCACGGGTTGCCGCCAGCCCGGCGCCGGACCCCGGCAGGGCTCTCCTCGAACGCCGCTAGGGACACCGGAGAACCACCGGATGGGACACCGGAAGAAGCGCCTCCTGCCCAGCAGTACGAAGATCCATTCCCGCTCTTTCGGGTAATACCATCGCTGCGCTGCGTGAGGAAGGCTGGTCGTGCACATCGATGCCCGAGGCGTATGGGCGTCGGTCACAACCGGGAGGGCAGTTCTCTATGTCGGTAGGCGAAGAGGTCCGCACGGAGCAGACCAAGCCGCAGCAGAGTCTCGGCACGGCGGCCGCGCGGAACCTGGCCACCACGACCAAGTCCGTGCCGCAGATGCAGGAGATCAGCTCCCGCTGGCTGCTGCGGATGCTGCCCTGGGTCGACATCCAGGGCGGTACGTACCGGGTGAACCGGAGGCTGACGTTCGCCGTGGGCGACGGGCGGCTGACGTTCGTCAAGACCGGCGATCGCGTCGAGGTCATCCCAGCGGAGCTGGGCGAACTGCCCGCGCTGCGCTCCTACGAGGACGAGGAGGTGCTCTACGAGATCGCCCGCCGCTGCGAGCAGCGGGAGATCCCGGCGGGCGAGGTGATCGTCCCCTTCGGCAGCCCGGCGGACGAGGTGTACCTGCTGGCGCACGGCCGCGTCGAGAAGGTCGGCACCGGCCCCTACGGGGACGACGAGTCCCTCGGCATCCTCGCCGACGGCGCCTACTTCGGCGACGACGCGCTGCTGAACGAGGACGCCATCTGGGAGTACACGGCCCGCGCGCTCACCGCGTGCACCGTCCTCGTCCTGCCCCGCCAGGAGTTCGCGCAGATCGCCGAGCGCTCGGACTCGCTGCGGGAGCACCTCCGGCAGCGCCGCTCGATCCCCTCGCAGCGCTCCAACAAGTACGGCGAGAAGGAGATCGACCTCGCCTCCGGCCACTCCGGGGAGCCGGACATCCCGCACACGTTCGTCGACTACGAGGCCCGGCCGCGCGAGTACGAACTGAGCGTCGCCCAGACCGTGCTGCGCATCCACACGCGCGTGGCGGATCTGTACAACCAGCCCATGAACCAGACCGAGCAGCAGATCCGGCTGACGGTCGAGGCGCTGAAGGAGCGCCAGGAGCACGAGCTCATCAACAACCGCGACTTCGGGCTCCTGCACAACTGCGAGTACGACCAGCGCATCCAGCCGCACGACGGCGTGCCCAGCCCGGACGACCTGGACGAGCTGCTCAGCCGGCGCCGCGGCACCAAGCTCCTGCTCGCCCACCCGCGCGCGATCGCCGCGTTCGGCCGCGAACTGAACAGGCGGGGACTGGTCCCGGAGACCATCGACATGGGCGGCAACCGCATCCCCACCTGGCGCGGCGTGCCGATCTTCCCGTGCAACAAGATCCCGGTGACGGAAGCGCGCACGACGTCGATCATCGCCATGCGTACCGGCGAGAGCGACCAGGGCGTCATCGGTCTGCGGGCCTCCGGCATCCCGGACGAGATCGAGCCGAGCCTGTCGGTGCGCTTCATGGGCATCAACGAACAGGCCATCATCAAGTACCTGGTCACGGCCTACTACTCGGCAGCGGTCCTGGTACCGGACGCGCTCGGTGTCCTGGAGAACGTCGAGATCGGCCGCTGGCAGTGACGCTTCCGGTACGCAGGCCGTGTCCCGCCGCGGCGGGACGGGTACACCCTGGGGGTACGCGCCCGGCGGCAGCCCAGGCGCCACCGTCCGTTCCTTCTCCGAGGCGGTCCCATGAGTGAGTCCCTCACGGAGTCCAGGACGGGGCCGACACTGCCCGCCCCCGGGCAGCGCGGCCCCGAGCCCCGGCAGGCAGCCGGGGCGCCGGAAGGGCGGGGGCCCATCGGGACGCAGCAGGACGGCGGGCCGGGACCGGCCGAGGTGCATGAGGCGGTCACACTCCTGGAGCGTGCCCGGGCGGAGGTCGACCCGGTGCTGCGGGCCGCGCTCGACTCACTGCCCGGGCCGCTCCGCCGGATCGCCCGCTACCACTTCGGCTGGGAGCAGGCGGACGGCACACCGGCCGAGGGCGGCTCGGGCAAGGCGATCCGTCCCGCGCTCGTCCTCGCGGCCGCGGCCGCCCTGGGGGGACCGGAGGCCCGGGCGAGGGCGGTCCGGGCAGCCGCGGCGGTGGAGCTGGTCCACAACTTCACGCTGCTGCACGACGACGTGATGGACCGCGACGCCACCCGCCGCCACCGGCCCACCGTCTGGGCCGTGTTCGGTGACGCCGCCGCGATCCTCGCCGGGGACGCCCTGCAGGCGCTGGCCCTGCGGCTGCTCGCCGAGGACCCGCATCCGGCGTCCTCGGCGGCCGCCGCCCGGCTCGCGGACTGCGTGGTCGAACTGTGCGCGGGGCAGCACGCGGACACGGCCCTGGAGCGGCGCGCCCCGGCCGAGGTCACGCTGGACGAGGTGCTCGCCATGGCGGAGGCCAAGACGGGCGCCCTGCTGGGCAGCGCCTGCGCGCTCGGCGCGCTGTACGCGGGGGTCGAGGAGGCCGAGGTGGCGGCGCTGGACGCCTTCGGCCGGGAGGCCGGGCTGGCCTTCCAGCTGATCGACGACATCATCGGCATATGGGGCGACCAGAGCCGCACCGGCAAGCCCGTCGGCGCGGATCTGGCCGCCCGCAAGAAGTCCCTGCCGGTGGTCGCGGCCTTCGTCTCCGGCACGCCCGAGGCCGCCGAACTCGCCGACCTGTACGCACGACCCGGTGACACCGAGGACCTGGAGCACATCGCCCTGACCGTGGAGCGCGCGGGCGGCCGTGACTGGGCGCAGGACCAGGCGGCCGACCGGATGGTCCAGGCGATGCAGCAACTGGCCCGTGCGGTACCGGATCCCGAGGCGGCGGGCGGTCTGCTGGCCCTCGCCGAGTTCGTGACCCGGCGCAGCGGCTGACGGCCGACGGCGGCGGAGGTTGATGGCACGACATCTGACGGCTCTCCGGGTGACCGGAGGGCAGAGCTCCGGGGCACCGGGGCCGTGCGGATCCTGACCCCGCACGGTCTCCGGGCTCCGGCCGGCGGGTCCCGCACTGCCCCACGGTGTGCGGGGCCCGTCCCTCTTTTGTCACGTGCCCCGCCCCCCTCACTCGTGTCACGTGCCCCGCTTTGGACGGCGTTCGACGCGTTTCCGCCAAGGTCCCGGTCCGTCTCCCCGCCTCGGGCCCGGGCCGCCCTACGATCAACGCCCGTCGGCACCGGTGAGCGGCACCGGCGGCCGGCACGACCGAAGGGGCGGGGACATGGGCGTGGCGATCCGGACGGCGGGCGAGGCGGACCGGGAACTGATCGTCCGGCTCCTGGATGAGGCCTTCCAGGACGACCCCGTCAGCGGCTGGGTCTTCCCCGGCGCGGCGGACCGCCGTGCCAAGCACCCCGGGCTCATGGCCGCCTTCACCGACATCGTGCTCGCCTCCGGCCGCATCGACGTCACCGAGGACGGCTCCGCCTGCGCGCTGTGGCTCTCCATGCCGGCCGAGGACGGCCACGGCGCGGACGGCCACGGCCCGGACGGCCACGGCGAGGACGGCCTCGCCGACGAGGACGACGGCCCGGCCCAGGTGCGGCAGGCCGTCGACCCGGACAACCCGCGCATCGAGGAGATCGGCCGTCTCACGGCCGCGATCCACCCCTCCGGGCGGGCCCACGAGTACCTGTGGATGATCGGCGTGGCCCCCGGCCGTCAGGGCGAGGGGCTCGGTACCGCGCTCATCGGGTCGGTCCTCGACCGTTGCGACCGCGAAGGGCTGCCCGCGTATCTGGAGGCGAGCAGCGCCCGCAGCCGCAAGCTGTACGAACGTCTCGGCTTCGAGCTCTCCGGCCCGGTCCTGGACCTCCCCGACGGCCCGGCCATGTGGCCGATGTGGCGCGAGCCGCGCACCGAGAGGGCCGCGTAGCCCCGTACGGCGAGGTCAGCCCCGTCCCCGTACGGCGAGGACACTCCCGTCACCCACGGCGAGGGGCACCCGGTCCCCGTACGGCGAGGACACCCCCGTCACCCACGGCGAGGGCCCGGTCCCCCTCCGGCCGCACGGTCGCCAAGCACGCGGGCCCGCACCGGCCTACCCTGAAGGCATGGGCAGCGACGAGCACGTCTGTCCGACCTGCGGACAGCCAGTGGAAACAGTCGTCCGGCGGCACAAGACGCTGGGCACATGGGTCCCGAAGTGGGTGGCGGGCCCCTGCCGCAATCCCGACTGCGGGGCTTATGACGCGGAGGACTCGGAAGCCGGCCGCCCGGCCGAGGGCGCCCGGCCCGCCGAGCACGCCGGGACGGCCCGGTCCGCCGAGGGCTCCGTTCCTGCGGTGACCACCCGACCCGTGACGACCCCGGCGGAGACGGCTCCGCCGGAGACGGCCCCCGGAGAGACCGTCACCAAGAACCCCTGAGCCCGGCGTGCGCACCAGGGCCGGGGCGCCGGGGCTCGGGGCCCAGGGGCAAGTCGGACTAGACCCGCGGCCGGCCCGTCTCCGGGTCCCGGGTCGTCAGGCAGTACGTGCCGCCCGCCGGGTCGCGCATCACCGTCCAGCCGGAGAAGCCGGCCACGAACGCGGCCCCGAGCGTCTCGTGCCACGCCCGGGTCTCCGCCGCGTCCGCGCAGGCGAGGTCGAGGTGGGCGGAGGCCGGGCGTTCCGTGCCGAGGCGTTGCAGGAGCAGCCGGATCGGCAGTTCCGGCGGCGGTTCGACCACGTGGAACTCGGGGAGGGAGCCCGGCCGGGACTCCCAGCCGGTCAACAGCGCGCTCCAGAAGGCGACTTCCGCCGCGTACGCCGACGGCGGCACGTCCACGCACACCTGGTCGAGCCGGCTGCCCCGCACCACGCCCGGCCGGGACGCCTGCCCCTGCCAGGCGTCCGCGCAGAACAACTGCCCGCCCGGTGAGCGCAGGACGACGAGCGAGTCGACGTCCCGCACCACCCGCGCCCCGAGCCGCACCGCCGAGTCGGCGAACCCTCGTACGTCGTCGACGCAGAAGTCCAGGTGCGCGCCGCCGGGACCCGATGCGACCGCCTGGGCCTTGACGCAGGCGTCGGCGCCGTCCGGGAGCAGCGTGACGAACTCGCGCCGCTCACCGCGCGGTTCGGAGAGCCGGGTGGCGGTGACCGCCGTCCAGAAGTCACAGGCGGCGCCGAAGGCGGCGTGCGGCCGGTCGGCGAAGGCGTAGGTCCAGCGGATGCTCATGGCCGTGATCGTAGAGCGGGCACGCCACGGCCACCTGCGTGAACCTTGACCTGCCTGCGCCTCGCCGTCCCCGCCCGCCGGCCCGGGCTTGTTTGCATGCAGCAATGGACCACATCACGTTCCTCGTGGCCGTCGTCATCGTCACGGCGCTCGCCTTCGACTTCACCAACGGATTCCACGACACGGCGAACGCGATGGCCACGTCCATCGCCACCGGCGCGCTCGCGCCGCGCAGAGCGGTCCTGATCAGCGGTGTCCTCAACGTGGTCGGTGCCTTCCTGTCCACCGAGGTCGCCAGGACGATCTCGGGCGGCATCGTGGACGACACCCTCGTCACCCCGGGGATGATCTTCGCGGGGCTCGTCGGGGCCATCCTGTGGAACCTGCTGACCTGGCTCGTCGGCCTGCCGTCCAGCTCCTCGCACGCCCTGTTCGGCGGGCTGATCGGGGCCGTGTGGGTGGGGGCGGGCAACCACGGGGTCGACTTCGGCCAGGTCGTCGAGAAGGTGCTGGTCCCCGCGGTGGCCTCACCGGTCGTGGCCGGGGTGGCGGCGCTGCTGGCCACCGTCCTCGCCTACCGGCTCACCGACCGCGCGAGCGAGGAGTCCGTGACGAAGGGCTTCCGGATCGGCCAGATCGCCTCCGCCTCGCTCGTCTCCCTCGCCCACGGCACCAACGACGCCCAGAAGACCATGGGCGTCATCACCCTCACCCTGATCGCGGCCGGCGCGCTCGGCCCCGACGCCGGCCCGCCCCTGTGGGTGGTCGCCTCCGCGGGCATCGCGATCGGCCTCGGCACCTACCTCGGCGGCTGGCGGATCATCCGCACCATGGGCAAGGGCCTCACCGAGATCCGGTCGCCGCAGGGCTTCGCGGCCGAGACCGCCTCCACGACCGTCATCCTGACCTCCGCCCACCTCGGCTTCGCCCTGTCCACCACCCAGGTCGCCTCGGGCAGCATCCTCGGCGCGGGGCTCGGCCGCAGGCTCGCGGAGGTCCGCTGGGGCGTCGCGGGCCGGATGGCGGTCGCCTGGATGCTCACCCTGCCCGCCTCCGGGCTGGTCGGAGGCGCGGCCGCCGCGATCGTGCAGAGCGGCGGCGACGTCGGCACGGCGGTCGTCGCCGTGGTCGGCGCGGCCCTCGCCGCGGTCATCGTGCTGCTCTCGCGCCGCAACCCGGTGCACGCGCGGAACGTCAACGACACGCACGAGGTCGGCCTGCACAGCGATCCGCCGTCCAAGGTCGGCGCGGCCGCCTGAGGCGACCGGGGGCCGGCACCCGGCCGGGCGGGAGCGCCGGGAGGGAGCGCACAGGACTGCCGGGGCCCGGGCCGCGCCGGGCGCGTACGACGAAGGGGCCCGGCCGTATCGACGGCCGGGCCCCTTCGGGGTGCGCGGCGCTCAGGCCTTCTTGGTCTCCCAGAAGATCTTGTCGATCTGGGCGATGTAGTCCAGCGCCTTCTGGCCGGTGGCCGGGTCGGTCGACGCCTTGGCGGCCGAGAGGGCCTTCAGGGTGTCGTTGACCAGCTGGTGCAGCTCCGGGTACTTCTCGAAGTGCGGGGGCTTGAAGTAGTCGCTCCAGAGCACCGAGACGTGGTGCTTCGCGAGCTCGGCACGCTGCTCCTTGATGACGGTGGCGCGGGCCTGGAAGTGCGGGTCGTCGTTTCCGGCCATCTTCTCCTGGACGGCCTTGACCGACTCCGCCTCGATGCGGGCCTGGGCGGGGTCGTAGACACCGCAGGGAAGGTCGCAGTGCGCGCTGACCTTGACCTTGGGTGCAAACAGGCGGGAAAGCATGGAGCATTCCTTCCTCGTGATCGTCTTCTCACAGGGGACATTACTCCGTGGGGGAGGGGTTTTCGCGAGTGCCCCCTAGGGCTTAGGACAAAAGTCCGGGGTGAGACTGAGACTGGTGGAGGAAAGAACCGGGGAGGTGCCGGGTGATGCCGGAGCTGTCGCAGGAGTCCGAGCGGGGGAGGCCGGCCGCTCCGTTCGGGGTGGCCGAGGTGACCGGGCCGTCCATGGTGCCGACGCTGTACCACGGGGACCGGCTCCTGGTGCACTACGGCGTCCGGATCAAGGCCGGTGACGTCGTCGTGCTGCGGCATCCCTTCCAGCAGGACCTGCTCGTGGTGAAGCGGGCCGCCGAGCGGCGCGAGAACGGCTGGTGGGTGCTCGGCGACAACGCCTACGCGGGCGGCGACAGCACCGACTACGGCGTCGTGCCCGACGACCTGGTGCTGGGCCGGGTCCGGTTCCGCTACCGGCCGCTCAGGCCCGGCCGGCGCTCGCCGTGGGCGCTGCTCGGCTGGGCGCTGTCGGCCGCCAGGCCGGTCTTCTCGGGCAGGCCGGGCCGGGCCGCCTCCAGGCGTTTGCGGGCCCGGTAGGCCGCCACGTTGGCGCGGGTCGCGCAGCGGTCGGAGCAGTAGCGCCGGGAGCGGTTGGTCGAGGTGTCCAGGTAGGCGTTGCGGCAGGGCGGGGCCTCGCACAGACCGAGGCGGTCCACGCCGTACTCGGTCAGGTGGAAGGCCAGGCCCATCGCGGCGATCGCCGCGTAGCCCGCGGTCGCGTTCGACGGGTGGTCCGCCAGGTGCATGTGCCACAGCGGGCGGCCGTCGTCGTCCCGGAAGTCGTGCCCGGAGATCTGCGGGCTCACCGGGAACTCCAGCAGCAGCGAGTTCAGCAGGTCCACGGCGAGCTGCTCGTCACCGCTGTCGGCCGCCTCGAAGACCGCGCGCAGCCGGGCCCGCACCGAACGGAAGCGGGTCACGTCCGCGTCCGTGGCGCGGCGGGCCGCCGACTGCTGGCCGCCGAACAGGTCGCGAACGGCCTCGACCGACGTCAGGGTGTCCTTGCCCCGGGCCGGCTCCTCGGTGTTGACGAGACGCACGGCGTAGTCCGAGTAATAGGCCAGTTCCACTTGTAGTCCTTACGGAGGGGCTTTAGGGTCGTGAGCGCGCACTGGTAAGAGCTGATGGTGCATCCAGGGTATTACGAGGGAGGGGCTCGATGACGGACGCGGACATCCGGACCGCCACCACCGACTGGCAGGCCTGGCAGGAGAGCTGGGACCGGCAGCAGGAGTGGTACATGCCCGACCGCGAGGAGCGGTTCCGGATCATGCTCGACATGGTCGAGGCCGTCGTGGGCACCGCCCCGCGCGTCCTGGACCTCGCCTGCGGCACGGGCAGCATCACCGCCCGGCTGCTCGCCCGGTTCCCGGACGCCACCAGCACCGGCGTCGACCTCGACCCGGCGCTCCTCGCCATCGCCGAGGGCACCTTCGCGGGCGACGACCGGGTCACCCTCGTCAGCGCCGACCTCAAGGACCCCGACTGGCCGGCGCGGCTGCCGCACGCGTCGTACGACGCCGTCCTGACCGCGACGGCCCTGCACTGGCTGCACCGGGAACCTCTCGCGGAGCTCTACGGCCGGATCGCCGGACTCGTCCGCGACGGCGGTGTCTTCATGAACGCGGACCACATGATCGACGAGACGACGCCCCGGATCAACGCCGCCGAACGCGCGCAGCGCCACGCCCGCATGGAACAGGCCAGGGAATCCGGCGTGCTCGGCTGGACCGAGTGGTGGCAGCTCGCCGCGAAGGACCCGCTCCTCGCGGGCCCCACGGCCCGGCGCTACGAGATCTACGGCGACCACGCCGACGGCGACATGCCGTCGGTGCAGTGGCACGCGCGCGTGCTGCGCGAGAAGGGATTCGGCGAGGCCAGGCCCGTGTGGTGCTCGCCCTCGGACACCCTGCTGCTCGCCATGAAGTAGCCCGTGCGAAGGGGGCGGCACGGAGATCCCGTGCCGCCCCCTCACGTGCGGACCCTCAGAGGACCTTGGACAGGAACGACTTCGTCCGCTCGTGCTGCGGGTTCGTCAGCACCTCGCGCGGGTGACCGGATTCGACCACCACACCGCCGTCCATGAACACCAGGCTGTCGCCCACCTCGCGGGCGAAGCCCATCTCATGGGTGACGACGACCATCGTCATACCGGACTCGGCGAGGTCGCGCATGACGTCCAGGACGTCACCCACCAGCTCCGGGTCCAGCGCCGAGGTCGGCTCGTCGAACAGCATCAGCTTCGGGTCCATGGCCAGGGCCCGGGCGATGGCGACGCGCTGCTGCTGGCCGCCGGAGAGCTGCGAGGGGTAGTTGCCCGCCTTGTCGGCCAGACCCACCCGGTCCAGCAGCTCCAGGGCCCGCAGCCGCGCCTGGCCCTTGTTCACGCCCTTGACCTGGACCGGCGCCTCCATGACGTTCTCCACGGCCGTCATGTGCGGGAACAGGTTGAAGCGCTGGAAGACCATGCCGATGTCACGGCGCTTCCGGGCGACCTCGCTGTCCTTCAGCTCGTAGAGCTTGTCGCCCTTCTGCCGGTAGCCGACCAGTTCGCCGTCGACGTACAGGCGGCCGGCGTTGATCTTCTCCAGGTGGTTGATGCACCGGAGGAAGGTCGACTTGCCGGAGCCGGACGGTCCGATGAGGCAGAACACCTCGCCGGCCTTCACCTCCAGGTCGATGCCCTTGAGGACCTCGACGGGGCCGAAGGACTTGTGGACGCCCTCGGCCTTCACCATGGCGGTCATGCGGTGCCTCCCGTCGTCGACGAGCGGTTGGACAGGGACAGCACGTTCGCCTTGATCTTCTGGAACGGCGTGGCCGGGAGCGAGCGGCTCGAACCACGCGCGTAGTACCGCTCCAGGTAGTACTGGCCGACGCTGAAGACCGAGGTCAGCAGCAGGTACCAGGCCGCCGCCAGGAACAGCATCTCGGCGGGGGCACCGGAGGTCTGGCCGATGTCCTGGCCGGCGCGGAGCAGTTCGGGGTACTGGACGACCGAGACCAGCGAGGTCGTCTTCAGCATGTTGATGACCTCGTTGCCCGTCGGCGGCACGATCACGCGCATCGCCTGCGGGATCACGATCCGGCGCAGCGTCCTGGAGTGGCTCATGCCCAGGGCGTGCGACGCCTCGGTCTGGCCCTCGTCGACCGAGAGCAGACCGGCGCGGCAGATCTCCGCCATGTACGCGGCCTCGTTCAGGCCGAGGCCCAGCAGCGCCGTCAGGAACGGGGTCATGAAGTCCGACCACTCGTCCTTGTAGAACGGCCCGAGGTTGATGTACTCGAAGACCAGGCCCAGGTTGAACCAGACGATCAGCTGGACCAGGACCGGGGTGCCGCGGAAGAACCAGATGTAGAACCAGGCGATCGACGAGGTCACCGGGTTCTTCGACAGGCGCATCACGGCGAGCAGGACACCGCCGACGATGCCGATCGCCATGGACAGCACGGTCAGCAGGAGCGTCTTGCCGACGCCGTCGACGATGCGGTCGTCGAAGAAGTAGTCCGGGATCGCGTCCCAGTTGATCTTGCCCTGGGCGAACGCGTAGACGACGCCGCCCAGCAGGGCGATGGCGACGACGGCGGAGATGTACCGCCCGTAGTGCCGGACCGGGATGGCCTTGATGGCCTCCGGCCCGGCCGGGGGCGTGTCGCCCGCCGTCTTGTCGATGTCAACAGTCACGGGTGTTGCCTTTCAGTGCCGCTGCGTCGCGGTCACTTGCCGCCGTTGATCGTGGCCTCGTCGACGGAGCCGTCGGTGACGCCCCACTTCTTGAGGATCTTCTCGTACTCGCCGTTGTCGATGATGGCGTCGAGAGCGGCCTTGAGGGCGTCCCGCAGCTCCGTCTGGTTCTTGGCGACCGCGATGCCGTACGGAGCGGCCTCGACCTGCTCGCCGACCAGCTGGAAGTCCTTGCCGCCGCCGGAGGTCTTCACGGCGTACGCGGCGACCGGGAAGTCGGACGAGCCGGCGTCGGCGCCGCCCGCGCGCAGGCGGGTCTGGGCCTGCTGGTCGTTGTCGAAGGGCTCGATGGCGATCTTCTTGCCGGACGGGCACTTCTTCGACTCGGCCTTGGCGAGGTCCTCGGAGACCGTGCCGCGCTGCAGCACGATCTTCTTGCCGCACAGGTCGGACCAGGTCTTGATGCCCTGGTCGTCGCCCTTCTTGGTGTAGATCGACACACCGGCGGTGAAGTAGTCGACGAAGTCGACGCCCTCGCCGACCTTCTTGCCGGTGTCGGAGTCGATGCCCTCCTGGCGGTCCTTGGTGTCGGTCATCGCGGACATGGCGATGTCGTACCGCTTGGAGCGCAGACCGGTGATCAGCGTGTCGAAGGTGCCGTTCTCGAACTGGAAGTCGACACCGAGCTGCTTGCCCATGGCGGCGGCGATGTCCGGGTCGATGCCGACGACCTTGCCGGAGCTGTCCTTGAACTCGACCGGGGCGTAGGCGATGTCCGAACCGACCTTGATGACGCCCTTGTCGCGGATCGCCTTGGGCAGCTTGTCGGCGAGCGGGGCGGAGGCCGTCGCGGTCTCGCTGTCCGAGCCGTTGTCCTTGGTCTGGTCACCGCATCCGGTGAGCATCAGCGCGCCTGCGACCGCGATCGCACCGACCGCTGCTAGCCGGGAGCGGGCGGCGGTCGTACGACGGGTGGAGCTTGCGGTCATGGTGGGTTCCTCCGGCGGATGGGTGGAGTTGCCGATGGGGCTCAGCGCTGCCGATGGGTTCGGCAGTGCCGTGGCCTGCCGACGGGGTCGGCAGCGCCGTGGGTCGACGAGAACACACGTCTTCGAGTGTCGCGACCTCGTGTGATTACGGCATCTTGCCATTCGGACTGCGCCATTCTGGGGGCCAGCCATGTCAAAATCGGATAACGGGCGACCCCCGAACCGCACCACTCCGGTACATCACGGCCGGACCTTCTGTGGGAATGCTTCCTTCCGGCCGGAAGATCTTCGGCATATCCCGGGATTTCGGCACGTGGGCCGTGGACTTCACCGCTGCTTGAGTGGTTCTCGATGGTTTGTCCAGGCCTTGTCCCGATTTTGGACGAAGAGTCAGGGCACCGGCATGTGACCTTGGCGTTATGGACTCGTCCTCGGTGCCTTCCGTCCGGTAAGAAGGGTCTTTACACCCCTCATCCGGGGCTCAGGGCGCGTGTGCGGCGCGCCCGTCGCGTACGCGCCCGTACGTATCACGTACATGCACGACCTCGGCCGTGCGCGGTCCCGCCCACCCCTCACCAGGAGTGGCCACCCTCAAACCGATGAAGATTTAAGGGGTAAAACGAAGTGGCAGCGGAGATCGTCAATCCTCGCAGCGAGAGCAAGACCGGTGATGCGGGCAGCGAGGGCGGTGCGGAGCCCCTCGACTCCCTCGACTCCCTCGACTCCTTCGATCCGGCATTCGCGCTGCACCGCGGCGGCAAGATGGCTGTGCAGGCCACCGTGCCGGTCCGTGACAAGGACGACCTGTCCCTGGCGTACACGCCCGGCGTCGCGAAGGTGTGCAGCGCGATCGCGGAGCAGCCGGAGCTGGTGCACGACTACACGTGGAAGTCCTCGGTCGTCGCCGTCGTGACGGACGGTACGGCCGTGCTGGGGCTCGGTGACATCGGGCCCGAGGCCTCCCTCCCGGTGATGGAGGGCAAGGCCATCCTGTTCAAGCAGTTCGGCGGCGTGGACGCGGTCCCGATCGCGCTGAACTGCACGGACGTCGACGAGATCGTCGAGACCGTGGTGCGGCTTGCGCCGTCGTTCGGCGGGGTCAACCTGGAGGACATCTCGGCGCCGCGGTGCTTCGAGATCGAGCGGAAGCTGCAGGAGCGGCTGGACATCCCGGTCTTCCACGACGACCAGCACGGTACGGCGGTCGTGACGCTGGCCGCCCTGCGGAACGCCGCGCGGCTGAGCGGGCGGGCCGTCGGTGACCTGCGGGCCGTCATCTCCGGCGCGGGGGCGGCGGGTGTCGCCATCGCGAAGATGCTGGTCGAGGCCGGGATCGGGGATGTCGCGGTGGCCGACCGCAAGGGTGTCGTGTCGGCGGACCGGGACGACCTCACGCCGGTCAAGCGGGACCTGGCCGGGTTCACGAACAAGGCCGGGATCACCGGGTCGCTGGAGACGGCGCTGGCCGGGGCCGACGTGTTCATCGGGGTCTCGGGAGGGACCGTGCCGGAGTCCGCGGTCGCGTCCATGGCCGAGGGCGCGTTCGTCTTCGCCATGGCGAACCCGAACCCGGAGGTGCACCCCGAGGTCGCGCACAAGTACGCGGCTGTGGTCGCCACCGGGCGGTCGGATTTCCCGAACCAGATCAACAACGTGCTCGCGTTCCCGGGGATCTTCGCGGGGGCCCTGCAGGTGCGGGCCTCGCGGATCACGGAGGGCATGAAGCTGGCCGCGGCGGAGGCGCTGGCGGCCGTGGTCGGGGACGACCTCGCGGCCGACTACGTCATCCCCTCTCCGTTCGACGAGCGGGTGGCGCCGGCGGTGACGGCGGCCGTGGCGGCGGCGGCCCGGGCCGAGGGTGTCGCGCGTCGCTGACACCGCGAGTGAAGTGGTGAGGTGACCCCGTCCGGGCTGGGCGGGGTCATTTCTTTGCCGGGGATCGGCTGTTCAGGTGGTGTGCGGGGTGTGCGGGGTGTGCGTGGGGGGGCTTCGCGTCTTCGCCTGACGGGGGGTGGTGGGGCGGGGGGGGGGGGGGGGGGGGGGGGGGGGGGGGGGGGGGGGGGGGGGGGCGGCGGGGGGCG
>NZ_JBNCNM010000004.1:320342-378959 GCF_049846985.1 Streptomyces sp. DT190 | reverse complement strand
GAAGCTAAGCCTTACAGCGCCGATGGTACTGCAGGGGGGACCCTGTGGGAGAGTAGGACGCCGCCGAACAATCATTGGGAAAACCCCCGCATCTGACGATGCGGGGGTTTTCTGCGTTTGGGGTCCCCTTTCGGGGGCCGGATCGAGTGAGTGATTACAGGCGGCCGGCTGCTTTCAGTGCCAGGTAGGCGTCCGCCAAGGCCGGCGCCAGGTCGTCCGGTGTGGCGTCCACGACCGTGACACCGTGGCGGCGGAGTTGTTCCGCGGTGCGATGGCGTTCGGACTGGGCCTGGGCGGCAGCGGCGGCCTCATAGACGGAGTCGACGTTCCCGCGGGCCTTGGCCATGTCGGAGATGTGCGGGTCCGCCACGGAGGCCAGCAGGACCGTGTGGCGCTGGTTGAGCTGGGCGAGGACCGGGAGGAGGCCCTCCTCGATGGGAGCCGCGTCCAGAGTGGTGAGCAGAACGATGAGAGAGCGGCGGGGGGAGGTGCGCAGTGCTGTGGCGGTGAGGCCCCTCGCGTCCGTTTCCACCAGCTCCGGTTCCAGCGTGGCCATCGCGTTGACCAGGGACGGGAGGACGTCGCCCGCCGTGCGGCCCTGGACCAGGGCGCGGACCCTGCGGTCGTAGGCGAGGAGGTCGACGCGGTCGCCCGCACGGGAGGCGAGGGCTGCGAGGAGCAGGGCCGCGTCCATGGAGGCGTCGAGCCGAGGCGCGTCGCCCACGCGGCCGGCCGAGGTGCGGCCCGTGTCGAGGACCAGGAGGATGTGGCGGTCCCGTTCGGGGCGCCAGGTGCGGACGGCGACGGCGGTCTGGCGGGCCGTGGCCCGCCAGTCGATCGAGCGGGTGTCGTCGCCGGGGACGTACTCGCGGAGGCTGTCGAACTCGGTGCCCTCGCCGCGGGTGAGCACGCTGGTGCGGCCGTCCAGTTCGCGCAGGCGGGCCAGCTTGGAGGGCAGGTGCTTCCGGCTGGTGAAGGGGGGCAGGACCCGTACCGTCCAGGGGACCTTGTGGGTGCCCTGGCGGGAGAAGAGGCCGAGGGGGCCGTAGGAGCGGATGGTGACGCGGTCGGCCTGACGGTCGCCTCGGCGGGTGGGGCGCAGGCGGGTCGTGACGCGGCGGCGTTCGCCTGCGGGGACCGTGAGGCGGTGGCGGGACGCCGTCGTCTCCGTGCCCGGCTGCCAGCTGCTGGGCGACCAGGCGTCCCGGAGGCGGGCACGCAGGGGGCGCCCGGAGGGATTCGTGATGGTGAGGGTGACGTCCGCGGTGTCGCCCAGGCGCACGGAGGTGTCGCCGGAGCGGGTCAGGCCCAGGCCTCGTACGGGGGCGGCCAGGGCGAAGTCGCAGGCGCAGGCCAGGGCCAGGGGGCCGTTGACCGCGAGGATGCCCGTCCAGCTGGGCTCCCAGATGCCGACGGGGAGGGAGCCCAGGGCCGCGAGGAGGGCGGCGCGTCCGGTGAGTGCCATCAGCGGGGGACGGGGACGTGGGCGAGGATCGCGTTGATCACGGAGTCGGCTGTCACGCCTTCCATTTCGGCCTCCGGGCGGAGCTGGACGCGGTGGCGGAGCGTGGGCAGGGCGAGGGCCTTCACGTCGTCCGGGATGACGTAGTCGCGGCCGGTGAGCCAGGCCCAGGCGCGGGCGGTGGCCAGCAGGGCCGTGGCGCCTCGGGGGGAGACGCCGAGGGTGAGGGACGGCGACTCGCGGGTGGCGCGGCAGATGTCGACGACGTAGGCGGTGATCTCCGGGGAGATCGTCGTCTTGGCGACGGCGGCGCGGGCCGCTTCCAGGTCGGCCGGGCCCGCCACGGGGCGTACGCCGGCGGCCTTGAGGTCGCGGGGGTTGAAGCCTTCGGCGTGGCGGGTGAGGACGTCGATCTCGTCCTGGCGGGAGGGGAGGGGGATGGTGAGCTTGAGCAGGAAGCGGTCCAGCTGGGCTTCCGGGAGGGGGTAGGTGCCCTCGTACTCGACCGGGTTCTGGGTCGCAGCGACCAGGAAGGGGTCGGGGAGCGGGCGGGGCGTCCCGTCGACGGTGACCTGGCGTTCCTCCATGGCTTCCAGGAGGGACGACTGGGTCTTGGGGGGCGTGCGGTTGATCTCGTCCGCGAGGAGCAGGTTGGTGAAGACCGGGCCGGGCTGGAAGGAGAACTCGGCGGTGCGGGTGTCGTAGACCAGGGAGCCGGTGACGTCGCTCGGCATGAGGTCGGGGGTGAACTGGACGCGCTTGGTGTCGAGTTCGAGGGCGGCGGCGAGGGCGCGGACCAGGAGGGTCTTGGCGACGCCGGGGACGCCTTCGAGGAGGACGTGGCCGCGGCAGAGCAGGGCGACGACGAGACCGGTCACGGCGGGGTCCTGGCCGACCACGGCCTTGGCGATCTCGGCGCGCAGGGCCTCCAGGGAGGCCCGGGCGGCGTCCGGGTCCCCGGAGCGCCCGGCGTTGTCAGTGGTCGGGTCCATCATGGACGGCGTACCTCTCTTTCGAGGGCGTCGAGTCGGTCGGCGAGTGCGATGAGTGCTGCGTCGTCGCCTGGTGGCGGTCCGAAGAGCAGGGCGTGCGGGTCCTGTCCGTCGCCGTGGAGGCGGGTGGACAGGGCGGGGAGCAGGGCCTCGGGCGCGTGCGCCTGGGTGACGGGGACGCCGACGAGGGGGGCGAGGCGGGTGCGTGTGGTGGAGCGGAGAGCGTCGGCCGCGCGGTCGCGGGCGTCGGCCTTGCGGTAGAGGCGGGCGCGGCCCTCGGCGGTTTCCGAGGCGCGGATCGCGACGGGGAGATTTTCGGGCACGAGGGGGCCGAGCCGGCGTGCCCGCCAGAGGGCTGCCAGGGCCGCGGCGATGAAGAGCTGCAGGGTGCCCCAGAGCCAGCCCGAGGGGAGCAGGTCGAAGAAGCCGCGTTCGTCGTCGGTGCCGGTGGCCGACGTGTCGGAGAGGGTGGGGAGGTACCAGACCAGATGGGGGCGCGAGCCGAGGAGTTGCAGGGCGAGCGAGGCGTTGCCCTGATCGTCGAGGCGGTCGTTGAGGAGGATGTCGGGCGCGCCGAGGACGACGGTGTCGCCGTCTCCGCGTTCGGCCGGGATGCGCAGCAGGGTGGCCAGGCGCTCGCTCGGGTAGCACTCGTCGGCGTCGAGGTGGGTGGTGGTGTAGCGGACGCCGCCCGTCTCGGCGGTGCCGGCGCGCCGGGCGGCGGGCAGGGCGCAGTCGGGGGAGAGCGCCGAGTCGAGGCTGGTGGCGGGGTCGGCGGTGACGCCGGGGGCGAGGCGTTCGACGGAGGCACTGCCGGAGGCGACCAGGACGGTGCGGCCGCCGGAGTCGGCGAACGCGTCGTGCAGGGTGGACTGCTGACCGCGGGTCAGCAGGTCGGGGACGGCGACCAGGAGGGTGGTGTCCGGACCGGTCGCGGCGGCGGCCTCGTCCAGGGTGGTGACGACGCGCGTGTCCACGCCGCGGTCGGCGAGGAGTTCCGCGACCGCGCGGCTGCCGTTGGGGTCGGCGGAGCGGGGGTCGAGTTCGCCGTGGCGGGCGTCGGAGCGGATCACGGCGATGGCGACGGCTCCGGCGAGGAGCACGACGAGGGCGAGCGCGATTCCGCGCGCGCGGGTCCACACGTGGCGGGCGGTGGGCGAGGCCGAGGTGGACGGAAGCGTGGCCTCGGTGGTCATTCGGCGGCTCCCTGGCGGGTGGTGGGGGCCGTGGCGGCGCTGCTCGTGGCGAGCTGGGGCTTGGCGCGTTCCAGGTCGCGGTCGAGTTCCGCCATGCGGTGGTACGACTGCTCGGTCGCCGAGCGGCCGCCGTACGTGACGTCGTCGAACTCGCGGGCGGCGGCGCGCAGTCGGTCGGTGTGGGCGGGCAGGGCGCGGCCCGCTTCGGCCGCGGCCTCGTCGGCGGTGCGGCCGGGGCGGAGGTCGAGGAGCGCGCGTTCTTCGAGGGCGCGGACGAGGGCGCGCATGCGTTCCTGGACGGCCTGGTTCCAGTGGCCCTGGGCGGCGTGTGCCTCGGCGGTGGCGCGGTGGTCGGAGGCACTGCGCGGGCGGTCGTCGAACAGGGCGGCGGTGGAGGCGGGTTGGCGGCGCGGGGTGCCCAGCCGCCACCAGAGGGCGGCCAGGACCGCGACGACGGCCAGGATGATGACGACCAGGCCGAGCGTGCCGCCGGGCGTGGCGGTCGAGGCGGCGTTCAGCAGTGTGCCGAGCCAGTCCCAGAAGGCGTCGAGGGCGCGCTGGAACAGGCTGGGGTCGTCCTCGTGGTACATCCGCTTGGACAGTTCGCGCCGGGCCGCCTCGCGCGCGGGGTCGCGCGGGACGGTCAGGGGCGGTTCGTCGTCCGAGCGGGCCGACGACAGTACGGAGGTGTCGCCGGCGCGCAGCAGCGTGCGCAGGGCGGCGTGTGGCAGTGCCGTGGTGAGAGGTTCCCCCGCCGAGCTCACCGCATCAGCTCCCGGGGGTGGTGCCGGGGGCGGTGGGGCCGTAGCCCTGGACACCGGCGGCGCGGGCCAGTTCGAGGTCGAGGGCCTCGCGGCGGATGCGCTGGTCGATGTAGAGGAGCACGGTGACGCCGGCCGTGATCGGGAACGTGATCATGGAGCCGATCACCGAGCCGATGCCGCTGATGATGAGGAACGTCCAGCCCAGGCTGCCGACACCGGAGTTGAGCCAGCCGGTGATCCCGTCGCCGCTGAGGGCGGCGGCGAGGAAGGTGAACGGGATGACGATGATCGACGCGACGACGTTGGCGATGATCGTGGCGAGCAGCTGGATGCCGAAGATCCGCCACCAGGTGCCCCGGACCAGTTTCGTGGAGCGGCTCAGCGCCTTCTTGATGCCCTGCTTCTCCAGCATGAGGGCGGGCGAGGCGAGCGAGAAACGGATCATCAGCCACAGGGCCACGATGCCGGCGCCGATGACGCCCAGCACGGTGAGGGCGACGCCCGCTCCGGTGCTCCCGGCGAGGGAGACGAGGATGCCGGGCAGGGTGCCGGCGGTGACGATGCCGGCGGTGATGAGCAGCAGCAGGCAGATGAGGCCGAACAGTTTGACGATCTGGGGGCGGGCGTCACGCCAGGCCTCACCGATGGTGACCGACTTGCCGAGCACGGCGCGGCTGGTGACGGTCGTGAGGAGGGCGGTGGCGACGACGGTGCCGACCAGGGAGATCCCGAAGATGACGGTGGAGTTGAGCAGTGCGTCGCCCATGGCGCGGCTCAGCTCGCCGAGGGTGGCGCTCGGGTCGTTGAGGGCGTCGGTGGTGGAGTCGTCCAGGACGAGGCCCTGGAACAGCACGACGATGATCTCGGTGAGGACCGCGACGGTGAGCGAGATGCCGAGGACGGTGCGCCAGTAGGTGCGCATGGTGGAGACCGCGCCGTCGAGGATCTCCCCGACGCCCAGCGGGCGGAGCGGGATCACGCCGGGCTTGGCGGCGGGCGGGGGGCCGCCCCAGCCGCTGCCCCAGCCGCCGGGGTGTCCGTGGCCGTAGCCGGGGCCGTGGCCGCCGGGTCCTCCGGGAGGGCCGTAGCCGCCGGGTCCTGCCGGGCCTTGGCCGCCGGGGGGCGGGGCGCCCCAGCCGCCCGGGCCGGGGGGCGGGGGCGGGGGTGCCTGGCCGGGTCCGGGCTGCCCGCTGGGGGCGGACCACTGGGCCGGTGGCGGCTGTTCCTTGGACCACTGCGGGCCGGGGCCCTGAGGCGTGTGGCCCGGCTGGTCGGCGGGCTGTGCGGGACCGGGGCGGTCTGCGGGCTCGGCAGGGCCGGACGCGTCAGGCTTCTGCCCGTCGGACGGGGCGGATCCGGGCGAGGCCCAGCCCGGAGTGTCGTTCATCGTCGCTCCTTCACGGTGCCCGTCCGCGGTCGCGGCGGCAGGTTGGCAGCCATCGTGCCATGGGGTGGTCTTGGTGTGACCGGCCGCGGTCTGGGCTGCGTACCTTCAATTGTCCGCCGGATTGGGGGCAGACTGATCGCATGGCTGATCAGTACGCGTACAGCGGCGACGACAAGCGGCCGACCGAGATCCCGGCGATCCGCTGGGAAGAGCCACCGGAAGGGCCGGTTCTGGTTCTGCTGGACCAGACGAGGCTGCCGGCAGAGGAGGTCGAACTGGTCTGTACGGACGCGTCCGCGCTGGTCGAGGCGATTCGCTCGCTGGCCGTGCGCGGGGCGCCGCTGCTCGGCATCGCGGGGGCGTACGGTGTCGCGCTCGCCGCCGTGCGGGGCTTCGACGTGGACGAGGCCGCGTCCGCGCTGGCGACGGCCCGGCCGACCGCGGTGAACCTGGCCGTCGGGGTGCGGCGGGCGCAGGCGGCTCACGAGGCGGCGCTGGCCAAGGGCGGTGACGTACGGCAGGCGGCCGCGGCGGCGCTGGCCGCGGCGCGGCAGCTGCACCGGGAGGACGCCGAGGCCAGTGGGCGGATGGCCGAGCACGGGCTGGCGCTGCTGGACGAGCTGCTGCCCGGGGGCGGGCACCGGATCCTGACCCACTGCAACACCGGTTCGCTGGTGTCGGGCGGGGAGGGCACGGCGTTCGCGGTGGCGCTCGCGGCGCACCGGGTGGGCCGGCTGCGGCGGCTGTGGGTGGACGAGACGCGTCCGCTGCTGCAGGGCGCGCGCCTGACGGCGTACGAGGCGGCCCGCAGCGGGATGGCGTACACGCTGCTCACGGACAACGCGGCGGGGTCGCTGTTCGCCGCGGGTGAGGTGGACGCGGTGCTGATCGGGGCGGACCGGATCACGGCGGACGGATCGGTGGCGAACAAGGTGGGCAGCTATCCGCTGGCGGTCCTGGCGCGGTACCACCATGTGCCGTTCATCGTGGTCGCGCCGGTGACGACGGTGGACCTGGACACGGCGGACGGGGCGTCCATCGAGGTGGAGCAGCGTCCCGGGCACGAGGTGACCGAGCTGGTGGCGCCGCAGGTGCCGGTGGCCGGCGCGGAGGCGGGCGGCGGGATCCCGGTGGCGCCGCTGGGGACGCAGGCGTACAACCCGGCGTTCGACGTGACGCCGCCGGAGCTGGTGACGGCGATCGTGACCGAGGAGGGCGTGGTGTCGCCGGTGACGGCGGAGGCGCTCGCCGAGGTCTGTGCGAGGTCGCGCCGGGTGGCTGCGGGCTGAGGGCCGCGCGGCCGCCGGAGCGGGCCGTGACCGGTTTCCGCCCACCGGAAGGGCGCCGCGCAGACCACGGAGGTGATCATCAGTGGGCCGGCGAGGGCAGACAGTAGCGCTTGCTGCGACTATGGTCACTGGCCGGTGACCTACCTCACCACTGCCTTCGCCACCGTTATGAGAATGGGATGATGTCGTTTATGAAGGGACGAGTCCTTGTCGTCGACGACGACACCGCACTGGCCGAGATGCTCGGCATCGTGCTGCGTGGTGAGGGTTTCGAGCCGTCGTTCGTGGCCGACGGGGACAAGGCGCTGGCCGCGTTCCGGGAGGCCAAGCCCGACCTGGTGCTGCTGGACCTGATGCTGCCCGGCCGGGACGGCATCGAGGTGTGCCGCCTGATCAGGGCGGAGTCCGGGGTGCCGATCGTGATGCTCACGGCCAAGAGCGACACGGTCGACGTCGTGGTGGGCCTGGAGTCGGGCGCCGACGACTACATCGTGAAGCCGTTCAAGCCGAAGGAGCTGGTGGCCCGGATCCGGGCCCGGCTGCGGAGGTCGGAGGAGCCCGCTCCGGAGCAGCTGGCCATCGGTGACCTGGTCATCGACGTGGCCGGGCACTCCGTGAAGCGGGACGGGCAGTCGATCGCGCTGACGCCGCTGGAGTTCGACCTGCTGGTCGCGCTGGCGCGCAAGCCGTGGCAGGTGTTCACGCGCGAGGTGCTGCTGGAGCAGGTGTGGGGCTACCGGCACGCGGCGGACACGCGGCTGGTCAACGTGCATGTGCAGCGGCTGCGCTCCAAGGTCGAGAAGGACCCGGAGAAGCCGGAGATCGTGGTGACCGTCCGTGGTGTCGGGTACAAGGCAGGGCCGAGCTGACATGTCCGGCGACAGTGCCGCTTCGGCGCCCGGCCGGTCCGGGGACCGCCCGGGGCGGCCTGTCGGGCGGAAGAGGAGTTCCCGCTGGGGACGGTTCCTGGAGAGCGGCCTGCTGCAGGGCGGCGTTCAGGGCAGTCCCGTCATCCGTCTGTTCATGCGGTGGGTGCGCCGGCCGTTGCTGCCGGTCATGCGGCTGTGGCGGCGCAACATCCAGCTCAAGGTCGTCGTCACGACGCTGCTGATGTCGCTGGGCGTGGTGCTGCTGCTGGGCTTCGTCGTCATCGGGCAGGTGCGCAACGGCCTGCTAGACGCCAAGGTGAAGGCGTCGCAGAGCCAGGCCACGGGCGGGTTCGCGGTGGCCAAGCAGCGGGCCGACGAGGCGGCCAGTGGGACCGGCGACGACGTCGCCACGGCGGACGGCCGTCCCGCGCAGAACGTCACCCAGTGGCTGAGCGACCTGGTGTCGTCGCTGTCCAGCGGTGGGCAGGGCGCCTTCGACGTGGTGACGCTCCCGGCCTCGGACGCGGACGGTGCCGGTGGGCGCGGGCAGCGCGCCTCCGGTGAGGTGGACTGGAGCCGCAGCGTGCCCGCGGACCTGCGGGAGCGGATCGGCAGCAGTACGACGGCCGCGCAGAGCTACACCCGCATCACCTACAACAACGAGATCAAGGACTCCCAGCCGGGCCTGGTCATCGGCAAGCAGGTCAACGACCCCAACGGCAACCCGTACCAGCTGTACTACCTCTTCCCGCTCACGCAGGAGGAGAAGTCGCTGAGCCTGGTCAAGGGCACGCTGGCGACGGCGGGGCTGTTCGTCGTCGTGCTGCTCGGGGCCATCGCCTGGCTGGTGGTGCGGCAGGTCGTCACGCCGGTGCGGATGGCGGCGGGGATCGCCGAGCGGCTGTCGGCCGGGCGGCTCCAGGAACGGATGAAGGTCACCGGCGAGGACGACATCGCGCGTCTCGGCGAGGCCTTCAACAAGATGGCGCAGAACCTCCAGCTCAAGATCAGCCAGCTGGAGGACCTGTCGCGGATGCAGCGCCGGTTCGTGTCGGACGTGTCGCACGAGCTGCGTACGCCGCTGACGACCGTGCGGATGGCCGCTGACGTGATCCACGAGGCGCGTGCGGACTTCGACCCGGTGACCGCGCGGTCGGCGGAACTGCTCGCCGACCAGCTCGACCGGTTCGAGTCGCTGCTCGCCGACCTGCTGGAGATCAGCCGGTTCGACGCGGGTGCCGCGGCCCTGGAGGCGGAGCCGATAGACCTCAGGGACGTCGTGCGGCGGGTCGTCAGCGGGGCGGAGCCGCTCGCGGAGCGCAAGGGCACGCGGATCCGCGTCCTCGGCGACCAGCAGCCCGTCGTCGCCGAGGCCGATGCCCGGCGCGTGGAGCGGGTGCTGCGCAACCTCGTCGTCAACGCCGTCGAGCACGGCGAGGGCAACGACGTCGTCGTCCGGCTCGCCGCGGCCGGCGGCGCGGTCGCCGTGGCGGTGCGGGACTACGGGGTCGGGCTCAAGCCGGGAGAGGCGACCCGCGTGTTCAGCCGCTTCTGGCGGGCCGACCCGGCACGCGCGCGTACCACGGGGGGTACGGGGCTGGGGCTGTCGATCGCCCTGGAGGACGCGCGGCTGCACGGCGGCTGGCTGCAGGCGTGGGGCGAGCCGGGCGGGGGATCGCAGTTCCGGCTGACGCTGCCCAGAACGGCCGACGAGCCGCTGCGGGGCTCGCCGATACCGCTGGAGCCCAAGGACTCGCGGCGCAACCGGGGCCTCGACGACGCCGGTCTGCCCTGCGGTGGCGGGAGCGGCGAGAAGCGGGCGACGGTGCCGGCGCAGCCGGCGAGCGGATCGGCTGCGGGGGCCAAACGGGACCCGATACCGCCGCGGGCGGCCAGCGCCACGGCCGATCCGACGGCGCTGCCGGGCAACGGCGCGCGCGTGGTGCCACGGCCCGCCTCGGGCACCCGGCGGCCCGACGAGGGCAGCGGTCAGGCTGGACGCGCCGCAGGCGGCGACGTGGGTGGTTCCGCGGGGACCGCCCACGGTGGCCGTGTGGGCGCTCCGGCCGGGAGCGCCGAGAACGGTGGGTTGAGCTCCGGCGGCGGGGCCGCTCGGGACCGGGCCGGTCGGGACCGTGCCGCTGGGGACCGGGCCGGTCGCGGAGCCGGGGAAGCCGGCCCAGACAAGGGCGCAGCAGCCCCGGGCGGGGAGAGCGCCCAGGGCGGGGACAGCACCCCCGGCGGGAAAACCGGGCCGGGCGAGGCGAAGAGGCAAGGGGAGGCATCTCGTGGGCGCTGACCGCGAAAGGCGCGGCCGGCGCAGGCACGCGCGCGTGATGGCGTACGCCGCCGGTGGCGTCCTGGTGCTGGCGGGGTGCGCGTCGATGCCGGACAGCGGGGATCTGCGCGGTGTGGAGTCCACGCCGCGCCAGGACACCCAGGTGCGGGTGTTCGCCGTGCCGCCGGGCGAGGACGCCCCGCCCTCGGAGATCGTGCAGGGCTTCCTGGAGGCGCTGACCAGTGATGATCCGCACTACAAGACGGCACGCCAGTACCTGACCGGGGAAGCGGCGAAGACCTGGCGGCCGGAGCTGTACACCACGGTGCTCGCCGACGGACCGGGTGCCAAGCCCGAGGGGCCGACCGGCCGGGAGGACACCGGCGAGATCTCCTACATGCTGACCGGCACCAAGGTGGCCACGGTGGACGCGCAGCAGTCGTACGCGCCCGCGACCGGGACGTACGGCAGGACCGTGCATCTGACGCAGGACCAGAAGAGCGGGCAGTGGCGGATCGACGCGCTGCCGCAGGGCGTCGTCATGGGCCAGTCGGACTTCCAGCGCAACTACATGTCCGTCAGCAAGTACTACTTCGCGTCGAACACCGTGGCGGCCGGCGCGACGTCGCAGCCCACCGCGGTCGCCGATCCCGTCTACGTGCGCCGCCGCGTGGACCCCATGACGCAGATGGTGCGCTCGGTGCTGAGCGGGCCCACGCGGTGGCTCGACCCGGTCGTGCGTTCGAGCTTCCCGACCGGTACGGCGCTGGCGAAGGGCGCCGGCGCGCTCACGCCCGACGACCGCAACCTGCTGACGGTCCCGCTCAACGACAAGGCCGCGGGCATCGGCACCAACCGCTGCGAGGAGATGGCCGCGCAGCTGCTGTTCACGCTGCGCAGCCTCAGCCCCGCCGTGGACGAGGTGGAGCTGCGGGCCGGCGGGGCCGAGCTGTGCTCGCTCACCCAGGACGCGGCCGAGGCTGCAGCCTCCCGGAGCGCCGCACGGCACCCGGACTACCTGTACTTCGTCGACGGCAAGGACCGGCTCGTACGGATCCCGGCGGGCAGCAGCGAGACCGAGCCGGACCCGGCGCCGGGCGCGCTGGGCGAGGGCGACACGGCCCTGCGCTCGGTGGCCGTCTCGCGCGACGAGCACACCGCGGCGGGCGTCGGCCTCGACGGCAGGTCGCTGTACGTGGGCTCGCTCGTCTCGGGCGGTTCGCTCGGCGAGCCGGTGCTGCGCAGCCAGGGCCGGAGCGAGGCGGACCGGCTGACGACCCCCAGCTGGGACGCCGACGACGGCCTGTGGGTGGCCGACCGCGACCCGCGTGATCCCCGGCTGCTGCTGTTCGAGGACGGCAAGGGTGAACCCCTGGAGGTGCGCACTCCGCACCTGGACGGGCGGATCCAGTCGGTGCGGGTCGCCGCCGACGGGGTGCGGATCGCGCTCGTCGTGGAGAAGGGCGGCAAGAAGACCCTGCTCATCGGGCTGATCGAGCGAGAGCAGAAGCAGGGCGAGAAGCCGTCCGTCCGCGTGGTCGAACTGCGCTCCGCGACCCCGGAGTTGGAGGAGGTCACGGCCATGTCGTGGGCCGGGGACAGCCGGCTCGTGGTGGTCGGGCGCGAGCACGGGGGCGTGGAGCAGATGCGGTACGTCCAGGTCGACGGCTCGACGCCGGACGTACCGGCGCCTGCGGCCCTGACGGGCGTCAAGGAGGTCACCGCCGCCGAGGACGACGGGCTGCCGCTGGTGGCGAACTCGGTGGACGGCATCGTCCGGCTGCCGACGGGCGCGCAGTGGCAGAAGGTCACGGAGGGGACGGCGCCGGTCTATCCGGGATGAGGGACCTGCGGGGTGAGGGGCCTGCGGGGGGCCGGGCCCCGAGGGATGAGGAACCTGCGGGGCCGGGCCCCGAGGGGTCGGTCGGAGCTCTGGGTGGCCGTTCGTTTCTCGTGACCGGTGATACGGCGGGCCCGGGCCGGGTACGCCCCGGCCGCGGCGCCGGGTTCTCGGTGGGCCGAGGCCTGCGTCCGGGGCCGCCCCGAGTTGTCCACAGGCGGTTTTCCACAGGGGTGGCAGGTCCCCGGCCCGGACGGCACAGTGATGGTCATGCGGGGGTGGTGGCAGGACCTCACCGACCTGGTGCTGCCGGGCGAGTGCGGGGGCTGCGGGGCGCCTCGTACGGTGCTCTGCGCGCGGTGCCGTGCGGTGCTCGGCGGGGCAGCGGTACGGCGGGTGCGACCGGCGCCCGAGCCGCCCGGGCTGCCGACGGTGCACGCCGCGGCTCCGTACGCGGACGAGGTGCGGGCGACGCTGCTGGCCCACAAGGAGCGGGGTGCCCTGGCGCTCGCCGCGCCGCTGGGGGCGGCCCTGGCCCGAGCCGTACGGGCCGGGCTCCCGGAGGACGCGCCCGGGGCCGGGGCGCCCGGGGCCGGTGCGCTTCGGGCCGGTGCGCTTCGGGCTGGGGCGCTTCGGGCGGAGGCCGAGGCCCGGCCGGGTCCGACCCGGCCGGGCGGTGAGGCCGCCGAGGTGCCGGGCAGGGCTCCGTGGGCTCCGTTGCTGCTCGTGCCTGTGCCGTCCGGGCGGCGGGCCGTGCGGGCCCGGGGACATGACCCGGCACGCCGGATCGCGCTCGCGGCGGCCGCGGACCTGCGGCGCGGCGGGCTCCCGGCCCGGGTGCTCGGGGTGCTGCGGCAGCGGCGGGCCGTGGCCGACCAGTCCGGGCTCAACTCTCGGCAGCGACTGGCCAATCTCGCGGGAGCGCTGACGGTCGTTCCGGGTGGTGCCGGGCTGCTGCGGGAGGGACCGGTCGTGCTGGTCGACGACGTGATGACCACGGGCGCTTCGCTCGCCGAGGCCGCGCGGGCCCTGCGGGCGGCCGCGGACGGACCGGCCGTGCCTCTCGGGGCGGCCGCGGGGCCGATTCCTGACGCCGGGTGCACTGCGCCCGTGTACGCGGGAGAGAGCTGGGAAAGCAGAGAGGAACAGAACGTCGGATCAAGGCAAGAGAGGACGGGCCGGCGGCCCGGCCGGCAGCGAATGGCGGGCGCACACGGCGCCTGCGGAGTGGTTGACGTGCTGTGCGCGGCAGTGGTCGCGGCGGCACCGGACTCTTTCCAAATAAACCGGAACTGACTGAGATCTTACGTCGTTGCAGGTAATGAGAGGGCCTATTCACCTGAACGGAGGTACACCGCGGTAGAGGGTGACGACATCCGTCCGGGCGAGATATGTTCGGTTGAGAGGGAAAGCCGCAGGCCACACCTCTCGAATCCGAATGCCGTGACGCGGGTTTTTCCTTCATCACTCGCGACGGTGGAGTGGAGATCTCGCCCACGGGGGAGGAGGTGGAAGTCACCGAGTCCGAGGTTCCGGGGCTCACCGGAACCTGGTGCAAAAGGGAGACGCTCCGCAGCGAAGCGGAGCGATCCGGGAACGGAGTTCTGCGTGGACATCGTCGTCAAGGGCCGCAAGACCGAGGTGCCCGAGCGGTTCCGGAAGCACGTGGCCGAGAAGCTGAAGCTGGAGAAGATCCAGAAGCTCGATGGCAAGGTGATCAGCCTCGACGTCGAGGTGTCCAAGGAGCCCAACCCGAGGCAGGCCGACCGCTGTGACCGAGTGGAGATCACGCTCCGCTCCCGCGGTCCGGTGATCCGGGCGGAGGCAGCGGCGAGTGATCCGTACGCGGCGCTCGACCTGGCGGCGGAAAAGCTGGAAGCCCGGCTGCGCAGGCAGCACGACAAGAGGTTCTCGCGCCGTGGCGCGCGCCGGATTCCGGCCGCCGAGGTCGCCGACCACGTCCCGGGCGTGGCCACGCTCAACGGAAACGGCCTCGCGCCGGCCCCCGAGGAGGAGCCGGAAGCCGTACCCACGAAGAAGATCGGCTCGCTGGAAGTGCAGGGTGACGGCCCCATCGTCGTCCGCGAGAAGACCCACGTCGCAGCGCCCATGACCCTCGACCAAGCTCTCTACGAGATGGAGCTGGTCGGGCACGACTTCTACCTGTTCGTCGACTCCGAGACCAAGGAACCGAGTGTCGTCTACCGACGGCACGCCTACGACTACGGCGTGATCCACCTCAGGACGGACACGATGGTCACACAGGCGCACTCCCCGGACGCGGGCGGTGCGCTCGGCGGCTGACCGCCCCGGGTGACAGCGGAGAGGGTGCCCCTGGAGCGCGCGTGCGCCCCCAGGGGCACCCCTGTGCGACCACTTCGCGCCCCACACCGTCACCCCGGTGCCGTTCGGGCATGAAATCATGGTGGCCACGGCCCAACCGGTGGGTCGTTGCTCTGGGTTGGCGATGGCTCAGGACCACAGGCCACAGCCTTCAGGGGGAGGAACGATGGCGGACAGCTTCGGACCGATGCGTGACGGGGATGCCCACGACGGCGTCGTCGGCATGGGCCCGGACACGGAGACCCCACGCAAGGAACCGATCAGAGTCCTCGTGGTGGACGACCATGCCCTCTTCCGCCGTGGCCTGGAGATCGTGCTCGCGGCCGAGGAGGACATCCAGGTCGTGGGGGAGGCGGGCGACGGCGCCGAGGCCGTCGAGAAGGCCGCCGACCTGCTGCCCGACATCGTCCTGATGGACGTGCGCATGCCCAAGCGGGGCGGTATCGAGGCCTGCACCTCCATCAAGGAGGTGGCACCCAGCGCCAAGATCATCATGCTCACGATCAGCGATGAGGAAGCCGATCTCTACGACGCCATCAAGGCGGGCGCGACCGGCTATCTCCTCAAGGAGATCTCCACGGACGAGGTGGCCACCGCCATTCGCGCGGTCGCTGACGGTCAGTCGCAGATCAGCCCGTCCATGGCGTCGAAGTTGCTCACCGAGTTCAAGTCGATGATCCAGCGCACCGACGAGCGCCGGCTGGTACCCGCGCCGCGCCTGACGGACCGCGAGCTGGAAGTTCTCAAGCTCGTCGCCACGGGAATGAACAACCGTGACATCGCCAAGGAGTTGTTCATCTCCGAGAACACCGTGAAGAACCACGTGCGCAACATCCTGGAGAAGCTGCAACTGCACTCCAGGATGGAAGCCGTGGTGTACGCGATGCGGGAGAAGATTCTCGAAATCCGCTGAGGCCGCGAAACCGCCGATGCCGCTGAGCCCGGGACGGCGAAGCGGCACAGGGCACAGCGGCCGGACGTCAAGTTGTCAGGCGGTCAGGCGGTCAGGCGGGCCAGTTCTCTCACGAGCGGCTCGCGCAGGTCCGGTGCGTCGACGCGCTCCACGCGCACGTCCGTGCAGTCCACCCAGGTCGCGGCCTCGGCCAGGGCCTGGGCGACGGCCGGGACCGCCTTCGGGCCGTCGAGCGTGACCTGCTTCGCCACCAGCGTGCTGCCCGCGCGCGCCGGGTCGACGCGGCCGACCAGCCGGCCACCGGCCAGCACCGGCATCGCGAAGTAGCCGTACACCCGCTTCGGCTTGGGGACGTAGGCCTCCAGGCGGTGGGTGAAACCGAAGATCCGCTCCGTGCGCGCCCGCTCCCAGATCAGGGAGTCGAACGGGGACAGCAGCGTGGTGCGGTGGCGGCCGCGCGGGGGCGTCCGCAGGGCCGCCGGGTCGGCCCACGCCGGCTTGCCCCAGCCCTCGACCGCGACCGGCACCAGCCCCGAGTCGGCGATCACCGCGTCGACCTGCTCGCCCTTGAGGCGGTGGTAGTCGGCGATGTCCGCGCGGGTGCCGACGCCGAGGGACTGACCCGCCAGGCGGACCAGGCGGCGCAGGCACTCGGTGTCGTCGAGCTCGTCGTGCAGCAGCGTGTCCGGGATCGCGCGCTCGGCGAGGTCGTAGATCCGCTTCCAGCCGCGGCGCTCCACGCACACCACCTCGCCGTACATCAGGGCGCGTTCGACGGCGACTTTGGAGCCGGACCAGTCCCACCAGTCGTTCGTCTTCTTCGCGCCGCCCAACTCCGTCGCCGTCAGCGGGCCTTCGGAGCGGAGCTGCTTGATGACCTGGTCGTAGACCCCGTCGGGCAGGTCGTGGTTCCAGTGCGGGCGGCTGCGGTAGGCGCGGCGGCGGAAGGCGAAGTGGGGCCACTCCTCGATCGGGAGGATGCACGCGGCGTGGGACCAGTACTCGAAGGCGTGGGGGTGTGCCGCGGGTGCGCCGGAGGCCGTCGCCCCCCAGTAGGCCTGCTCCACCGTCCTGCGGCCCACCGCGCCCAGGCGGGCGTACGGCACGAGTTCGTGGGAGCGGGCCAGGACCGAGATCGTGTCGAGCTGTATCGCGCCCAGGTGGCGCAGGACGCCGCGGACGCCGGAGCGGCGGTCGGGGGCGCCGAGGAAGCCTTGGGCGCGCAGGGCGATCCTGCGGGCCTCGTCTGCGGAGAGTTCTGCTGCGGGACGCGGGCTGGTCATGGTTCGCACGATAGGGGGTGGGACTGACAGTGGGGGTGTGACCAGCGAGGTCGGGTGCGCGGTGCCGGGCGCGACTAGGGAGCGGGCAGGTACGGCGCCGTCGACGGCAGTCCCAGGTCCGAGGGGAGGAGCGACCCCACCCAGGTGTCGCGGCGCACTCCCCTGTTGTTCGTCGCGGAGCGGAGCGTGCCCTCGATGGTGAAGCCCGCGCGTTCGGCCACCGCGCGGGAGGCCCGGTTGCCCACCTCCGCGCGCCATTCGACGCGGTCGATCGCGCCGTGGGCGAAGGCCCAGCGGCAGGCGGTGAGGGCCGCTTCCGCGATGTAGCCGTGGCGGCGGTGCCGCTTCGCGGCCCAGTAGCCGATCTCCGCCATGCCCAGGGCGCGCATGGTGAGGCCGAGCAGGCCCGCGAGGTCTCCGCAGTGGAGGAAGACGCCGAAGGTGAACAGGGAGCCGTCCGCCCAGCCGGCCGGAGCCGTCTGTTCCGTGAAGCTCTCGGCGTGCTCGCGCAGATAGGGCGAGGGGATCGTCGTCCAGCGCTGGATGTCGGGGTCCTGACAGGCCTCGTGCACCGCGTCGGTGTCCCGGGGGCCGACCGTGCGCAGCAGGAGGCGGTCCGTGGTGAGGGTGACGGGGTCCATCGGCCGATTCTGCTCGGCGGGCGCCCGCGGTGCCATCCCTTTGCCCTCGGTGAGCGGGTGATCACTCCGTGTGCGATTCGGTGGCGCGATGCGGCACCATCCGGCGGCCCCGGACGTTGTCCTCTGTGAAGCGGAAGCGAAACAGAATGGAAGCAACGGACGGTCGCCGTCACGGCAGGCCCTCCCGGCGCGGTGGGGTCCTCGCATACGATGGCCGTTGCTCAGTAAGTCAAGTGGTAACCGACCGTCCCAGGCCCGACCGGCAAGGAGACCAACCCCCGTGTCCGTCCTCTCGAAGATCATGCGTGCAGGCGAAGGCAAGATCCTGCGCAAGCTGCACCGCATCGCGGACCAGGTCAACTCCATCGAAGAGGACTTCGTCGACCTCTCCGACGCCGAGCTGCGGGCCCTCACCGATGAGTACAAGCAGCGGTACGCCGACGGTGAGAGCCTGGACGACCTGCTGCCCGAGGCCTTCGCCACCGTCCGCGAGGCCGCCAAGCGCGTCCTGGGCCAGCGCCACTACGACGTGCAGATGATGGGCGGCGCCGCCCTGCACATGGGATACGTGGCCGAGATGAAGACCGGTGAGGGCAAGACCCTCGTCGGCACGCTCCCGGCGTACCTGAACGCGCTGTCCGGCGAGGGCGTCCACATCATCACGGTCAACGACTACCTGGCCGAGCGCGACTCCGAGATGATGGGCCGCGTCCACCGCTTCCTGGGCCTGGAGGTCGGCTGCATCCTCGCCAACATGACGCCGGCTCAGCGCCGCGAGCAGTACGCCTGCGACATCACCTACGGCACGAACAACGAGTTCGGCTTCGACTACCTGCGCGACAACATGGCGTGGTCCAAGGACGAGCTCGTCCAGCGCGGCCACAACTTCGCCATCGTCGACGAGGTCGACTCCATCCTCATCGACGAGGCCCGTACGCCGCTGATCATCTCCGGTCCCGCCGACCAGGCGACCAAGTGGTACGGCGACTTCGCCAAGCTGGTCAAGCGCCTCAAGCGCGGCGAGGCCGGCCAGCCGCTCAAGGGCATCGAGGAGACCGGCGACTACGACGTCGACGAGAAGAAGCGCACGGTCGCCATCCACGAGTCCGGTGTCGCCAAGGTCGAGGACTGGCTGGGCATCGACAACCTCTACGAGTCGGTGAACACCCCGCTCGTGGGCTACTTGAACAACGCCATCAAGGCCAAGGAACTGTTCAAGAAGGACAAGGACTACGTCATCATCGACGACGAGGTCATGATCGTCGACGAGCACACCGGACGTATCCTCGCCGGCCGCCGTTACAACGAGGGCATGCACCAGGCGATCGAGGCGAAGGAAGGGGTGCCGATCAAGGACGAGAACCAGACCCTCGCCACGATCACCCTCCAGAACTTCTTCCGCCTCTACAAGCGCCACGACCACAGCGGCAAGGAACAGCCCGGTCTGTGCGGCATGACCGGTACGGCCATGACCGAGGCCGCGGAGTTCCACCAGATCTACAAGCTCGGCGTGGTGCCGATCCCGACCAACCGGCCGATGGTCCGCAAGGACCAGTCCGACCTGATCTACCGCACCGAGGTCGCCAAGTTCGAGGCCGTGGTCGACGACATCGAGGAGAAGCACCGCAAGGGGCAGCCGATCCTCGTCGGCACCACCTCCGTCGAGAAGTCCGAGTACCTCTCGCAGCAGCTGAGCAAGCGCGGCATCCAGCACGAGGTGCTCAACGCCAAGCAGCACGACCGGGAGGCGACGATCGTCGCCCAGGCCGGCCGCAAGGGCGCGGTCACGGTGGCCACGAACATGGCCGGCCGTGGTACGGACATCAAGCTCGGCGGCAACCCCGAGGACCTCGCCGAGGCCGAGCTGCGCCAGCGCGGGCTCGACCCCGAGGAGCACATCGAGGAGTGGGCGCACGCCCTGCCCGAGGCGCTGGAGCGGGCCCAGAAGGCCGTCAAGGCGGAGAAGGAAGAGGTCGAGAGGCTCGGCGGCCTCTACGTGCTGGGCACCGAGCGGCACGAGTCGCGGCGCATCGACAACCAGCTGCGCGGCCGTTCCGGCCGTCAGGGCGACCCGGGCGAGTCCCGCTTCTACCTCTCCCTCGGCGACGACCTGATGCGGCTGTTCAAGGCCCAGATGGTCGAGCGCGTGATGTCCATGGCGAACGTGCCGGACGACGTGCCGATCGAGAACAAGATGGTCACGCGCGCGATCGCCTCCGCGCAGTCGCAGGTCGAGCAGCAGAACTTTGAGACCCGTAAGAACGTCCTGAAGTACGACGAGGTCCTCAACCGCCAGCGTGAGGTCATCTACGGCGAGCGGCGCCGCGTCCTGGAGGGCGAGGACCTGCACGAGCAGATCCAGCACTTTATGGACGACACCATCGACGCCTACGTCCAGGCCGAGACCGCCGAGGGCTTCCCGGAGGACTGGGACCTCGACCGGCTGTGGGGCGCGTTCAAGCAGCTCTACCCGTGCAAGGTCACGGTCGAGGAGCTGGAGGAGGCGGCCGGCGACCGGGCCGGGCTCACCGCCGAGTTCATCGGCGACTCCGTCAAGGACGACATCCACGAGCAGTACGAGGCGCGTGAGGCGCAGCTCGGCTCCGAGATCATGCGCGAGCTGGAGCGCCGGGTCGTGCTGTCGGTCCTGGACCGCAAGTGGCGCGAGCACCTCTACGAGATGGACTACCTCCAGGAGGGCATCGGCCTGCGCGCGATGGCCCAGAAGGACCCGCTGGTCGAGTACCAGCGCGAGGGCTTCGACATGTTCACCGCCATGATGGAGGGCATCAAGGAGGAGTCGGTCGGCTACCTGTTCAACCTGGAGGTCCAGGTCGAGCAGCAGGTCGAGGAGGTCCCCGTCGAGGACGCCAAGCCCGTGGCCGACCTGGAGAAGCAGGACTCGGTGCCTGCGCAGGCGGGTGCCCGGCCGGAGATCCGCGCCAAGGGGCTCGACGTCCCGCAGCGGCGCAACCTCCACTTCTCCGCGCCGACCGTCGACGGCGAGGGCGGCACGATCGAGGGCGACTTCACGGAGGACGGTGAGCCGGTGCGCTCCGAGGCCGACGGCCTCACGCGCGCGGAGCGCCGCAAGCAGGCGAAGAGCCGGGGCCGCCGCAAGAAGTGACCGGCGCGGGAGCACCGTGACGGCGTGAAGGGCCGGACACCCCGGGGTGTCCGGCCCTTCGGCGTGCCCGGTCCGGGCGCGGATCGGGCAGTCCTGGTCGGCGTGCCCGGACCGGCTCGGCCGGGCCGCGCACGGATCGGTCAGTCCTGGTCGGCGCGCGGCGGCCGGGGACCGCCGAGCTCCACCGCGGTGCAGCGCCAGCGGAGGTCCTGGCCGAGTTCCAGGCGGAAGGCCATGGCGCGCAGCCGGTCGCCGGCGCCGATCCGGGCGAAGGCCTCGATCGCGCCCGGGCGGGGCTCGCAGTACCCGATGTCCCGGACGACGGGACGGGCGCCGCGGGTGCGCAGGGGGCTGCGTTCGGCCAGCCAGGCCAGCTCGTCGTAGGCGCGGCCGCGGGTGTGGCGGAGCATCGAGTGGACGGGCCGGTGGCCGCTGAGGACGGCGACGAGGAGGTCCGCGAAGAGATCGGTGGGAAGGGGCCGGGGGAGCGGCCGGCGGGGGGTCTGGGCGGGGACGCGGGGCGAGGACTGCGCGGGCGCCGTAGCGGGGGTGCGCGCGGGCGGCGGAGTGAGGGCGTTCGGGGACGGCGGGGTCATGCCCTGCCGGGCCCTGCGCGGGGTCGTGCGGGGGCCTGGGGCGGCCGGCCGGCGGGTGCCGGGGGAGGTGGGCGGGCGGGTGTCGGCGGGGCGGGTGTACGGGCGCTTGGCGCGTGCCGAGGCCGGAGGGCGGCCGCCGGCCGCCGGGGTGCGGGCAGGGCCACCACCGGGAGTGCGGGGCGGGCCGGCGGGGGTGAGGGGTGGAGCGGCGGTGCGTCCGGTGGTGAGGGTGGCGGTTCCCTCGCGGACTCGGGTCCGGGGGCCGGTGCCGGCCGGGGTGTCGAGGGAGGGGCCGTCCTGGAGGGGAAGCGGGCGGCGGTTGGTCCTGGTCATGACCTTGTTCATGGGGGTCCCCGTTTCGTGAGCCGGTGGATACCGGTGAGTAACTTCGGGTGGTGATCTTGTACGGGGACGAACGGCGCCGGAGCAAGGCGGCGGGATGCGTGTCGGAGGACCCGAAAGGGTTCACTTATCCGGGTGATGTGCGGCGCGTGGAGCCCGTCCGATCCCGGGTGGGGCGGGTGAATTCCCGGCTCGGAGTGGACGCGTCCGGCGTCCCGGGGCGGGACTCGAAAGGGGACGCGGCGCACGTATTCTGAAGGTCCTCTGCGGCCGGAAGGCCCTGCCGGAGCCACCGAACCGACCACGAAAGCGGCCAGCCATGCGTGTCTACGTGCCCATGACCCTCCCCGGTCTCGCCGAGGCGTACCAGACGGGTGAGCTGGGTGCCGGGCCGTTCGTCGCCTATGCCGTGACGCCCGCACTGCGCGAGTGGTACCTCTCCGACGACATCGAGGAGCTGGAGTACGCGGCGCTCAGCCGTGCCGCGCTGGCCTCGCTGCGGCTGCTGGCCGCCGAGCCGGACGCGCCCCGGCGCCGGGTCGTGGTGGCCGTGGACGTGCCCGACCGGGTCGCGAGCACCGACCCCGACCGGGGCCTGGACCCGGCGGCGCTGGGCGAGGTGCGGGTCGCGGGTGCCGTGGCGCTGGGCAAGGCGGCGTCCGTGCACGTCGACGCGCCCGACGCGGAGGCCGACGTGGCGGCTGCGGCCGACGCGCTGCCGGCGGCGGACGGCGGGGACGACGACGCGCAGTTCGTCGTCGACGGGGCGGAGGACCACGAGCTGCTGTGGTTCGCCACGCAGGAGATCCCGAACCTGGTGGGGCGCGGGAACTGACCGCCCTCCCGCCCGGCGCACCTGCCGCCCGGGGGCGCGTTGAGGCGCCGCTCTCTTGATTGTCAGTGGGGGCGGGTACGTTCTGGGGCATGGGGACGAAGACGGGCGCGCACATTGTCTGGGACTGGAACGGGACGCTGTTCCACGACATCGACGCGATCATCGGGGCGACGAACGCGGCCTTCGCCGAGCTGGGGCTGGAGCCGCTGACGCTGGAGAAGTACCGGGAGCTGTACTGCGTCCCGGTGCCGAAGTTCTACGAGCGGCTGATGGGGCGGCTGCCGACCGAGGCCGAGTGGGAGCGGATGGACGACATCTTCCACCGGTACTACGCGGAGCACCGGGTCAGGTGCGGGCTGACGCTGGGCGCCGAGGAGCTGCTGGCCGGGTGGCGGCTGGCGGGGCGCAGCCAGTCGATATTGAGCATGTACGTGCACGAGGAGCTCGTGCCGCTGGTGCGCGGCTTCGGGATCGAGCCGCACTTCATACGCGTCGACGGGCGGACGGGGCCCTCGGGCGGCAGCAAGGCCGAGCACATGGTGCGGCACCTGGCATCGCTGAACGGCGTGGCCCCCGAGCGCACGGTGGTGATCGGGGACGCCGCGGATGACGCGGTCGCCGCGCTGCACGTGGGGGCCCGGGCCGTGCTGTACACCGGCGGATCGCACAGCCGGGCGAGTCTGGAGGCGGTGGGCGTGCCGGTCGTGGACTCGCTGGAGGAAGCGGTCGACGAGGCGCAGCGGCTGGCGGCCTGAGCGCGGGCTGCACGGCGCGATGGCCCACAGCCGGATGCGCGCACTGTGCAGAACGTCAAACTTCCAGGGCTGCTTTTGTACACATACGGCTCATGACGGGGGCCCTGTGAGGAGCGATAGCCTTGGTGGCGTGATCAGCGCGATAGTTCGCGGGGACGCCGATGTCCTCGCCCTGCGCCCGGAGAGCACGGACGACATCCGTGTCCGGGCGGCAGTCGCTGGTCCTCGCGGGCGGGACGGGGCATCGAGAGCTCCCAGGACGCCGAGCACCACCAGGATCCAGGCGTCGCAGAGAGCAGCGTCACACCGGTGGAGCAGCTCAAGAATGGCTCAGACACCCCCGCTCATCTCACCTTGCGGCATAGCGTCGGTACAGACCGGATACCCCGTGTCACGACGTGACGTCGTAGGCGCAGAGGCCGTACTTCCTTCTACGTCACGCAACGGCGCGCGACAGGAGCCAGAGGACAATGCAGACCAAGCTGGACGAAGCCAAGGCCGAGTTGCTCGAGAGGGCCGCCCGGGTAGCTGAGAACAGCCCGGTCGGGGGGCACCTACCGACCGGGTCGACGGGCGAGGAGACCCCAGACGCCCCGCAAGCTCCGGACCGCGAGTCCCTGCTCACGTTCCTCCAGCGTTACTACCTCCACACGGCCCCGGAGGACCTTGCCGACCGCGACCCGGTCGATGTCTTCGGAGCCGCCGTCTCGCACTACCGGCTGGCGGAGAACCGCCCCCAGGGCACGGCCAACGTGCGGGTCCACACGCCCACGGTCGAGGAGAACGGCTGGACCTGCAGCCACTCCGTGGTCGAGGTCGTCACCGACGACATGCCCTTCCTCGTCGACTCCGTCACCAACGAGCTGACGCGCCAGGGGCGCGGCATCCACGTCGTCATCCACCCGCAGTTCGTCGTGCGGCGCGATGTCACGGGCAAGCTCATCGAGGTGCTGCCCACGCCCACCACCGGCGCCGGTGGCCTTCCGCACGACGCGCACGTCGAGTCCTGGATCCACGTCGAGATCGACCGTGAGACCGACCGGGCCGATCTGAAGCAGATCACCGCCGACCTGCTGCGGGTGCTCTCCGATGCCCGTGAGGCCGTCGAGGACTGGGGCAAGATGCGGGACGCGGCGATCCGGCTGGCGGAGGGGCTGCCGGACGAGCCCATCCCCGGCGACCTGCCCGGGCCGCAGGTCGAGGAGGCGCGCGAGTTGCTGCGCTGGCTGGCCGACGACCACTTCACGTTCCTCGGCTACCGCGAGTACCAGCTGCGCGACGACGACTCCCTGGCCGCCGTGCCCGGCACCGGCCTCGGCATACTGCGCGCCGACCCGCACCACTCCGACCAGGAGAGCCACCCAGTCAGCCCGTCCTTCGAACGGCTGCCCGCCGACGCCCGTGCCAAGGCCCGCGAGCACAAGCTGCTCGTCCTGACCAAGGCGAACAGCCGGGCGACGGTGCACCGGCCGTCCTACCTGGACTACATCGGCGTCAAGAAGTTCGACGCCGACGGCAACGTCATCGGCGAGCGGCGCTTCCTCGGACTGTTCTCCTCCGCGGCCTACACCGAGTCCGTGCGCCGCGTGCCCGTCATCCGGCGCAAGGTCGCCGAGGTCCTCGAACGAGCCGGGTTCTCGCCCAACAGCCACGACGGCCGCGACCTGCTCCAGATCCTGGAGACGTACCCGCGCGACGAGCTGTTCCAGACCCCCGCCGACGAGCTGCGCGCCATCGTCACCTCCGTCCTCTACCTCCAGGAGCGCCGCCGCCTGCGGCTCTACCTGCGCCAGGACGAGTACGGGCGCTACTACTCGGCCCTCGTCTACCTCCCGCGCGACCGCTACACCACGGCCGTCCGCCTGCGGATCATCGAGATCCTGAAAGAGGAGCTCGGCGGCATCAGCGTCGACTTCACGGCGTGGAACACCGAGTCGATCCTGTCCCGGCTGCACTTCGTGGTCCGGGTGCCGCAGGGCACCGAGCTGGAGCATCTGTCCGACGCCGACAAGGAGCGCATCGAGGCCCGGCTGGTGGAGGCCGCCCGCTCCTGGGAGGACGCCTTCGCCGAGGCGCTCAACGCCGAGCTCGGCGAGGAGCGCGCGGCCGAACTGATGCGCCGCTACGCGCACGCCTTCCCCGAGGGCTACAAGGCCGACCACAACCCGCGCGCCGCGGTCGCCGACCTCGTCCACCTGGAGCAGCTGAACGCCGAGGAGGGCAAGGACTTCGCGCTCAGCCTCTACGAGCCGGTGGGTGCCACCCCCGAGGAGCGCCGCTTCAAGATCTACCGCACGGGCGACGCGATCTCCCTCTCGGCGGTGCTGCCGGTCCTCAACCGGCTCGGCGTCGAGGTCGTCGACGAGCGGCCGTACGAGCTGCGCTGCTCGGACCGCAGCGTGGCCTGGATCTACGACTTCGGTCTGCGCATCCCGCGCCCGCAGGGCGGCGGCGCGGACTACTTCGGCGACGACGCCCGCGAGCGGTTCCAGGACGCCTTCGCCGCCACCTGGACCGGCCAGGCGGAGAACGACGGCTTCAACGCCCTCGTGCTCAGCGCCGGGCTGACCTGGCGGCAGGCGATGGTGCTGCGGGCGTACGCGAAGTACCTGCGCCAGGCGGCGTCGACGTTCAGCCAGGACTACATGGAGGACACCCTCCGCAACAACGTCCACACCACCCGGCTGCTCGTCTCCCTGTTCGAGGCGCGGATGTCCCCGGACCGGCAGCGGGCGGGGCACGAGATCGTGGACGCGCTGCTGGAGGAGGTCGACGCGGCACTCGACCAGGTCGCCAGCCTGGACGAGGACCGGATCCTCAGGTCGTTCCTCACCGTCATCAAGGCGACCCTGCGGACCAACTTCTTCCAGGAGGCGGCGGGCGGCAGTCCGCACGCGTACGTCTCCATGAAGTTCGACCCGCAGGCGATCCCCGACCTGCCCGCGCCGCGCCCGGCGTTCGAGATCTGGGTCTACTCGCCCCGGGTCGAGGGCGTGCACCTGCGCTTCGGCAAGGTCGCGCGCGGCGGTCTGCGCTGGTCGGACCGGCGGGAGGACTTCCGCACGGAGATCCTCGGCCTGGTCAAGGCGCAGATGGTGAAGAACACCGTCATCGTGCCGGTCGGCGCCAAGGGCGGCTTCGTCGCCAAGCAGCTGCCCGACCCGAGCGTCGACCGGGACGCGTGGATGGCGGAGGGCATCGCCAGCTACAAGACGTTCATCTCGGCGCTGCTCGACATCACCGACAACATGGTCGCGGGCGAGGTCGTGCCCCCGGCCGACGTCGTCCGGCACGACGAGGACGACACGTACCTCGTCGTCGCCGCCGACAAGGGCACCGCGACCTTCTCCGACATCGCCAACGAGGTCGCCGAGAAGTACAACTTCTGGCTCGGTGACGCCTTCGCCTCCGGCGGTTCCGCCGGCTACGACCACAAGGGCATGGGCATCACCGCCCGCGGCGCCTGGGAGTCCGTCAAGCGGCACTTCCGCGACATGGGCGTGGACACGCAGAGCGAGGACTTCACGGTCGTCGGCATCGGCGACATGTCCGGTGACGTGTTCGGCAACGGCATGCTGCTCTCCGAGCACATCCGCCTGGTCGCCGCCTTCGACCACCGGCACATCTTCATCGACCCGAACCCGGACGCCGCCACCTCCTACGCCGAGCGCCGCCGCCTGTTCGAGCTGCCCCGCTCCAGCTGGGAGGACTACGACAAGGAGCTGCTGTCGGCCGGCGGCGGTGTCTTCCCGCGCACGGCCAAGGCGATCCCGGTCAACGCGCAGATCCGCGAGGCCCTCGGCATCGAGGCCAAGGTCACCAAGCTGACCCCGGCCGACCTGATGAAGGCCATCCTCCAGGCACCGGTGGACCTGCTGTGGAACGGCGGCATCGGCACGTACGTGAAGTCCTCGGCCGAGTCGAACGCCGACGTCGGCGACAAGGCCAACGACGCCATCCGCGTCGACGGCAAGGACCTGCGGGTCAAGGTCGTCGGCGAGGGCGGCAACCTGGGCCTGACGCAGCTGGGCCGGATCGAGTTCGCGCTGCACGGCGGCCGGATCAACACCGACGCCATCGACAACAGCGCCGGCGTGGACACCTCCGACCACGAGGTGAACATCAAGATCCTGCTCAACGGCCTGGTCACGGACGGCGACATGACCGTCAAGCAGCGCAACAAGCTGCTCGCCGACATGACCGACGAGGTCGGCCGCCTGGTCCTGCGCAACAACTACGCGCAGAACACGGCGATCGGCAACGCCCTCGCGCAGTCCAAGGACATGCTCCACGCCCAGCAGCGCTTCATGAAGCACCTGGTCAGGGAGGGCCACCTCGACCGGGCGCTGGAGTTCCTGCCCACCGACCGGCAGATCCGCGAGCGCCTGGCCCAGGGGCAGGGCCTGACGGGGCCGGAGACGGCCGTGCTGCTGGCGTACACGAAGATCACGGTCGCCGAGGAGCTGCTCCACACCTCGCTGCCGGACGACCCGTACCTCAAGGGCCTGCTGCACGCGTACTTCCCGACGGAGCTGCGCGAGCAGTTCGCCGACCGGCTCGACGGCCACCCGCTGCGCCGTGAGATCACCACGACGGTCCTGGTCAACGACACGGTCAACACGGGCGGTACGACGTATCTGCACCGCCTGCGCGAGGAGACCGGCGCGTCGCTGGAGGAGATCGTGCGGGCGCAGACCGCGGCCCGGGCGATCTTCCGCCAGTCCCCGGTGTGGGACGGGGTCGAGGCGCTCGACAACAAGGTCGAGGCCGAGGTCCAGACCCGTATCCGGCTGCACGCCCGCCGCCTGGTGGAGCGCGGCACGCGCTGGCTGCTCAACAACCGGCCGCAGCCGCTGGAGCTCGCCGGGACCGTCGACTTCTTCGCCGAGCGGGTCGAGCAGGTCTGGTCGCAGCTGCCGAAGCTGCTGCGCGGCGCCGACCTGGAGTGGTACCAGAAGATCTACGACGAGCTGACGGGTGCCGGCGTTCCGGACGAGCTGGCCACGCGGGTGGCCGGCTTCTCCTCGGCCTTCCCGACGCTCGACATCGTCTCGGTCGCGGACCGCATGGGCCGGGAGCCGCTGGACGTCGCCGAGGTCTACTACGACCTGGCCGACCGGCTGCGCATCACCCAGCTGATGGACCGCATCATCGAGCTGCCGCGTGCCGACCGCTGGCAGTCCATGGCCCGCGCGGCGATCCGCGAGGACCTGTACGCGGCGCACGCGGCGCTGACCGCGGACGTCCTGGCCGTGGGCAACGGCACCTCGACGCCCGAGCAGCGCTACAAGGCCTGGGAGGAGAAGAACGCCGCGATCCTCGGCCGGGCCCGCAGCACGCTGGAGGAGATCCAGGGCTCGGACGCGTTCGACCTCGCGAACCTCTCGGTGGCGATGCGGACGATGAGGACCCTGCTGCGGACGCATTCGTAACGCCTGCGACAGCGAGGACGCCCCGGGCCGGGAACGGTCCGGGGCGTTTCGTCTTCCGGGCGTCTTCCGGTCGTCTTGCCGGGCGTCTTCCGGGTCGTCTTCCGGGCGTCTTCCGGGTGGGCGCGCGGCACCGCTCAGCGCAGTGCGCTCGCCACCAGCCGGGCCGCCCTCTTCACCTTCGGTGTGGCCACCCGCCGCACCACCGGGCGGATCACCCGCGCCGTCACGCCGACCGGCTCCCAGCGGACCTGGAGACGGCCCGGGCCGTGGCCCTCCGGCTCCACCGTCAGCCGGTGGGACGGGAGGCGGGTGGTCAGCGTCGGGAACGACAGGGGCGCCAGCAGCAGGCCCGTGTGGGACAGGCCCTGGTGCGTCAGCCGGAGCAGCGGGTGACGGACGCCCGCGAAGCCCTGCAGGGGCAGGGAGGCCGCCGCCAGGTCCAGGTGCGCGTGGCCCTCGAAGAGGCCCGGGCGCACCGGGGAGAGGCGGAAGGGGACCTGCAGGCGGCGGCCCCCGGGAGCGATGAGCAGCGTGGCGCGCTGGGGGCCGACCGGGAGGCGCCGGGCCGGGTCGTAGGTGCGGATCGCGAGGTCCACGGAGGCGCCCGGGCCGCGGGTGATCTCGGTGATCTCGTGGCGGAACTGGGCGCTGGGGAACGGGCGGGTCTCCAGCTCCAGGTCGGACAGGTCGAGTTCGCGGCGGGCCCAGGCGGTCGGGGGGACCCGGTTGCCCCAGTAGGTGCGGCCGTCGCCGTCCGTCGCGATCTGGCGCGGGGCGACGCCGTGGCCCAGGCCCCGGGAGGCCAGGCGGGCGTCCGCCGGCCGCCGGTCGCGGATCAGCTGCACGACCACCCGCTCGGCGCGCGGGAGGCGGGCGAACGCGCCCGGCGTGAGGGTGTCGAGGTAGGGGGTGACGAGGTCCGTGAAGGACGTCAGCCAGGCGTCGTCCCGGTAGGGCAGGTCACCGGCGTACATGCGGAAGTCGTGCTTGAGGAACTTGTGGTCCTTGTCCTCGCGCAGCGACTCGTGCCCGCTCTCGGCGAGGAACGCGTCGATGAGCCGCTGGACGTGGATCCGGTCCCGGACGTTGGCGAGCTTGTGCCGCTGGTTGGATATCGAGGCCGCGTCGGAGGCCGCGTACGGGGCGACGTACCAGCGGTAGACCGGTTCCGGGATGATCGTGAAGCTCTTGGCCAGGCAGTACGCCTGCGCCGAGAACAGCTGGTCCTCGTAGTGGATGCCCTCGGGGAAGCGCAGGCCGTGCCGGTCGAGGAAGGCGCGGGCGTACATCTTGCTCGTCGACAGGTGCTCGAAGAGCAGGCGCGGGTCGGCCTCGATGCCGTCGAGGGTGCGGCGCTCGGCGACCAGGTGGGGCATCCACGTCGAGCGGCGGCCGTTGTCCACGCGGATCCGCTGCACCGCCCCCATGGCGAAGTCGAGTTCGCGTTCGCGGTGCGCGGCGAGCAGCAGGGCGACGGCGTCGTCGGGCAGTTCGTCGTCGCTGTCGAGGAACATCAGCAGCGGTGCCCGGGCGATCTCCAGGGCGCGGTTGCGCGGGGCGCTGCAGCCGCCGCTGTTGCGCTCCAGGCGCAGGTGGCGGATGCGCGGGTCCTCGGCCGCCAGCCGCTGGGCCACCGCCGGGGTGGCGTCGGTGGAGTGGTCGTCGCTGATGATGATCTCGAGGTTCGCGTGGGTCTGCCGGCGCACCGAGGCCACCGCGCGGGGGAGGCGTTCGGCGTCGTTGTAGACGATGACCGTCACGGTGACGTCGGGGGTGCTCATGCGGTCGCCTCCTGCGGGGTGGGGGCCGGGGTGCGCTCCTCGAGCGGCAGGACCGGCGGCAGGTCCTTCTCGTCCTGGCCGAGGAAGACCCGGCGCACGACGCGTTCGGCGGCGCGTCCGTCGTCGTACTCGCAGAACCGGCGGCGGAAGGCGGCCCGGGTCTTCGCCGCGCCCTCGTCGCGCCAGGCCTCGGTGGTGAGGATCTCCGTCAGCTCCTGCTGGGTGCGGGCGACGGGCCCCGGGGCCTCGGCCATCAGGTCGAAGTAGACGCCCCGGGTCGTGCGGTAGGTCTCCCAGTCGTCGGCGTGGATCACGATCGGCCGGTCGAGGTTGGCGTAGTCGAACATGATCGAGGAGTAGTCCGTGATCAGGGCGTCCGCCGCCAGGCACAGCTCCTCGACCGGGTCGTAGGAGGAGACGTCGATGATCCGGCCCGTGCGGCGCAGGTTGCTGAGCGGGGAGGCGGCGCCGCCGTAGAAGTAGTGGCCGCGCACCAGCAGGACCGTTTCCTCGCCCAGGCGGTCGGCGAGGGCCGCGAGGTCGAGACGCGGGGTCCAGCCGGCCTCGTAGTCGCGGTGGGTCGGCGCGTAGAGGATCGCGCGGTGGCCGGGGGCGATGCCGAGCCGGTCGCGGACCGCGCGGATCTCGGCGGCGCCGGCGGTGTAGTAGACGTCGTTGCGCGGGTAGCCGTGGTCCAGGGAGACGTAGCGCGAGGGGTAGGCCCGCTCCCACATGCGGGTGGTGTGGCTGTTGGCGGAGACGCTGAAGTCCCACTTGTCGATCCGCTCCAGCAGCGCCTGGAAGTCCAGGCCCTGCGCGGCGGCCGGGTACGCCATCTGGTCGATGCCCATGCGCTTCAGGGGCGTGCCGTGGTGGGTCTGGAGATGGATCGCGTCGGGGCGCTTGACCACCGCGTTGGGGAAGTTGACGTTGTTGACCAGGTACCGGGCGGTGGCCAGCACCTCCCAGTAGCGGCGGGTGCCGGGCAGCACGTGGTCGGTGCCGGGCGGCAGCAGGGCCGCGTTCTCCGGGTTCACCACCCACACGGGGTGGATCTGCGGGGCGAGTTCGGCGAGCTTGGCGGCGATCGCGGCCGGGTTGCAGGCGACTCCGCGGTTCCAGTACGCGGCGAACACCGCCAGGTGCGGGTTGACCGGGCGGCCGAGGGCCCTGCGGTACTGGTGGTCGCGGAGCCGCGCTCCCACCTGGCGCCTGCGGGCGCGTACGGCCGATCGGGCGGTGCGCCGGGTGCGGTTGACGGCCTGGAAGGCGCGGTACCGGCCGTACGCGCCCTCCTGGAGGAGCGAGCGGCGGACGCCTTCGAGCCCGGCAGGGTGGCGGTAGCCCTCGGGGCGGCGGCGCAGGGCGGCCAGCGACGCACGGCGGAAGAACTCCCGTGCGACCTCCTCCGTCATGCCGCCGCGGGCGAAGGTGCGCAGGCAGTCGCGGACCATGACGTCGTAGAGGACGGTGTGGGCGGCCCGGCGGTCGCGGGTGAGGTCGAGGAGGGACTCGTAGCGCGCGACCAGGCCGTAGCGCTGTTCCGGCGTGAGCGGGGGCAGGCTCGCGGGGCGCAGCCGGCGGTCCTCGTAGGCGACGTGCGGCAGGCAGGCCACGCGGTCGGCGAGCAGCAGGGCGGCCAGGGCCGCGTAGGGCTCGTCGTCGGTGCCGAACCGCTGCTCGTGCGCCTTGTAGAAGTCCGCGCGCAGCACGCGGGTGCCGAGCAGCGGGGTCAGCCGCAGCAGCGGTGAGCAGTCGTCGAGGGCGACGTCGGCACGGCCCGCCCGGGCGAGCAGCGAACCGTCGGGGGAGGGCATGCCCGTGGTGCGCCAGGTGCTGCGGACGTGGTCCAGCAGCAGGACGTCCACCTCGGGCGGCAGCTCGGCCACCCGCTCGGCGACCAGGCGCGGGGCGCCGGCGGGCAGGCCGTCCTTGGCGTGGACGAAGTGCAGCCAGCGTCCACGGGCCCGGGTGGCGCCCGCCGCGCGGGCCGCGGCGTCGCCCGTGCCGTCCGGCAGCGGCAGCACCTGGACGTCCGGTGCGTGCCGCTCGGCCGTCTCGCGGGCCCAGTCGCCGACCGCGGCCACGATCACCTCGGCGTCCGGCAGCGGATGGGCGGCCAGGGAGTCGAGGAGTTCCGTCAGATGGCCCTGGACGTTCGGCCCGTGGACGACGACGCTCAGCTCGGCCATCACGGGACCCCTTCTCGCGGCTGCACCTACGCGGTCATGCTGCCATCAATGAGACAAAAGGGCCGATCGGGTGCGCCTCACGAGGGAACCTTGGCCTTGGGCTTCGGCGCCTTCTCCCCGGTGAACGCCTCGTACTCCTTCAGGACGTCCTCCGTCGGCCCGTCCATGCGCAGCTCCCCGCGCTCCAGCCACAGCACGCGGTCGCAGGTGTCGCGTATCGACTTGTTGTTGTGGCTGACCAGGAAGACGGTGCCGGCGTGCTTGCGCAGCTCGCGGATGCGGGCCTCCGAGCGCTTCTGGAAGGAGCGGTCGCCGGTGGCCAGGGCCTCGTCGATGAGCAGCACGTCGTGGTCCTTGGCGGCGGCGATGGAGAACCGCAGCCGCGCGGCCATGCCGGAGGAGTACGTGCGCATCGGCAGCGTGATGAAGTCGCCCTTCTCGTTGATCCCCGAGAAGTCGACGATCTCCTGGTAGCGCTCCCTGATCTGCTCGCGGGACATGCCCATGGCCAGGCCGCCGAGGTGCACGTTGCGCTCGCCGGTCAGGTCGTTCATGAGGGCTGCGTTCACGCCCAGCAGGGAGGGCTGGCCGTCGGTGTAGATGCGGCCGTTCTCCACCGGCAGCAGCCCGGCGACGGCCTTGAGCAGGGTCGACTTGCCGGAGCCGTTGGTGCCGATCAGGCCGATCGCCTCGCCCCGGTAGGCGACGAACGACACGTTCCGCACGGCGTGCACCCGGCGCACACCGGCCGCCTTCTCCGTCTGCCTGCGGCGCACGATGCGGTTGAGGGCGGCGGTCGCGGAGCCGCGTCCGGCGCCGGTGCCGTTCACGCGGTAGACGATGTCGACGCCGTCGGCGACGACGGTGGGGATCTTCTCGCTCGGGTGCTCAGCCACGGCCGTACGTCTCCTCAGCCTTCCAGAAGTAGATGAACCCGCCGGCCCCGGCGAGCAGCGCCCAGCCGGCGGCGATCGCCCACACGTGGGCCGGGAGCTGGCTCGCGTGGAAGCTGTCGATCAGGGCGAAGCGCATCAGGTCGATGTAGATGGCGGCCGGGTTGGTCTCCAGCAGGACCGTCACCACGCGCGGCAGGCTGTCCTTGTCCGCCAGCTGGTCGATGCTCCACATGACGCCCGAGACGTACATCCAGGTGCGCAGCACGAACGGCATCAGCTGGGCGATGTCCGGGGTCCTCGCGCCCATCCGGGCCACGACCATGGAGACGCCCGCGTTGAACGTGAACTGCAGGACCAGTGCCGGCACCGCCAGCAGCCAGGACACGCCCACCGGCACACCGAAGCAGAGCAGGATGACGACCAGCGCGGCCATCGAGAACAGCAGCTGCTGGAGCTGCTGGAGGCAGAACGACAGGGGCAGCGCGGCGCGCGGGAAGTGCAGGGCCCGGACCAGGCCGAGGTTGCCGGATATGGCGCGGGTGCCCGCCATGATCGAGCTCTGGGTGAACGTCCAGACGAACACGCCCGTGACCAGGAACGGGACGTAGTCCGGCACGCCGTGCTTGGTGCCGAGCAGGACGCCGAAGATGAAGTAGTAGACCGCCGCGTTCAGCAGCGGGGTCATCACCTGCCAGAGCTGGCCGAGCTTCGCCTGGCTGTACTGGGCGGTGAGCTTGGCGGTGGCGAACGCGGTGATGAAGTGGCGGCGGGCCCACAGCTGCCGGACGTACGCGGGCAGGGAGGGCCGGGCGCCGCTGACCGAGAGGCCGTGGCGGGCGGCGAGGGCCGCGAGGTCGTCGTCGGCGGGGACCGGTGTCCGGGGCGGTGTGTGGAGGACCTGACTCACATCCGCTGCTTTCGCTCGGGGGAGGGGGTGGGACGTCCTGGGAGCCGCGCGGGGCCGGAAAGGGGGTGGTCTTTGCCGTCTTTGCCGAAGCCTGCACGACTCTTTGCGTCGGGACGGGACCGTATCGTCGCAACGCGAGCGTAAGCCGTTCGAGCGTCGCAACGCAACCGTTTCGTCGTCACGCCCTATGCTGTCCGGCATGACGACGAAGCCCGAGGAGTCCCAGCCGTCCCCGCGCCGCCGGGCCCCCGCGGGAGCGGCCGTACTGCGCCAGGACGTCACGGAGGCCATCCGGGCGGCCGTGTTCGAGGAGCTCGCGGCCGTCGGCTACGCGCGCATGTCCATCGAGGGGATCGCGCGCCGTGCCGGGGTCGGCAAGACGGCGGTCTACCGGCGCTGGCGTTCCAAGCTGCACCTGGTCCTGGACATCGTCTCGGCCCTCGCCGTGCAGGGCCTGCCCGCGCCGGACACCGGCTCCCTGGAGGGCGACCTGCGGCTGCTGTACGAGGTGACGTCCCGCGCCCTGCGCCACCCCGTCGCCTCGCAGATCATCCCCGACCTCCAGGCCGAGGCGGCCCGCAACCCCGAGATCGCCGAGGCCCTCCAGAAGGCCCTGCGGGAGGGTCAGGACGGGGTCGCCACCGGCATCGTCACGGCGGCGCAGCGGCGCGGCGAGCTGCGCGAGGGCCTGGACCGCGACCTCGCGCTCGACCTGATCTCGGGACCGCTGTACTGGCGCTCGGTGGTGATCCGCAGCCCCAAGCTGCCCAAGGGGTACCTGGGCGCGCTGACGACGGCGACGGCCGGGGCGCTGCGGGCACTGTGACGGTCCGTCCCGGCCGGTAGTTCAAACACCGGCGGTGGCCGGCTTCTGCCGGGAGTCCGGCCGTCGCAAGGCTGGAGCGGGCCGGCGCCGGACCGGGGTAGGTGAGTGCCGGGCCCGGGTGGGTGCGTGCCGGGCCGGGGCGGATCACCGCCGGGCCGGGGTAGGTCAGTGCCGGGCCCGGGTGGGTGTGTGCCGGGCCGCAGCGATTCAGCGCCGCGCCGGGCGGATCAGCGCCGGGCCCGGGCGGGTCAGTGCCGGCCCGGGTGGGTCAGTGTCGGGCCGCGTCCGGGTGCAGTCGTAGCCAGCCCTGCCACGCCGAGGTGATCATGTCCTGGACGTCGTGCCGGGCCTTCCAGCCCAGTTCGGCGGCGGCGCGGTCGGCGGAGGCGACGACCCGGGCCGGGTCGCCCGGGCGGCGGGGCGTGACCTCGGGCGTCAGGTCGAAGCCGGTGACCGCGTTGATGCGGTCGATCATCTCGCGCACGGAGACGCCCTCGCCGCGGCCGATGTTGACCGTGAGGTCGCGGCCGGGGGAGGAGCGCAGAACCCGGGCCGCGGCGACATGGGCCTCGGCCAGGTCGACGACGTGGATGTAGTCCCGTACGCAGGTGCCGTCCGGGGTCGGGTAGTCGTCGCCGAAGACGCGCGGCGGCGCGTGCTCCGTGAGCTTCTCGAAGACCATCGGCACGAGGTTGAAGACACCCGTGTCCGCCAGCTCGGGGCCGGCCGCGCCCGCCACGTTGAAGTAGCGCAGGGAGGCGGTCGACAGTCCCGTCGCCCGGCTCGTGGCGCGCACCAGCCACTCGCCGGCCAGCTTCGTCTCGCCGTACGGCGACATCGGCAGGCAGGGCGTCTCCTCGGTGACCAGGTCCACGTCCGGCATGCCGTAGACCGCCGCCGAGGAGGAGAAGACGAAGGACGGCACCCCGGCCGCCGTCACCGCGTCCAGCAGGATCCGCAGGCCCTCGACGTTCTCCCGGTAGTAGCGCAGCGGCTGCTCGACCGACTCGCCCACCTGCTTCTTCGCCGCGAGGTGCACGACGCCGGTGACCTCGTGGTCCGCGAGGGCACGCGCGACCCGCTCGGCGTCCAGGATCGAGCCCACCACCAGCGGCACCCCGTCGGGCACGCGCTCGGCGATGCCGGTGGACAGGTCGTCGTACACCACCGCCTGTTCGCCCGCCGCGGTCATCGCCCGTACGACGTGCGCGCCGATGTAACCGGCGCCGCCGGTGATCAACCAGGTCATGTGCGGCCGTCCCCTCGTCAGTTGGCCCGTGGTGGTGTGCGTGGCGCTGGTCCGTCGTGGTCGTGGTGTTCTCAGTGAAGCAGGCGGCGCAGCCGCCGGCGTACGACGGAGAGCACACCGCGTACGCCCGGTGCCACCCGCAGCGCCAGCGCGCCCGAGTGGGTGGGGTACGGCTGTACGAGTACCACGCCGCGCCGGGCGCTCGGGACGGCGCGGCGGCGCAGCAGACCGGCGCCCGTGAGCGCGTGCGCCGAGACCTCACGGCTCCCGCCGTCGCGGAAACGGACCCGCAGGCGCAGATCCCAGGTGCCCGCGCCGAGCGCGACCAGGGCGGCCAGATCGACGCCGACCTCGGCCGACCAGGTGGCGGGGGCCCCGGCCGGCCCGGCGACGCCGGATCCGGACGGTCCGCCCGGTCCCTCGCCTGCCGGGGCGGGCCCGCCCGGCTCCGGGCACGGCACGAGCGCCGCGCTCCCGCCCGGGACCACCACGTCCCCGTCGTCCCGGTGCCACCACTCCATCTCCACCGTCTCCGGTCCCGCCTGCGCCACCCGTCCGTACAGCTCGTGCAGCACCAGCCGCAGCCGGGTGTCCCGGGCGCGGGGCCGCAGCGCGGCGTCGACCGCGAGGGGGAGCGCCCGCACCGGGCCGGTCAGCAGGGGTTCGAGGGAGACCTGGGGCAGGTCGGGCGACCAGACGGGCGTGCCGTCGGCGGCCCGGGCGTACGGCGGCCGGAGCCGGGCCGGGCGGGCCGCCAGCTCCCGCAGCCGGGACAGGTCGCGCGGCTCCGGGGCGGCCAGGACGACCCGTCCCGCCAGCCGGCCGGGAGCGGCCGGGTTGCGCGCCCAGTCGTCCGCGTCGTACTCCGCGAGGTGCGCCCGCGTGAGCTCCCACCACGCACGCCGGTACGCGATGTCGCGCAACCCCAGTTCGCGCAGGTACATCCGCAGGTCGTGATCGAGGAACTTGGCGCGCGCGGCCCGCGCGAGTTCCTTCTGCCCGGCGCCCAGCAGGATCTCGTACGCCTGCCGGCACGCCTCCGTACGGGCCCGCCAGTTGTCGACGCCGGCCCGGTCCAGCGAGATCGACAGCCGCTCGGCGGACCGCCGCACGTGCCAGACGTACACCCGGTCCGGCACCAGGGCGATGCGCGGGGCGGCGGCCAGCACGCGTGCGGTGAAGACGACGTCCTCGTACGGGAAGCGGCCCTCGGGGAAGCGGATGCGGTGCGCGCGCAGGAAGCCGGTGCGGTAGAGCTTGTTGACGCAGAGCGTGTCGTGGACCAGGCGGGGGCGCCGCGCGGGCCGCGGCACGACGGCGTGGTGGGCGTACAGGCCCGCCTGCCAGGGGACCTCGCGGCCGCCGGGCAGTTCCCTGCGCACGCACAGGCCGCCCACCACCTCGGCGTTCGTCCCCGCCGCCGCCGCGAGCAGCGCGTCGACCGCGCCCGGAGGCAGGACGTCGTCGCTGTCCAGGAACATCACGTAGGACGCCGTCACCGCGTCGAGCCCGGTGTTGCGCGGGGTGCCGCAGCCGCCGCTGTTGGCCCGTCGGCGGATCACCCGCAGCCGCGGTTCCGACGCGGCCAGCCGCTCCAGCAGGCCCGCGCTGCCGTCCGTCGAGCAGTCGTCGACGGCGACGACCTCCCGCACGGCAGGCCCCTGGTCGAGCGCCGAGCGCACGGCGTCCGTCACATGGGCGGCGTCGTCGTAGCCGATGACCACGACGGCGACGTCTTCCTCGGCGTTCCTCACGGCATCCATCACCGCGGATCGTAAGCCGGGCGAATGACATGAAAGTGATAACACACCATCAAACGCCCATAAAGGGTGCAGGGCGTCACAGAATCGGGCCGTGACGATCGGACAGGCGAGGGGGAGCGACCGGTTCGGCACGCGTGCGGGGCCCGTGGCGGCGCCCGCGGCGTTCCCCGCGGTGCTTCCCGTGGTGGTTCCCATGGCGGTGATGCTCGCGATCGGGCTGTGGGGCCTGGACCGCGGCGGCATGTGGGGCGACGAGAGCGTCACCTTCCAGGTCGCGCAGCGCACGGTCGGGCAGATCTGGCGGCTGCTGCACGACGTGGACGCGGTGCACGGCCTGTACTACCTCGTCATGCACGCCGTCCTCGCCGTCCGTCCGGACGAGGTCGTGCTGCGCCTGCCGTCCGTGGCCGCGGCGACCGCCACCGCCGGCCTGGTCGCCGCCCTGGGGGTCCGGCTGGCCGGGCCGCGGGTCGGCCTGTGGGCCGGCGTCCTCTACGCGATCACCCCGATGACCGGCCACTACGCCCAGGAGGGACGGTCGTACGCGCTGGTCGCGGCGGGCGTGGCGGCGGCGACGCTGCTGCTGGTGCGGGCCGTGGACACCGGGCGTGCCCGGGCGTGGTGGCCCTACGGGGCGGTCCTCGCGGTGAGCTGTCTGCTGCACGAGTTCGCGGTGCTGGTGCTGTGCGCGCACGCCCTGACCCTGGCCCTGTGGCGGGTGCCCCGCGGGGTGTGGGCCGGCTGGGGCCGCGCGGCGGGGGCGGTGGTGCTGCTCCTGCTGCCGCTGGTGTGGGTCTCCCAGGGGCAGGCCGGGCAGGTAGCCTGGCTGGAGACGCCCGGCTGGGACCGGGTCGCGCGGCTGGCCCGGAACTTCGCGCCCGGCCCGGAGGGGGCCGCCTTCTGGGTGCCGCTGCTGCTGATGGCCGTGGGGCTGCGGGCGCGGCGGACGGCGGCGGTGGCGCTGCCCTTGCTGCTGGTGCCGCCGGGTGTGCTGCTGACCGTCTCCCAGGCGCGGCCGCTGTACCACGACCGGTACGTGCTCTACGCGCTCGCGGGCGCTTCCCTCCTGGTCGCGGCCGGGGCCGGGCGGGTGGCGGGGCTGCTCGGACGGGTGCGGTTCGACGGGCGGCGGCTGCGGATCGGCGGCCGGCAGATGCACGCCCTGGCGGGCCTGGCCGGCGTCCTCGCCCTGACCACGGTCTTCGTGCAGCAGCTGCCGGTCCACCGCCAGGACCGCTCGGCCGCGCACCGCCCGGACAACCTCGCCGTGGTCTCCGCGCTCGCCGTCCGCCAGATGCGCCCCGGCGACCCGGTGCTCTACGTGCCGTCGGTCGGCAGGCTGGCCGCGCTGGCCTACCCGAAGGGGTTCGCGCGGGTGCGGGACATCGCGCTGCGTGAGTCGGCGCCCCGGTCCGGCACGCTGTGGGGGCGCGAGGCGACACCCGGGGAGCTGCGGCGCAGGCTCGCCTCGGTGGACCGCGTCTGGCTGGTCGCCGAGCGGTACGCGCTGGCTCCGGGCTGGTCCCCGGCCGACCCGGTGGAGCGCACCAAGCTGACCGTCCTCGCGCGGGAGTTCACCGTCCGCGAGGAACACGTCCGGGACGACGTGGTGCTGCGCCTGCACGTCCGCCACCGACCCGCCGACCTCCCACCCGGCACGACCACGACGGCCCGGCTCCGGGCGGACCACCGGGGGACGGAGTGAGCGAGGCCGGGTGACGGGCGGCTCCTGGCTGGGCCGGGCCCAACACCCCACCGGGGTGCGCCGGGCGTCGCTGCGACGGTCGGTTCCGGGCGTCGCGCCCGCCGACTTCGCGGGCGCGGCTGGATCCAGTGCGATGGCGGGCCGCGGGTGCGTCCCATCGCGGGTGAGTCCGCGGAGGCGGCGGCTGGCGGCAGCAAGCCCGACGTGCCGCCCGGCCGCGCCGAGGCAGCCCGGCTTCCGGCGTGCTGCCCGGCCGCGCCGAGACAGCTCGGCTTCCGGCGTGATGCCCGGCCGCGTTGAGGCAGCCCGGCTTCCGGCCTACCGCCCGGTCTCGCCGAGACAGCTCGGCTTCCGGCCTACCGCCCGGTCTCGTCGAGGCAGCCCGGCTTCCGGCGTGCCGCCCGGCCGCGCCGAGGCACCCCGGCACCCGCCCGGCCTCGCCGAGGCCCCGGCGCCCGGCCGGTCGACCCGCCTCGCTAAGACAGTCCGGCTCCCGGCGGCCCCCCGGGCGTCGGGGTCAGCGCGGCTGCGTCCAGCGCGGTGGTGAGCTCGTCGAGACGAGCCCGCAGCGTGCGGATCTCGGCCGCTTCGAAGCCCGTGGCCGCGGCGATCCGGCGCGGCACCTCCAGCGCCCGCTGCCGCAGGGCCGTGCCCTCCTCGGTGAGACGCACCTCGACCGACCGCTCGTCGCGGGCGCTGCGCTCCCGGCGCACCAGACCGGCCGCCTCCAGCCGTTTCAGCAGCGGCGACAGCGTGCCGGAGTCCAGCCGCAGATGCTCCCCGAGCTTCTTCACGGGCAGCTCGCCCTGCTCCCACAGCACCAGCATCACGAGGTACTGCGGGTAGGTGAGCCCCAGGTCCTTGAGGATCACGCGGTAGACCCCGTTGAAGGCGCGGGAGGCCGCGTGCAGGGAGAAACAGATCTGCTGGTCCAGGCGGAGCCAGTCGTCGTCCTGCGTGTTCATGCCTCCAGGGTAGCTCGTGCCCACCATTCAATTGCGCGCAACTTAATTGTGTGCTCTAATTCTGGGTGTCGGGCGGCCCGGAAGCGGGCCGCCGAACCATGACGTGAGAGGGAAGGTCTTCCATGGACGCGCTCTACACCGCTGTCGCCACCGCCACCCACGGCCGTGACGGGCGGGCCGTCAGCTCCGACGGCGTGCTGGACCTCGCCCTGGGCGTGCCCCAGTCGATGGGTGGCAACGGCCAGGGCACCAACCCCGAGCAGCTCTTCGCCGCCGGTTACGCCGCCTGCTTCGGCAGCGCCCTCGGCCTGGTCGGCCGCCAGGCCAAGGTCGACGTCAGCGACGCCGCCGTCACCGCCGAGGTCTCCATAGGCAAGCAGGGCGAGGGCTTCGGCCTCGCCGTCACCCTCCGGGTGGAGCTCCCCGACAGCGTGGACGAGGCGACCGGCCGCAAGCTGGTCGAGCAGGCCCACCAGGTCTGCCCGTACTCCAACGCCACCCGCGGCAACATCGAGGTCGACCTCGTCATCGAGTAGGCGCCGCCCGCGTCACGGCCCGACCCGCGCCAGCACCTCCCCCGTCCGCCGGCTCCACGCCACCACCACGGCCTCCTCGGGCACCGGGTGCCAGCGCGTCAGCAGCAGCCAGCGCACGTGGTAGCGGCGGACGACGGCGGCCCGCTCGGCGCGGGTCGCGTCCGGGGCGAGGTAGGCGCGCACGTCGGCCGCCCGCCGCCGGCGCTCCGCCTCGTCCAGCGCCGGGTCGGGCCAGATGGGCGCGGCGAGGTTCGGCCCGTATCCGGCCAGGGAGTGGCTCGCGAGGTACCCGTCGGTGATCACCACCTCGCCCCGCCCGATGTGCCGCGCCGCCCAGTCGTACGCCGGCCAGCGCGTCGGCTGCGTGAACCCCACCGGGTCGACGGAGCGCGGCACGACCGCCCCGGCGTGCACGGTCAGGAACCCGGCGCACACCCCGGCCGCCGCCACCCCGCCCAGCACCCTGCGGGCCCGGCTCCAGGGCCGGGCCGCCGCCAGCTCCACCGCCAGGGCGAACTGCAGCGGCACCAGCACGGCCCACAGGGCCCGGGCGTACGTGTAGTGCCCGCTCACCCAGCCGTACGCCACCAGCAGGCACTCCAGCGCGAACATGAACACCAGCGGATCACGCGCCGAGCGGCGGGCCCGCAGCCACAGCGCGGGCAGACCGAGCAGCGCCAGCCAGGAGTTGGCGAGCATCCGCTCGTACAGCTGCCGGTGCATCGCGTCCATGCCGGTGTCGCCCACCAGTTCCAGCACGTCGTAGTACGGCCACGCCAGGGCGAGCGCCGCGCAGGCCGCGGCGGTGAGCGCCCAGCGCGCCACCACCGGCCGGCGCCAGCCGCGCTGCCGGGACGCCACGATCGCCACCGCCCCGGTGAACGCCGAGGCGGCCGTCACCGGATGCGTGAGCAGGATCAGCGCGTACAGCAGGCCGATCCCGGCGTACCCCCACCAGCCGCCGAGCCCGCTCGGGCCGACGAACCGCACCGCGGCGTCCTGCCGGGCCCGGGTACCCGTCCAGGCCCACGCCCAGAAGGTCAGGCCGATGGCCAGCGCGGACGGATAGCCGAGGTTCGTCGTCATCGGCATCAGGCCGAGATAGCCGCTCCACAGGATCCGCGTGGTCCCCCACAGCAGCGTCATGAACAGCAGCGCCAGCACCGGCGCCCAGGGGCGTGCGGTCAGGCTCCGGACGAACCGGCCGAGCCCCGCCAGCAGCACCAGCAGGTGCACCGGCCCGGCGAGCTTCACCACCGCCCAGCCGGACAGCCCCGTCACCCGCGCCAGCACGCCCTGTGCGACGGCGTACGGGCCGTAGTAGGGGCTGCCCTCGCCCGGCAGGTCCGCCATGGTGTGGGCCGGGTGCAGCAGATCGTCCCTGAGGCGCTCGATCACCGCCGCGTGCTGCCCGGCGTCGCAGCACAGCGGGACGCGCCAGAACGCCAGCGTCATCACCAGCCAGAACAGGGCGCCGTAGAACCGGTACGGGGTGAGGCGTCCCGGGCGGCCGCCGCGCAGCGCCGTCGCGCCGCGCACCGCCCGCCGGACGAGGACCGGGGCGCTCACAGGAGAGGGGAAAGGGTCTGGGGCATGCGCCGAATGTTCCCGGCCCTACGCACGCCCTGACCCCGCGTCACTTCATCGGGTGAGGCCGCTACGCCCACCTGCCGCCTGCCCGTCGCACAGCGCCCTCTCGGCCGCCACCGGCCAGCGCGCGAACCGGAACCGCGTCCGCTCCAGCGACCCGGTGAGGTTGTGCCAGAACCGCTCGGCGGTGAGCGGCGCGCGCACCGACTCCCGCAGCTCGGCGAGCCGCCCGCAGTCCAGCGCGGCCCGGGCCGCCTCGACCGCCTCCCGCGTCGCCCCCGCCCGCAGCAGGTCGCGGTACGGCGGGTTGCGCACCGCCCACTCGGCGAAGACCCAGTGGTTGCGCAGGAACTTCTCGTGCCCGGGCCAGCTCCACCGCTCCAGCGCCAGATGCGCGCCGATCGGACTGGCCAGCCCCCACGCGTCGTTGACGTAGGCGTCCAGCGGTGCCGCCGCTCCCGTGACGCCGAGATGACGCCCCACGATCACCACGCGGTACGGCGCGTCCGCGCGCATCGGCGTGGCGTGCAGCCGCCGCCCGGCGTCGAAGTACAGCAGCGTCGGCCGGGGCGACCGGGCGGCCTCCGCCAGCATGCGGCGCCCCTCCGGCAGGGCGGGCCAGTTGCGCACCCAGGTGGCGGTGCGCACCGGGTTGTGGTCGCCGAGGCCCTCCACGTCGGAGCTGCGCACATTGAACGAGCCGGGCGTGCTGCGCACGTCGAACGGCGCCCGCAGCGGGCTGACCGCCGCGCACAGCCACACCACCAGCAGGGCGCCCGCCGCGCCGGTGACCCGGTTCGCGGGCACCACCAGCACCGGCAGGAGCAGCAGCAGGAGCGCGGGCAGGATCATCCGGGCGTGCATGTAGTCGCCGCCGACGCGGACGACGTACCCGGCCAGCAGCAGTCCGGCCGCGAGGGGCGCCAGCAGCACCGCGAGCGAGGCCCGGCCCGGTACCCGGTCCCGCCGCTGCCGGCGGGTGCGGCGCACCAGCAGCACGGCCAGCGCGCCCAGCACGGGCACGACCGGCCACAGCCAGTACGGCCCGAGCGTCTCCTGCACGTACCCGGCGCCCCGGCCCCAGTCGCTGGCACTCGCCTCCTTGGCGATGGCCGGCAGCGGCACCAGGATCCCGTAGTACCCGGCCCGGAACACCTCGTACGCCAGCGGCACCGCGCCCGCCGACGCCAGCAGCGCCGCCACCCCCCGCCGGGACGGCCGCAGCACCCACCACTGCGCCACCAGGAAGCACCCCGTGACCACCGCGAGATCCGGCCTCACCAGCGGCCCCAGCCCGAACACGAACGCGGCCAGGCAGGCCTCCCGGACCTGCTGACCGGGCCGGACACGGGTCAGCAGCCACCACGACAGACCGGTCCAGCAGGCGCCCAGCCCGCTCTCCAGACCCGAGGTCATGTACGACCAGAACGGCGGCACAGCCAGCAGCACGAACGCCCCGGCCGGGAGCAGCAGCCCCGCGCCCCGGTGCAGCCGGCACGTCGCGTACAGGGCCAGCGCGAACCCGGCCGTGCTCAGCAGCAGCCCCAGGCCCACCGCGAGGAACGCCGGGTCCTCGCCGGTGACCCAGGTGGCCAGCGCGAGCAGCCACTGCCACAGGGTGCCCGTCGAGCTCTCGGCCCGTTCCCCGACGTTGAACACCGGCCCGTGGCCCGCCAGGATCTGCCGGACCGGGCGCAGGTAGATCAGCCCGTCGTCGCAGATCCAGCGGCGCCGGTAGCCCAGCACGAACAGGGCCGCGGTGGGCACGGCGACCAGGGCCGCGTGCCACCACCGCGCCGGTCCCGGCCCCGCCCCGGCGGCCGGTGGCCGGGCCGGGGCGGCCCGCTGGCCGGGCAGGGAGGGGAGGGCGTCGGGGGCCGTGGGTGTCGTCATCGGTCGATCAGCGCCTCGGGGCGGGCGGGAACACCCTCGGTCCGGCGGGCCGCGGGCAGCAGCCCGCTGCCCCGCTCGCCCAGCATCAGCAGGCGGACGACCCGCTCGGCGGCCCGCCCGTCCTCGAACTCGCAGTACCGTTCCCGGAAGCCCGAGCGCAGCCGCGCCGCCTCCCCGTCCCGCCAGGTGCCGGAGGCGAACAGCCAGGCCAGCTCCCGGTACGAACGCGACACGTGGCCGGGCGCGTCGGCCGTGATGTCGAAGTACGCGCCCCGGCTGGCCGCGAACGCGCCCCAGTCGTCGGCGTGCACCACGATCGGCCGGTCCAGCAGGACGTAGTCGAACATCAGGGCGGAGTAGTCGGTGACCAGGACGTCCGAGGCCAGCAGCACGTCCTCGACGTGCGGCTCGTCCGTCGCGTCCACCAGCACGCCCCGCCGGTGCAGGTCGGACAGGCCGAGACCGCGCGCCACGCCCCCGGCCAGCGACGGGTGCAGCCGGACGACCAGGGTGTGGCCGGGGCCGAGGTCCGCCGCGAACCGGGCCGGGTCGAACCGGTCGACATGGCCGCCCTTGCGGTAGTCACGGCGGGTCGGCGCGTACAGCACGACCGTGTGCCCGGCCGGGATGCCGAGCCGCTCGCGCACCGTGAGACCCCGCTCCGGACCGGCCCCGACCAGGACGTCGTTGCGCGGGCTGCCGGTGCGCAGCGAGGTGAAGTGGCACGGGTACGCCCGCTCCCAGGCCCGCTCCGCGTACCGCCCGGCGACCAGGCTGTAGTCCCAGCGGTCGGCCCGGCGCAGCATCTGCGGCACGTCGAAGCCGTGCCGGGCGCCCGGCTTGGTCAGCAGGTCGGCGCCCATGAACTTCAGCGGCGTGCCCTGGTGGGTGTGGATGTGGACGCTGCCGGGCCGCTTGGCCAGGGTGCCGGGCCAGTTGACGTTGTTCACCCAGTACGTGGCCCGCGCCATGACCTCGTGGTAGCGGCGCGAGCCCGGCGTCACGTGCTCGATGCCGGGCGGCAGCGCGTCCACCGCGTCCTCCCGCACCACCCACACGCCCCGGATGTGCGGGGCGATCTCGCGGGCCTTGGCGTGGATCGCGGCCGGGTCGCCGGACACCCCCCGGTGGTGGGTCGCCGCGTAGACGGCCAGGTGCGGATCGAGCGGGCGCTTCGACTGGAGCCCGTACCAGCCGCGCAGGGCGGTGTCCGACGCCTTCCGCGTCACCCGCCGCCGCCCGCCCAGGGCGCTCGCGCGCAGCTCCCGCAGTCCGCGCGCCGCCGCGTAGGCCGGGTAGGGCGCCGCCGCCAGCAGCCGCATCTCCACGCCCCGCCAGCCGTCCGGCTCGGGGAAGCCGCCCTCCGGGAGGTGGCGGCGGTGGAAGGAGCGGATCTCGCGGTAGAAGTCGCCCCGGTCGGCGGGCCGCACCCGGTCCTCGCGGGCCAGCACGAACAGCATGTGGTCCAGGGCCCGCTCCAGCAGCAGCGGCCGCGCCCAGTCCAGGCCGGGCCGCTGCTCCAGGAACGTGAACAGGCCCTCGTACTGCGGGAAGATCTCGAAGTGCCGGCGGCCCGGCGTCCTGGTGATCGCGCCCTGCCGCCGCTGCCGGTACTCCACGCCGATCCGGTCGAGGCACGCGATGCGCTCCGCCACCACCATCGACCGGTAGGTGACCGGCGCGTCCTCGTACAGACCCGGCGCGTACCGCAGGTCGTGCTCCTGGAGGAACGACCGCCGGTACGCCTTGTTCCAGGCCACCAGGAACAGGTTCAGGTACTGCGGGCTCTCCCGGACGGTGAAGGTCTCCAGGCCCGCCGCGGCCAGCAGGTCCGCCGCCTCGCTGCGCCCGCCCCGGCCCCACCAGTGGGTGCGTACGTGGTCGAAGACCAGCATGTCCGGGTCCCCGGTCGCCTCCAGCCGCGCGGCGACCGCCGCCAGCAGGCCCGGCGTGTAGTGGTCGTCGCTGTCGAGGAACAGGACGTAGTCGCCGGCCGCCTCGGCGAGACCGGCGTTGCGGGCCCGGCCCAGGCCCACGTTCTCGGACAGGTGCAGCACCCGCAGCCGGTCGTCGCGGGCGGCGTACTCGTCGAGGATCGCGCCGCTGCCGTCCGGCGAGCGGTCGTCCACGGCGATCACCTCGAAGTCGCCGTAGGACTGGCCGAGCACCGAGTCGAGACACTCGCGCAGGAAGCCCTGCACGTTGTAGACGGGGACGATGATGCTGAAGCGGGGCACGTCTTCGGTCAGCTCCTTGTGAGGGTGGCGGCGGGGGCCGGGACGCGCTCGGCGAGCGGCAGCACCGGCGGGATCGACTCGGGCGGCTCGCCCAGCAGCACCCGGCGCACGACCCGCTCGGCGGCCCGCCCGTCGTCGAACTGGCAGAACCGCTCCCGGAACGCGGCCCGCAGCGCCGTCGCGGACTCGTCGGCCCAGCCGCCGTCGCGGAACAGGGCCGCGAGTTCCCCGGGCGTCCGGGCGACCCGGCCGGGCGGGCACTCCATCAGGTCGAAGTAGACGCCCCGGGTCTCCCGGTAGACGTCCCAGTCGTCGGCGTACACGACGATCGGCCGGTCCAGGTTGGCGTAGTCGAACATGATCGACGAGTAGTCGGTGATCAGCGCGTCCGCCGCCAGGCACACGTCCTCCGAGGAGCGGTGCCCGGTGACGTCGATGATCCGGCCGCCGCCCCGGGAGGCGCCCCGGTCGTAGAAGTAGTGGGCGCGCAGCAGGACGACGTACTCGTCGCCGATCGCCTCGCAGAACTCCGCCAGGTCCAGGCCGGAGGCGAAACCCGTGGCGTAGTCGCGGTGCGTGGGGGCGTACAACAGGGCCTTCTTGCCGTCCGGGACGCCCAGTTCCTTGCGGACGCGGGCGACGTCCTCGCCGGAGGCCGTGCAGTAGACGTCGTTGCGCGGATAGCCGTACTCCAGCGTCTCGTGCGCGGCGGGGAAGGCGCGCTCCCACATCTCGGTGGAGTGGCGGTTGGAGGTGAGGTTGTAGTCCCAGCGGTCCACCCGGGCCAGCAGCCGGGCGAAGCTCCCGGTCGCCGCGGCCACCACCGGGTACGTCGCCTGGTCGGCGCCCATCGTCTTCAGCGGTGTGCCGTGCTGCGTCTGCAGATGCACGCTGCCCGGGCGCTTGACCACCGCGTCGGCGAAGTTGGCGTTGTTGACCAGGTACTTCGCGCGGGCCAGCACCTTCCAGTACGTCCGGCTGCCGATCACCGCGTACTCCACGTCCGGCGGCATGCTCCGTACCGCCTCCGGCTCCACCAGGAACACCGCCCGCAGGTGCGGGGCGAGTTCGCGGGCCTTGGCGTGGATCGCGGCCGGGTTGCAGGCGTAGCCGCGGCCCCAGTACGCGCAGTACACGACCAGGTTCCCGTCGAGCGGCAGACGCAGCTGCACCGCGTACCGCAGGCGGGTGCGCAGCCCGCGCGGGCGGGGCAGCAGCGCGGCGGCCCCGGCCGCCCTGCGGTTGGCGGCGCGCAGCAGGCGGAACGCCGCGTACGAACCGGACGCCAGCAGCCGGTGCTGGACGCCGAGGCTGCCGCCGGGTGCCCGGTACCCGGCGGGGCGGTGCCGCCGGTAGAGCGCGCTCGCCCGCCGGAAGAAGGCGCGCCGCCCGGCCGGCAGCCGCCGGGGATGCGCGGCCGTCTTCAGCACGGCGGCGAAGAGCTGCTCGAACAGCGGCCCGAGCCGCTCGGCGGACAGCCCCTGCTCCGCCGCCCGGGTCAGCACCAGCTCGGCCTGGTCGAGCAGCTCGGTGTGGTGCCCGCCCGGCAGATTCAGCCGGTTGCCCTGCCGGCGCAGCAGGTGCCGGACGACGACCGAGCGCAGGACCGCCACCCGCTGTGCCCGCAGGGCGACGAGACCGCCGAACCCGACGTCGGTGAAGTGGTCGCCGGGGAAGGCCAGGTCCCGCTCGGTGAGGAAGGCCCGGCGGTAGACCGCGCTCCACGCCGGGAGCGTCACCCCGGTCAGGCGCGGGGCCTCGTCCGGCGAGAAGGCCCGGTCCGGGGTCCCGGCCAGCAGGGGAGCGGCCGGGTTGGCGGGCTCGCCCTCCCACCAGGGGGTCCGCTCGTGCTCGGCGTACAGCACGTCCACGTCGCCGGTCTCCTCCAGCCGGGCGTCCAGCGCCGCCAGCGCCCCCGGGACCAGGACGTCGTCGCCGTCGAGGAACAGCACGTGGCCGCCGACCGCCGCCCGCAGCCCGGTGTTGCGCGCCCCCGCCAGACCGGCCGACGGCGGCGAGTACACCGGCGTCACCCGGGAGTCCCGCCCGGCGTACCCGGCCACCACGTCCGCCGCCGGGGCGTCGGGCGCGTCGCACACCGGGATCAGCTCGAAGTCGCCGAACGACTGGGCGAGGATCGAGTCCAGCGCCAGGGACAACCGGCCCGCGACGCCATGGGACGGGACGACGATGCTGAAGCGGGGCATTCTGCTCTTTCTGTCGAGGCTCTGCTGCTGGCCAGGGGAAGCGCGGGCCCGGTCAGGCCGCGCGCGGACGGCCCGGGCGCCCGGAGGGGCGCCAGGAGGGCGGACGGCTGGGGGTCGGCCGTGAAGGGCTGGAGGGCATGGGGCGTCCCGGGATGGTGAACCGTGGTCAGAGGTGGTCGGTGAGGGCGGCCGCGTGCGCGCCGGCCGGGGACGGCACCGTCGCGAGCGGCTCGCGCGTCAGCGCGGCCGCCGCCGACGGCACCGGACGGCGCTCGCCGAGCGGCACCACCGGCGGCAGCTCCGTCTCCCCGAGGACGACCCGGCGGACCACCCGCTCGGCGGCCCGCCCGTCGTCGTAGGTGCAGAACCGCTCGCGGAACGCCGCGCGCAGCTGCGCCGACCGGGAGCCGCGCCAGTGGCCGGTGGCGAAGATGTCGATCAGCTCGTCCTCGCCGCGGGCGATCGCGCCGGGCGGGAAGGCGCGCAGGTCGAAGTAGGTGCCGCGGGCCGCCTCGTACGCCTCCCAGTCGTCGGTGTGGATCACGATCGGCCGGTCCAGGTTGGCGTAGTCGAACATCAGCGACGAGTAGTCCGTGACCAGGGCGTCGGAGGCCAGGCAGAGCGACTGGACGCTCGGGTGGTCGCTGACGTCGACGACCCGGCCGCAGGTCGTGGTCAGCGGGGTGCCGTAGGCGTGGTGGCCGCGGGCCAGGACGACGAAGCGCGGACCCAGGCGGCGCGCGATCCGCTGCAGGTCGAGGCTGCGGTACGGCGAGCGCCGGTAGTCGCGGTGGGTCGGCGCGTACAGGATCGCCACCGTCCCCTCCGGGATGCCGAGCGAGGCGCGCAGCCGGGTCACGTCCGCCGGGGTGGCGGTGCGGAACACGTCGTTGCGGGGGCGGCCGTACTCCAGCGTGGTGTAGCGGCCGGGGTGGACGCGCTCCTGCGTCAGGGTGGTGTGGCGGTTGGCGGACAGCACGTAGTCCCACCGGTCGACGTCCCGCAGCAACCCGGCGAAGTCCCGGCCCCGGGCGGCCGCCGGGCGCTCCTGGAGGTCCAGGCCGATATGGCCCAGCGGGGTGCCCTGCCCCGTCTGGATCAGGACCTGGCCCCGGCGCTTGGCCAGGCCGGGGTCGAAGCCGGTGTTGCTGACCAGGTACCGGGAGCGGGCGAGCGCCGTCCAGTAGGCGGCCGTGCCGGGCACGAGGCGGCGCGGGCCCGGCGGGATCGTGTGGTGGTGCTCGGGACGGGCGACCCACGCCGTGCGGACGTGCGGCGCGAGATCGCGGAAGGCGGACTCCAGCGCCCCCGGGTCGCACCCGTGGCCGCGGCCGTCGTCGGCGGTGAAGACGGCCCGGTCGGCGCGCAGCGGCAGACAGCGCTGCAGGCGGTAGTGGGACCGCAGCACGACCGCCCGCAGGCCCCGCAGCAGCCTGCCCGTCCTGCGGGCGAGACGGCGGTGCAGGGCCGAGGCCAGCTGGAGCGTCCGGTAGGTGCGGTGCAGGCCGAAACGGATCAGGACGTGGTGCACCCGGGCGCGCAGCGGGACGGGCACGCCCGGAGTGCGGTAGCGGCGGTAGTGTGCGCGGGCCCGGCGCAGGAAGTCGGCGCGCGAGCCCTTGGGCAGACGGTCCCGCCGGGAGTACACGATCGCCAGGTGGTGGACCATGCGGCGGAACAGCACCGGCCGCCACTGGGCCAGTCCCGGGCGTTCCTGGAGGAACGCGAACACCCGGTCGTACTGCTCGAAGACGTCGAAGTGCCGCTCGCTGGTGGTGCGCAGGATGCTGCCCTGCCGTCGCTGCCGGTAGTGCACGCAGACCCGGTCCAGGGTCGCGATCGACTCCGCGGTCATCAGCACCGGGTACGTCCACGGCGTGTCCTCGTACAGGCCGGGCGGGAAGGCGAACTCCTCCTTCTCGACGAACTCCCGCCGGTACGCCTTGTTCCAGGCGACCATCAGCAGCCGCAGCAGGCCCGGCCGGTCCTCCAGGCGGAACGGGGCCGGGCCCTGCTCGGTCAGCTGCAGGGCCGCCTGGTTGCGGACCGCCTCGCCCGTCCAGTAGGTGCGCGCGTAGTCGAAGACCAGGACGTCGGGATCGCCCGTCTCCTTCAGCCGGTCCGCGATGGCGCGCAGCGCGTCGGGCACGAGGGTGTCGTCGCTGTCGAGGAACAGCAGGTAGTCGCCGCTCGCGTGGGCCACGCCGGCGTTTCTCGCGCGGCCCAGGCCGACGTTCTCGGGGAGGTGGACGGGGTGGACGCGCGCGTCGCGGGCGGCGAACTCGTCGATGATCGCGCCGCACGCGTCCGGCGAGCAGTCGTCGACGACGATCAGTTCCAGATCGGGACAGGACTGGGAGAGCACCGATTCGAGGCACTCGTGCAGGTACGCCTGAACCTGGTACGCGGGGACAATGACACTGAACCTGGGCAAGAGGCCATCCATCGGTCGGCGCGGGCGTTCGGCCCGGGAACGGCCGGTGGGGCCTGTTGGTTACGGCGGCTACGGCATCCGGGGGAACGCCGAAGGGGCGGACCGCACCCGGCCCGCCCCTCCAACCGCTCTGTGAGCAGGGCTATTTGACCGCGCCCGCCATCACGCCGGACACGAACTGCCGCTGGAACGCGAAGAAGACGGCCAGCGGGACCACCATCGAGATGAACGCGCCGGGTGCCAGCACGTCGATGTTGTTGCCGAACTGCCGTACCTGCGTCTGCAGTGCGACCGTGATCGGCTGGCTCCCGGAGTCCGAGAAGATCAGCGCGACCAGCATGTCGTTCCACACCCACAGGAACTGGAAGATGCCCAGCGAGGCGATCGCCGGAGCGCCCAGCGGCATCACGACGCGGAAGAACAGGCGCAGTTCGCCGGCCCCGTCCAGCCGCGCCGCCTCCAGCAGCTCCCGCGGGATCTCGGCGAAGAAGTTCCGCAGCAGGAACACGGCGAACGGCAGGCCGAAGCCGACGTGGAAGAGCACCACGCCGAGCACCGAGCCGAAGATGCCGATCTTGCCGAAGAGTTCGGCGATCGGGATCAGCGCGACCTGCACGGGCACGACCAACAGGCCGACCACACCCAGGAACCACCAGTCGCGACCGGGGAAATCCATCCAGGCGAAGGCGTAGCCCGCCAGCGAGCCGATGATCACCACCAGCAGGGTCGCCGGGACGGTGATCCACACCGTGTTCAGCAGGCTGCTGGTGATGTCCTCGTTCTCCAGCAGCTCGGCGTAGCTGTCGAAGGTGATCTGCGACGGCTCGGTGAACACCTTCCACCAGCCGCTCGCCGCGATGTCCTCCGGCGAGCGGAGACTGGCCAGCAGCAGACCGATCGTCGGCACCAGCCAGAACAGGCCGACCAGGATGAGGAACACCCGCACCAGTCCACCGCTGACCCCCTCGACCAGCCGGGACCCCAGCGAGCGCTTCGCCCGCACCGGGTCGGTGGGCCGCGCCGCCTTGCCGGGCACAGGGCCCGCGTCCGCGGTCATCGCCGCACCTCCCGCCTCAGCCGCCGTACGTTGAACCACATCACCGGGATCACGAGCAGCAGCAGGAACACCGAGATGGCGCTGGCGATGCCCGGCTGGTCCTCGGAGAAGCCCTTGCGGTACAGCTCCAGGGCGAGCACGTTCGCGTCGTCCTGCGCGGAACCCGGGGCGATGATGAAGACCAGGTCGAAGATCTTCAGCACGTTGATCATCAGGGTGACGGTGACGACCGCGAGGACCGGCGCCAGCAGCGGCACCGTGACCCGTCTGAACACCTGCCACTCCGTGGCGCCGTCGACCCGGGCGGCCTCCAGCAGCTCCCGCGGCACGCCCGCGAGCCCGGCCGCGATCAGCACCATCGCGAAGCCCGCCCACATCCAGATGTACGCGCCGATGATGGACGGGGTGACCAGGGACGGGCCGAGCCAGTCCAGGCCGTTGTACGGCTCCTTGAAGTTGCTTTCCGGGAGCCTGAGTTGCGCTCCGTCGGCCGCGGCGGGCAGCGTGAAGGTGCCGTCGTCGCCGGCCGTGGTGGAGGCCACCACCCTGCCGTCCTTCACGGCCTCGACGCGCATCCCGGCGTAGCCCAGTTCGGACGCGTCGACGCTGTTGAGGGTGCCGACGCCCTTGCCGCGTGTGAAGTCCTGCCAGGTCGTGCCGGTGACCTTGTCCGGCTCGGGCTTCGGCGCCACCGCCGGCTTCGCGTCGTCCGGCATCAGGTCCGGCGCGACGCCCACCAGCGGCAGCGAGACGGGCTCGCCCGCGCGCACGGGCGACTCGGTGATGAACGCGCCGCCGCCCGCCGGCTCCAGCGGCGACTCCCGGCCCGGGTGCGCCTTGGGGAACGCCGACGACTGGGCGAAGGTGTCGTGCACGCCCACCCACACCGCGTTCGCCACGCCCTTGTCCGGGTCCTGGTCGTACACCAGGCGGAAGATGATGCCCGCCGCCAGCATCGAGATCGCCATCGGCATGAAGACGACCAGCTTGAACGCCGTGCCCCAGCGCACCCGTTCGGTCAGCACCGCGAAGATCAGACCGAGGGCCGTGGCGACCGTCGGCGCGAACACCACCCAGAAGACGTTGTTCTTCAGCGCGGTGCGAATGCCCTCGTCGGTGAAGAGGGCCTTGTAGTTGTCGATGCCGGCGAAGCCGTCGCCGGACTGGTCGTAGAAGCTGCGGACCACCGAGTACCCGATCGGGTACACCACGAGCGCGCCGAGCAGGACGAGCGCGGGCAGCAGGAACAGCGCCGCGACCATCCTGCGGGTGCCGGTCACACTCTTGCGCGACTTGGGAGCGGCAGGGGGCTCGACGCCCCCTGCCGCCGTGGCCGACGTCATGACGTCAGTTCCCGTACGCCGCGGCCGCTTCGGCCTCCAGCTTCGCCTGCGTGCCCGCCACGTCCTTCGGGTTCTTCAGGAAGTCCTGGAGGATCTTCCACTCGCCCTTTCCGGGCGTGCCGCCGAAGGCCTGCGGGGCCTGGTCGGACATGTCGAAGCGGAAGTCGTCACCGGCGTCGATGAGCGCCTTGGCGATCTTCTGCTGCACCGAGTTCGGATACGCGGAGTTCTCCACGTTCTTGTTCGGCGAGAGGTAGCCGCCCAGCTTGGCCTGGATCGTCGCCGCGTCCGGCGAGGCGAGCCAGGTGGCCAGGGCCTGCGCCCCCTTCGAGTCCTCCAGGATCACGGCGGCGTCACCGGCCGAGACCACCGGCCCGTTGTCCCCGACCGCCGGGAACGGGAACACCTTCGCGTCCGTGCCGACCTTCATCGAGGAGGGGATGTTGACCTGCGCGAAGTCGCCCGCCGCGACCATGGCCGCCTTGGGCTGGTCCCCACCGGTGAAGACCTGCGTGACCGAGGCCGGGAAGTCGGTCTGCAACGCCCCGTTGGCCCCGCCCGCGATGTAGTCCGGCTTGCCCCAGACCTGCGCGAGCGTGGTCAGCGCGTCCTTCACGGACGGGTCCGTCCACTTGATCTCGTGCTTGGCCAGCTGGTCGTACTTCTCCGGGCCGGCCTGGGAGAGGTAGACGTTCTCGAACCAGTCGGTGAGCGTCCAGCCCTCGGCGCCGCCGACGGAGAACGGGGTGACGCCGGAGTCGTAGACCGTCTGGGCCGTGTTCAGCAGGTCCGGCCAGGTCTCGGGCTCGCTCGCCCCGGCGTTCTCGAAGACCCGGTTGTTGTACCAGATCAGGGACTTGTTGGCGGCCTTGTAGTAGACGCCGTACTGCTTGTCGCCGACCTTGCCGATGTCCTGCCAGCCCTGCGAGTAGTTCTCGCCGAGCTCCTTCTGGGCGTCGGCGCCGAGCGGCTTGGCCCAGCCGCGGTCCACGGCCTGCTTGATGGCGCCCGGCTGCGGCAGCATCACGACGTCCGGCGGCTGCCCGCCGGCCACCTTCGAGCCGATGAAGTTGATGATCGGGTCCTGTGCCGGCACGAACGTGACCTTGGCGCCCGTGCGCTTCTCGAACTCCGCCAGGACCTTCTTGAAGTTGGCCTGTTCGGTGCCGGTCCAGACGGCGGCGATCTCCAGGCTCGTCCCGTCCAGCTTGGGCAGGGTGACGCTGTTGGCGGTCTCCTCGGAGGTGCCCGTGTCTCCACTGCTGTCGTTGCCGTCGTCGCCTCCGCAGGCGGTGAGCGAGAGCGCGAGCGCTCCCGCGGCGACGGCCGCCGCGGCCCTGGTGGCTCTGCGGCTTCGGGGGGTCGCCTTGTCCCGCTCGGGCGACCAGCGGTTCCGGATGGTGCTGCTCGTCATGCGCATGACTGCCCCGTTCTTCGTTCCTCGTCGAACGTCGAGCGCGCTCCCGTGCGATCTGGTCTACGCCCGGGTGTGCGGGGGCGGCAAGATGGCGTCGGCTGTCAAGCGGGGGATCGTGACCCCCTCGTGACCAGGGACGCGGCCCGTGACGCCGGGCGGGGCCGAGGGCCGCCCCCCGTCACAGAAGGGACGGCACCCGCGCCGCCGCGACCTCCCGCGCCGCCCTTTCCAGCGCGCTGGCCAACAGTGCCAGGTCGGTCGGGCCATTTCCGAGCTCCCGCACCGGACGCCGGGCCGGTGGGTCACCCATGCGGTGCCATTCCAGCGGCACGACCGTGGGGCGCAGCGTCGCCGTGCGGGGAATCCGGCCGGTGACCCGCCCGCCCTGGAACGGCGTGACCCGCCCGTCCGCGCAGGTGAGGCTGCCACGGCCGGGCGCGGGCTCGTCGGGGCCCGTGGCCGGGGCGTCCAGAGTGACGCGCAGGGTGGCCCGGCGGACCGGCTCCGTCTCCGCCGTACGGGGGCACGGGCCGGTGGCCGCCACCAGGTGCACGCCAAGCCGTTCGCCCTCCCGGGCCACGGCCTCCAGGGCGCGCATCACCGATCCGGCGGCGGGGCGGCCCGTCGAGCCGAGGGCGGGGGAGACCAGGGCGTCCAGGTCGTCCACGACCACCACCAGCCGGGGGAGCGGAGGCGCCGCCGCCTCCGTCTGCCGACGGGCCCCGCCGGGCCGCAGCCGCAGCGTGGAGCTGGACGTGCTGTCCAGGTCACCGGCGCCGGCGGCCGCCTCGCCCGGCTGGGCGCCGCGGGCCGCCGCGGTGCGCTGGGCGACCATACGGCCCTTCAGCTCACGTCCCGTGTGCCACTCGGCGAAGTCGCTCCGCCCGAGCAGCTCGGCCCGGCGCTTCAGCTCCGCGCTCAGGGACTGCGCGAACTCCCGCATCAGGACCGGATCGTGAGCCGTGAGATACGTGCTCACGTGCGGCACGTCCGTGCACACCCGCAGCCCGTCGCCCGGGCCGCCGCCCGCGCCCGGTCCGCCCCGGCCGTCCACCAGCACGATGCCCAGCCGGTCCGGCCGCTCGGCGGCGGCCAGGGACGCCACGACCGCCCGCAGCAGCTCCGTACGGCCGCTGCCCGGAGGGCCCTCGACGAGCAGATGCGGTCCCTGCGCCGCCAGGTCCACGCCGACCGGGCCGCGCGGACCGGCGCCCAGCACCGCGCGCACCCGGCCGCCCAGCGCGTCGGTGTCGTCGGCCGCGTCCGCCCAGCGGGCCATCAGCGAGGCCGGGGTGGCCCGGGCCAGGCCCAGCTCGTCCAGCAGCCGGGCCGCCTGCGGCAGCGGCGCCGAGACCCGTGGCTGCGGCTCGCCCGCCGGGCCGTCCGTCCGCAGCGGCGCCAGCGCCCGCGCGAACCGCTCGGCCCAGGCCGGGGAGACCGCGTCGACGGTGGCGACGGTGCCGTGCCCGACGGGACCCGGCACCCCGCCGTCCCCGCCCACCGGGGCCACGCGCAGCAGCCGCAGCGCCGTCGCCACGTCCCCGCTGAGGAGCGCGACCGCGCCGCACTGCCGGAAGGTCGGCGCCGCGGAGCAGGCCGCCTCGTAGGTCTCGGTGACGGGCGAGGCGGGCGAGGCGGCCGCGGTCTCGGCCAGACAGATCACGTGGATCCCGGCCCGCGGCCCCTCCAGCGCCAGCCGCGCCACGGCCTTCCGCAGCTCGGCTCCGCCGGGATCGCCGTCCACGACGACGACCGTGTACGGCCCCGGGAAGCCGCTCGCGGCGGCCGGGGCGTCGTCGTCCCGGGCCCAGGCAGGGCGGTGGCCGGCCGGCCGGGACTGCGCCGGGGGCCGCGCACCTCCGGCGGCCGCCGGGGCGTGGGAGCCTACGGCTTCAAACGCGTCGGCGGGGTGGGCGCCGTCGCGGGCGGGCGCGCCGGGCGGCGGGCCGCCCGCGGGGCGGCTGCCGGGGGCGCTCCCGAGGGTGTCGCGGGTGGGGGAGGCAGGGGTGCCCGGGGCGTCGGCGGGGTGGGCGCCGGAGCTCCGGGCGCCCGGGATCAGCCCGGCACCGGTGGTGCCCGCGCCCGGGATCAGCCCGGCACCGGTGGTGCCCGCGCCCGGGATCAGTTCGGCACCGGTGGTGCCCGCGCCCGGGATCAGCCCGGCACCGGTGGTGCCCGCGCCCGTGCCCTCCTCCGCCAGGTGGTCCTCCAGACGGCGCAGCAACTCGTCCGTGCGGGCCGCGGCCTGTTCGCGGTCGTGGGCCAGCAGCAGACGGCAGTCCTGACCGTGTCCCGGGCGGACATGGGGCAGCCAGCCCAGCCAGGACCACTCGGCGGTGCGCTCCTCCAGGGGGCGGGAGCGGTCCGCCGTGATGAGGACGATCTCCAGCAGGTCGGGGGAGTGCAGCGCGGCGAGCTGGGCCAGGACGGCGCGGGCCAGCCCGGACAGCCGGGCCCGGGGGCCGGCCAGACCCAGCGCGCCGACCTCGCGCAGCCCGGCCGTCACCGGCACGGCGGGCAGCAGGCCCGAGCCGTCCGGCGCCGCCCGGTCCGCCGTACCGAGCCGCACGGCGAGCGCCTCGGGGTGGCCCGGCCCGCGCTCCCACAACCGGGGTCCGGGACCCAGGGCCGTCAGCAGCAGCGCGGCCGCGTCCGGCCAGGTCTCGGGAAGGGCCGGGGCCGTGGCCGAGGGCCCCGCCGCCACGACCGGCCCGGCCGGTGCGTCCTCGTACGTCCCGCGCGGTTCCGGGGGTGCCTCCGCGCGCCCTCCGGCCCACCGCCGGGCCCATGCCCCGAGGCCGCCCCGGCGGCGCGCCCCGGGCGGCACGTCGGTGCCCCGCAGGGGAGTGCCCTTGCGTCCACGGCCGACGCGCTCGTCAGGCGAGGCCGGGCTGTCCGGACCGGCGGGGGCGGCGGCGCGGCCGTGAGCGGTCGTGCCGTGAGCAGTCTTGTCGTGAGCATGCGCGGAGGAGGCGGCCGGTCTGCCGGTGCTCCGGGGATCGGCCGGGCCGGGATGGCCGCCGCCGCCCGGCGCTGCCGTACGGGGACGCCCGTCGTGGCCCGAGGATGCGGTTCCGGCGGCGGTTCCGGCTCCGGCGGCGGTTCCGGCTTCGGGGTGGGAACGCCCGGCGCCGTCTGCGGTCCCGGCGGGTCCGGAACGCCCGGTGCGGTCCGCAGCCCCGGTGGCGCCTGAGCGCCCGGTCCGGTCCGGGGCTCCGGCGCCGGTGTGCCCGGTCCCGTACGCGGTCTCGGCGCCAGCAGGCCCGGTCCCGTAC